>JAFYPH010000061.1 GCA_017547585.1 Bacteroidaceae bacterium | reverse complement strand
TTTTTGGTTACTATTGCTTGTTGTTCTAACTCCCTCCCCCTTTGGGGGCTTCACTAGTTCAGCACTCCTTTGGGAAACTAAAGTTTCCGTCGTCGCAAACATTGCTCGTTCGCAATGTCCCTCTTACAGAAGAGGGAGAGTTCCTTTGCTTATATTATCTTCCCTAAAGAGTCCCTTAACCCTTATATGAACAAAATCTCAATCGCCCTTACCAAAGCCGTGGGGCCTCGATAAGGGCGGTAAAGTTTATGTGTTCCCCTAACGGGAAAGGTTACTTTTTCTTTTTCTTCTTTTTGTCGGGGCCGTATCCGTAACCATATCCATAACCGTAGCCATAACCGTAGCCGTATCCATATCCATAGCCGTGGAGCTTGGGGTTGGCACCGTTGAGCAGCAGTGACATGTTCTTGTACTTGTTCTGCTGGTAGAGCTGTTCGAGGTCGGGCAGCTGGCGCTTGTCGATGAGGCCGGCGCGAACGACGAATACTGTGAGGTCGGTGATGCGGTTAGAGATGCTGCCGTCGGCTACGATGCCGGCGGGTACGTTGTCGGCTATGATGTAGTCGTACTGTGTGCGCAGCTGTGCAAAGAGCTCGTCGAGGCGGCTGTCCATGAGAAGCTCGGCGGGGTTGGGGGCTGTTGTTCCTGCCGAGATTATGTCTATGTTGTCGCCGTCCTTGCAGCGCTGGATGACGTCGGCGGGTGTCAGGCTCTTGTCGACAAGGTAGTCGGTGAGTCCTGTCTTTGCGGCGCGTGTGAGGCTGGAGATTGTGTGGCGACGGATGTCGAGATCGACGATGATGACGTGCTTGCCTGCGTGGGCGAGGCTCGACGCGAGGTTGCGGGCTATGTATGTCTTTCCGGCGCCGGGGTTGAACGACGTGAAGGTGATGACCTTGCGCTGCTCGTCTTTCTTCATGATGAACGAGAGGTTGGTGCGCACGATGCGGAATGCTTCACTGGTGAGGTCGTCGCCGTCGGCTTTAATGGCGGGCTCGAACGAGTGCTTGCCTGCCTTGCCTTTGTGGTTCTTGTCGATGGGTATCTCGCCCAGGTAGGGCATGGTGATGATGCCTTCGAAGTCTTTGCGGGTGTGTACGCGTGTGTCGAGGAACATTATCATCAGGAAGATGACTGCGGGTATCGCAAAGCCTACAAGGCCGCCCATGAGAAGGATGCGGTTGCGGTTGGGGCTGATGGCTCCGTAGCCGGCCTCGGCGCTGTCGATGACGCGGGCGTTGTTGTCGGCCATGGCCTGTGTGAGGGCGTTCTCCTCGCGGCGGTTCAGGAGGAACATGTAGAGCGACTCTTTAATCTTCTGCTGACGCTCGATGCTCAACATTTCGCGTTCCTTGGTGGGGATGGTGGCGAGACGGGCATCGGCGCGGTCGAGCTGGCTGCGTGCGTCCTTAAGGCGCACCTCGATGCTGACGATGAGGTTGTCGATGGTGCGGATGATTGTCTGCTTGGTGGCGCGCAGGTTGTTGTTAAGTTCCTGTACCACGGGGTTCTTCTCGCTGCTGGCGTCGATGTAGTTGTCGCGGCGTACCTTCATGGTGTTGTACTGGGTGATGAGGCCTTCGACCTTGGAGTCGCCCACGCCGGTGTTGGTGGGGATGAGCTCGGTCTCTTTCGCGGGGTCGGAGAGGTAGCTTTTCACGTAGTTGATGATGCGCAGCTGGGTCTCGAGCTCTATCTCTTCGTCGGTGAAGCGTTTGGTCTCGCCCATATACTGGCCGGCTGCCTCGCCTACGTCGTACATCTTGTTTGTCTTCTTGAAGGTCTCAATCTGGCTCTCGACGCCGCCAAGCTCTTTCTCGATGATGATGAGACGTTCGTTGATGAAGTCGGCGGTGTTGACGGCCACTCGGTTCTTCTCGTTGATGGCCTCTTCGTTGTAGACGTCGATGAGGGTGTTAAGGATGTCCTCGATGCGTACGGGTGAGTCGTCCTTGAACGAGAAGAGAAGGATTGACGACTCTTCGTTCTCCTGACGCACTGCCATGCGGCCCAGGATGCCTGCTGCTGTGGCGGCGATGGGGGCGCGTGAGACTGTGACCTCGACGCCGTTCCACTGGGGTGCGTAGAAGTTTGTGGGGTTGATGACTACCGGGCCCATGGGCAGCTGCACGGTGTCGCCCATGGTGGCCTCGAGGGTGTACTCCTCGGGGGCTCCTGCCACTTTGCTGAAGAGGGTTTTCTTGCCCTCGGCAAGCGACACGGTGAAGGTGTTGCGTGTGGTGGCTGTGGCCTCGGGGAACGATACCTTTATGGGCGACTGGGTGTAGAGCTCAATGGAGCGCAGTCCGTTTCGGTAGCTGTAGCTGACGTTGGCTTCGAGGCGAGAGACTACCTCGCTCATGAGTTTCTTTGAGCGGAACTGCAGTATCTCGTTGGCTACGTTCACCTTGTTGATGAGGTTGTCGTAGCGGTCGAGACCTGCCGACGCTGTCTTGTTCGATGGGTCTTTGATGATCACTGTTGCTTGTCCGAAATAGACTAATGGTGCTGTGGCGTATTTGTACCACGCTACTCCGCCGCATATGAGGATGGAGAGCAGGAACCATGGCCATTTTGACAGCAGGTAAAAAACAAGGTCGAGTATGTTTACGTCTGCCTTGTTGTTGTTTGTGTTGCTCATATTTCTTTATTTTATGTTTAACGTTGAATGATGAACGTTGAACGAGTTTTTAGAAAAAATGTATTTCGTTCCTCGTTAATCGTTCCTCGTTAATCGTTCCTCGTTAATCGTTAATCGTTAATCGTTAATTGTTCAACGTTTATTCCCTTGTAAGGTACCAAGTGATGGTAGCGAGTGAACTTGCCACGCTCACAGCAAGAGTTGCATACTGCAGGGTGCGGTCCTCGATGTCCTTCTTCTTGTACTTGGGCTCGACGTAGACAATGTCATTCTGCTGAAGGTAGAAGGCGGGTGAGTTGAAGATGTTCTTCTCGCGCAGGTCGTGTGTGTAGACCTTGCGGCCGTCACCCTCCTCGCGGATGACTTTCACGCAGTCGATGCGGGCGTTGGGGCCGAGGTCGCCGGCTTTGGCGATGGCTTCGATGAGTGTTATACGGCCACCATCGACCGAAAAGACGCCGTTGGAGCCTGTTGCGCCCAGAACTACGTATTTGAAGTTTACAATGTCGACCGACACGAGGGGGTCGTTGATGTAGCCTTCTTCTATTATCTTGTTGGTGATGAGCTCTTTTACCTCATTGAGCTTGAGGCCTTCGACCTTGAGGCTGCCCAGCATGGGAAAGTCGATGCAGCCCTCGGGGTTGACGCGGTAGCTGTTGTCGTCGGTGGAGCCTACTGAGGCTACTGTGCCATCCTCGCGCATCTGCACTGAGCCGGTGCGGGCGTTGAAGGGCATTGCGAGTGCGGGTTTCTCGCAGCTTACGATAATCTTCAGCCTGTCGTTGGGGTGAACGACTGCCTCGTGCTTGGTGTCGAACTTGTAGAGTTCTGCTACGTGCATGTCTTGCAGATAGACGATGTTCTTGCGCGAAGAACATGATGACAGCAGTAGCAGAAGTACTGCCATCGTGCCAATGAATGATAAATTTCTCTTACTCATTTGTTATGCTTTTTTTTATTTTTATCTCTTTTTCTTCCCGTAGGGCGGGTTATGGGTTATGGGGGTGTAACGTTGAACGTTGAACGATTAACGATTAACGATTAACGGGTTATGGGTGGTGCTTCTGTAGCACTCTTGCGCTGCGGCTGCATTGGGCAGGCACTCCATCACTCCCACGCTGACCATCGCTGTCATTTCGGCGAGGGTGGTGCACAGGGTGTCGTACTGCGCTGCGTCGCGGCGTATGGCCGAACAGCCGGGGAGCATTGCCACGAAGGCTGCTACTCCGCTCTGCGGACGGTAGTTGTTCTCGGCGGCCTGCACCAGACGCACTATGGCGCCCACGGGGTGTTGCTCGTTGCGGTAGCAGTGGGTCTTTCCGCTCCACGGGGTGCCGTAAACGATGACTTCGTCGCCCACGATGCGCAGCGTGGGGTTGTCGTCGTTCAGCAGATAGCATCCGGGGATATTCTGCTGCCACAGCGCCGAGTGGGTGCTTTTACCTGTGCCGCTCTTGCCCATGAACAGGTAGCCTTTGCCGTCGCACACTACTGCCGAAGCGTGTATGGAGACTGCGCGGTGCCACACAATTGCTTGGGCGAATGTAAGGCGCAGCAATGAGCTGAGTGCCTGGCCTGCGTATTCGTCGTGGCGGCACAGATGTACGCGCGCCGTCGTGAAACGCTCGTCGGCGAGCATCGTGTGTACGGGCCCCTGCGGGGTGTATTGCAGGGCTACGCGGTAGCCGCCGTCGGTCCTGTAGAGACGGGTGAGTCCAAGGTCGTTGGTTGTCTCGTCCCACAGCTCGCCGTCGTCGGCAAAGGGGGTGTCGTCGAGTGTGAGGACAAAAAGCTGCTCGTCGCTCGTCGGCTGGCAACGGAAAGGTGCAAAGGTGGGCAGCAGTGTGTCGATGGTGCATTCGCGGGGGAGCTCCACCGCAAATGTGAAGCCTGCCACCGAAAAGTTGTATGTTACTGTCGCTTGCATTGTCCTTTCAGTAATTGCCAAAATGTATATAGGGCCTCGCTCGGCGCATACTCGGCGCAGAAGCCTATGTTGCGTATGAACGAGAATGCTGTCTCTATCTTGCGGGTTACTGCCCCGCTGTTCTTGCTTGTGGTTGCGTGTTGCCCAAAGTTGCCGCCTCGGCGCACAATGTGCATCAGTGGGGCTGTGTCGTGCGTGGGTGTCTCCCATGGCAGTGCTGTGTGGGGCACTCCCAGCCACTGCACGAGGAACGAGTGCAACAGTGCGCACCATCGTTCGAGGCCCAGGGCTGTGTAAAGCTCTCTTTGCGCGGCTGCGTCGGACGCGGCGCCATATGCTTTGTAGGCCATGGCCACGTCGCAAAACTGTCTGAGCCCGACTCCGCGCCCCATTGCGTGTTTCAGGGTGTGAGTGACGAGCAGCAGCATGTTGGGCTGGGGCGCAAGTGCCTTGACCACAAGGTTGTTATTAACTTGCAAAGATAAGAATAAATTTTCAATACCCTGCATGGTGCGCTCCACTATTTTTGCCGAGCGTGGGCGCTGCAGGTCGAAAATTTCGCTGTGGTGCTCTATGGTCGCTCCCTGCCAACTGAAATGTGTGCTTCCGTCGGCGCCGCAGCTTATGCTGCATCCTTTGTCGCGAACAAGCTGTTCGGCCAGCTTGCGGCTGTCGGCATCGGGGAAATATAGGTCGATGTCGCCACTCTGACGCAGCTCGGGCGAGGGGTACAGTGCCGCTGCCGTGTGGCCTTTGAGGACAATAGCTTCTATTCCGCTGCTGTCGTAGAGCGAGAGAAGGCTCGCAAGGGCCTTGTCCATGGCTGCGTTGTGACGTTCGATAGCATCCACGTGGGCCACCCAGCGCATCGTCGTTGCGTGTGGGGGCATGAGCTCTTGTGGCAGTTGCGACACGCCTTGCCATACAATGCCCACCACCGTCTGCTCGCATGCTTCGCGATAGAGCTGTGCCCACTCGTCCGCCGTAAGGGGAAAGAGGGTGGGGCGGCCGCTCTCGGCTGCACGCAGCTCCTGCAAGGGCAGTTGCCCCCATAGTCCTGCACGCAACAGCAGCAGCAATGCGTCGAATACTCTGTCGGTCATTTTTTTTAAAAAACGATTAAAGATTAACGATTAAAGATTAACGTTTAACGATTAACGAATTTCGTTCCACGTTCCTCGCTCAACGTTCATCGTTATAAATCTGTTGACAAAGCCTATTAATTGCATCCCACGTGGCACAACCTACAGCTGTGCACCCGTGACTAAATGCTATAGCCTTTGTCGATGCCTCCGGCATTCATCGTTCCACGTTCAACGTTCATCGTTAAAAATAATCCCGTACTCTTTCCACAGAGCCAGCTGCTCCTCCACGTCGCGCAGAGCCTCGTCGTGCTCCACTTCGTACTTCAGGCACAGCTCGTTGGCAAGTGTCTCGGCGGTAAAGTCGCCCTGTCGGCGAGCCTCGTCCCACAGCCATGCTGCCACGCTGTTCAGGGTGAGCACCTGTGTCATGTCCACCTTGTCGGCTACGGTGTCGACAAGCATGTACGAGTCGCCTAACTTTCTTAACTTCAGTTCTTTGGCACGCATGGTGTTAGAATTTCTTTCCTGTGACGATGGATAGTGTGGTCAGGGTGATAATCTTGATGTCCTGCCACAGGCTCCATGTGCGTTGATACTCGAGGTCCATGTGCAGGCGCTCGATCATCTTCTCCATAGTGTCTGTGTAACCGTTGTAGAGCGTCGCCGTCGAGAATAGTCCCGGACGCATCTTGTACAACAACTCATACTGCGGGTCGATAGCTACAATCTGGTCGATGTAGTAGCGACGCTCGGGGCGGTAGCCAACAAACGACATTTCGCCCTTGATGACGTTCCACAGCTGCGGGAGCTCGTCGAGATGGTGCTCGCGCAGGAATCGGCCCAGCTTTGTCAGACGCTTGTCGTCCTTCTGGCACAGAGCGGGCTTGCCGTCGGCCTCGGCCTCGACAATCATCGAACGGAACTTGTACAGTTTGAAGGTCTTTTCGCCCTGTCCCACACGCTTCTGCTTGAAGATTGCCGGGCCGCGACCCTCAATCTTTATAGCTACGTAGATGATGAGGAACAGTGGTGAAAAGAATAGCAGACTGATTGCCGCCAGCAGACGGTCCAACAGGTGCTTCACTGCCAATGCTGCTGCGCTCGGCGAGCTGTCGGCGTTGGCGGGGCATTGCGCATTCATGCCTTTTTTGTGTTCATGCATTTCCATAGTAATTCAATGTATGTGTTTATCATTTTTTCGTCAGTAAATACTTCTTCGTAGCGCTCGCGAGCGTTGCGCGAATATCGGGCATAGGTGTCGGTGTCGGCGGTGATGTCGCTTATGGCGCCGGCAAGTTCCTCGGCATTGCAAGGTGTCGCGTTCAGGCCCGAAAAACCATGCTTGTTCACCCACGATGTGCCGCTGCCCTCGATGGTGGTGGCAACAACGGGCTTTCCGCACGACATTGCCTCTATCTGCACAATGCCGAACGCCTCAGTCTTGAACACGCTTGGCAGGCAGAATAGCGTGCAGGCGTGGAAGTAACCGGGAAGGTCGCTGTCGGCAATGTAGCCCAGCAGATGCACCTTCTGTTGCAGTCCGCGGGCGGCAATCTCCTCTTCGAGACGCGCCCTCAACGGGCCTTCGCCGCCAATGAGCACCACGTAGTCGTCGCTCAGCTGCGAGGCAGCCTTCACCAAATATTCGAATCCCTTATATGGTACTAAACGTCCGAGAGAGAATATTATTTTCTTTCCGGGGTACTTTGCTTGCAGCGCTTCGGCCTCGGCAGTAGCATCGGGCACCGTGGGGATGCCTATGGGCAAGCTCACGCATTTGTGCTGCACCCCCTTCAGCCACGGCGAGCCGGCAAGATAGGCCGGGGTGGTGCCAATGATAAGGTCGGCGCGGCGAATGAGCCAGCTTTGCAGCGGGCGGTAGAACTGCAGTATAATCTTCTGCTTCACAATGTCGCTGTGCCAATGCAGAATAACCTTGCCTTTGTAGCGTGCACAGAAGAGCGCAAGGCACGCCATCGGGTCGGGGTGGTGTATGTGCACAACGTCGTACTTGCGACAGATGCGCATAGCAGTGCTCACCATGGACGGCGACAGCATGGTGGCTGCAAGCTTCAGCCATGTGCGGCAGCTGATGACGCGTCCCTTGGGGCCCACCTCTATGGTGCGTCCGCGCCCTTCGTGGTCGGCACACAGCATGTCACATTCCACGCCTCGCGACGACAGACCCGTGGTGAGGTCGTACATCACCTTCTCCACTCCGCCGCGAATGGGGTAGAATTTTCCAATTTGTAGTATCTTCATAGTAGTTTTGTAACGTTTAGCGTTTAACGTTTAGCGTTTAACGATTAACGTTTAGCGTTTAACGATTCCTCATTCCTCGTTAATCGTTCAACGTTCATCGTTCAACGTTCTTCGTTCCTCGTTCCTCGTTCCTCGTTCCTCGTTCCTCGTTAATCGTTCAACGTTCATCGTTCAACGTTCTTCGTTAATCGTTCCTCGTTAATCGTTCCTCGTTAATCGTTCCTCGTTAATCGTTCCTCGTTCCTCGTTCAACGTTCTTCGTTCCTCGTTCATCGTTCCTCGTTCATCGTTCATCGTTCATCGTTCCTCGTTCTTCGTTCCTCATTCCTCGTTAATCGTTCCTCGTTAATCGTTAATCGTTAATCGTTCAACGTTATATCCTTCGTTATAACTTCGAATTTCTCAATCCCGACAGCATTTGTGCTATCGCTTTTATCTGTTCATCAGCTTGTGAAAGTTGTTCTTCGGTTATGAATTTTAATTCATATGCAATTTCCAATTGGCACATCACCTCGTTTAGTGAGCCAAATGCAATTTCAATAAAATGAATCTGTTCTTTAACAGATGTACGCCCCATACCTTCGGCAATGTTAGAAGGAATAGAAATTACCGCACGCCTCAACTGATCGCAAAGCGCATAATTCTCCTCTTTTGGGAAAAACTTAAGCAAGTGATAAACAAATACCACCAACTCCTTAGCATGATTATAAACCCTCAATCTACGATAAGAAAAACATTTCATAATTGTATTTTTCGCGATTAACGTTTAATGTTTAACGTTTAATGTTTAACGATTAACGTTTAACGTATTTCGTTCATCGTTCCTCGTTCAACGTTCCTCGTTCAACGTTCCTCATTCATCGTTAATCGTTAATCATTAATCATTCATCGTTCCTCGTTCATCGTTCCTCGTTAATCGTTCAACGTTCCTCGTTAATCGTTCCTCGTTAATCGTTCCTCGTTAATCGTTCAACGTTAATCGTTCAACGTTAATCGTTCAACGTTAATCGTTCAACGTAAAGCCTAATATAATCCTTGTATCTCTCCTCCTTGTCGAAGTGCTTAAGAGCATACTCTCTGCACCTGCTGCGGTAGTACTCCTTGCCTCGTTGCTCAATGGTGCGCACAGCCTGAACCACCTGCTCCAGGTTGCCCTGTTCCACCACGATGCCCGTCTCGTCGGTCACAGACTCCACGCTGCCGCCTGTGCGGTAGGTCACCACCGGCGTTCCACAGGCAATAGCCTCAAGGTTCACGGTGGGGTAGTTGTCCTGCCATGTAAGGTTCACGAATGCAGTCGCAGCGCTATACAGCTGTGCCAGCTGGCCGATGTTATCTGTGCGGCGTATCACCTTTATGCTTGCCGGCAGACGTTTGGCAATGTCGTCGCTCACGCCCACAAGCACCAGCTGCTCGTCGTCGGCGAGCATTGTGCTCAACCGTACAAAGTCGTCGATGCCCTTCTCGCGGCTCCATACACTAGCAACGCCCAGCAACAGATGCTTGCCCTGCAGGTTGTATCTTGCTCTCACCTCTTCGTCCGTGTCGCTCGGAGTGAACGTGTCGAGGTTTATTCCATTGTGTATCACACGGAAATCGTATCCCTTGAGGAACGACTGCTCCATTTCGCCACGCATCCACTGCGACACAGGCACTATTGTCAGTTTGTCGTGAGGCATCGAGGTGAATGCCGCGCGTTTGTCGGCAAAGTTACGCTCCGAGCGGTCGACCAACAGGCTCGCTGGGAACTCCCTCTGTTGCGGGCAATGGTTGCACCCGCTCTTCCATTTGTCGCAACCTGCGAAAGAGTAGTAGAAGCAGTGTCCCGTGTAGAGCCAGCAGTCGTGCACCGTCCACACCACAGGAATGTTACTCTGCGACAGGTAGTCGAACAATATCTTGTAGTTAAGGAAATATCCGTGTATGTTGTGTATATGTATAATGTCGGGCTTTATGCGCTTAATCTCCTCTATAAAATCCCTCGTCGCCCTGTCCGACGCAAGCCCGTGCCTGTCGAACAACCTGGTCATCGCACCGTGCCATGCAACGCTCCACTTGTCGCCTATGGCAATAGTGTGCGAGCGGCAAGGCTTCACTCCGTCGCGGCCACCGCTGTAGGCAATGTAGCTCTCCCAGCCATTAGCCATGGCAAGCTCGCCAATCTCCTGCATTATGCGACCTGTAGAGGTGTTTATGCGCAACACCGGGTTTATTTGTAAAAGTTTCATGTTTTTTTTGTAACGATTAATGTTTAACGATTAATGTTTAACGATTAATGTTTAACGATTAATGATTCTTCGTTCCTCGTATTTCGTTCAACGTTCAACGTTCACCGTTATCTTCGTTCTTCGTTCAACGTTCTTCGTTCAACGTTCATCGTTAATCGTTATCTTCGTTCCACGTTCAACGTTCCTCGTTAAACGTTCAACGTTCACCGTTATCTTCGTATTTCGTTCAACGTTCAACGTTCAACGTTCACCGTTATCTTCGTTCCTCGTTCAACGTTATATATTCGTTGACTTTTTCATTTCATTTGCTACAAGTTCCTGTAACTTGTTTTTAGGAAGCAGATATTGATATTCAGCAACAGCAATGGGCTTGTTAACATCTTGTAGAGTCAATTCCACTTCTAAGTGGTCTTTTTCTGCACAAAGTATTATTCCGATAGATGGATTTTCATCGGGCGCTTTCTCAAACTTGTCTAATAGAGATAAATAGAAATTCATCTTGCCTACATATTCAGGCTTGAATTCTCCAATCTTTAATTCGATGGCAACCATAGAACGTAGTCGACGATGGAAGAAAAGCAAATCAACCCTATACTCTTTATCGTTGAAAGTGAGCGTATGCTGATTACCGATGAAACTGAAACCACTGCCCAATTCCATTATAAAGGTAGTGATTTTTTGCACAAGGCGATGCTCCAATTCCAATTCTTTCAAAGGCTCAATAGCATCAATGAAACCAAGATTATAACTACTGCGGAATACCTCATTGGCATATTCGGCTTGTTGTTTGGGTAGCGTTGTTATAAAGTTGTTGGATTTTTCAACTGTTTCAATAGAAAGATGATAACTTGATTTTAATGCTTGACGAAGCATATCACGCGACCATCCCTTTGTCGCGACTTCATTAGAGTAAAACACCACATATTCAGGTGATAAATCATAACTCATAAGGAGCAAATTATGACTCCATGGTAAAACTGCGACAGCCTGTCGCAGTTTTGTATCACACTCATAATAGCGTAGATAAAACTTCTTCATATCCCATAGATTTCTTGGAGACAAACCCATGTCGGGATATTTTGACTTCAAATCAATAGATAGTCTTTTTACAATACCATCACCATGTTTGCTATCAAGTTTACGTGTTTCCAGTAATTTTCCAATCTCCCAATATGATGAAATTGCAACACTATTCAGTTGTTTCGCAATCTGTAAACGAGAGGACTCTATTACTTCAACAGCCTGCTGCAGAAGTTCGTTGTACTCCCCTTCGTCGAATGGTCTAGATATCGTTATATCATTCATACTCTTAACTTATCTTCCTTTTAACCCTTAAATGTCCCTTAACCCTTATAATCGTTCAACGTATTTCATTCCTCGTTAAACGTTCTTCGTTCCACGTTCATCGTTATCTTCGTTCAACGTTTCAATCCACTTCTTCATCACCTTCTCTTCGGAATAACGATTCACTACATTTTTAGCATTTACGCTCATTCCCTTTCGCAGCTCATCATCGGCCATCAGGCGTAGCATCGCCTCGGCCAATGCAGAGATGTCGCCGTCGGGCACAATTAGTCCGTTGCGGCCATGGTCAATAATGTCTCGCGGGCCGCACTTAAAGTCGAACGACACCACAGGCAACGCATGCGCCATCGCCTCGACCATCACCATGGGGAAACCCTCGTAATGGCTGCTCATCACCAGCATCGCGCTCTTCGCGTACTCCTCGCCGATGCACGTCGTGGGAGCGTTTATGCGTGCCGACTGCTGCAGACCATGCTTCTCTATCAGCCCCTGCAACATCTCCTTCCACTCGCCCTGGCCGAAGATGTCCAGCCGCCAGCCCTTGCTCTCTGGGCTCTGCTGCACAATGTTCCACGCCTCTATCAGGCGGTCGAATCCCTTTTGATAGTCCAAGCGGCCCACGGCAATCACACGCTTGCAATCCACGTCGGCCGCAGGGCAGTCGGCGACCATCGCAGCGTTGGGGATAACCACAATGTTAGGCAACGCACCCCACATCTGCGCATCCTCCTCGGTGAGCACCACAAACTTGTCGAATCGTCTCACAAGCCTCTCGTCCATCCGCGCCCTCACCTTGTCGGCGAGTCCCATGAGGCCTGTGCGGTTGTATTGGTGGTGGAATAACTTGCTCTGGTGCAGCTCCATCACCTTTTTGCTGCCATCCTTCAATCCAGGAACGAAGCTGCACTCTCCCGGGTAGAAACAATCCACCACATCGGGCTTCTCTCGTTTCAAAAGCTCCGTCAGCAACCTCTTGTGCTTGCACTTGCGACGCATATACCCCGTGAACTTGGCAAAGAACCCCTTGCCGTTGTCGTCGGAGTAGTTAATGCCCAAGTCAATCATCCTCACCTCCTTGGGGAAAGGGTAGAATGTGGGGCGCTCCTTTTGGTCGGTGGTGACGACGACAACGTCCCAATGCAGCTTCTTGGTGAGGTAAGTAACCTTGTTCAGCAGCACACGCTCCATTCCACCGGGGTTATATAGTGAGTGAATTGTGTAAAGGATTTTCATAGGATGTTTAATGCTTAGCGACTGACACTGAAGGTATGTCTAATGTGCAATATTAGGTGAATGTTTAACCTATTTATTACGTATATCTTCGTATATAAAGGTCTTGCCGTTTTTCTTTATCTTTCTTTTTGCACATTTGTAATTCGGGCTGATGACATCTAAAGAATCTCTATAGTATGCGGAATTAATTGCGCCCACATTGAATAATATATTGCAAATGTTATCTATAATAAACGGGCGTTTCGTAGACTCTCTTATAGCATTAACAATCTCAGGATTTTTTTCTTTATAAATATCTGAACACCATATTACAAAAGGAATATCATACTGATATTTCAATAATTGATTGTTTAAGTCCGTATGGTCACGTCCACACCTTGCTCTATAATCATAAACTTCTTCGCCGTGATCAGAGAAATAAAGCAATATAGTATTACTATTTTTGAACTTCTTAAATATCATATCCAATACATGGTCATTGTATAAAGTCGCATTATCGTAATCGGCAATGCATTGTTTCATTTCATCATTCAAGAACGAATCGTCTCTTTTCACACTATCAACCGTAAACAATGCTGCCGATTGAGGGAAACGTTCATAATATGCACCATGTTGTCCCATTAAATGAAATAGAATTAAATTCTTTTCATTTGTAAACTTTACTTTTTCGTTAAATGACTTGACTATATCCTCATCAAATTTATAAGAAGCATCATTTGTCAGGGTATAAGACATTTCAACAATATCGTTATTGTAAAGAAAACTATTCAATGTAAAAGAGTATGATGCAGTCTTATCACAATCTCGCTGATTGTCCCAAAAATACACATCGTAACCGGCTTTTTTGAATATAGTCATAAAATTCGGATAATTGTACCACTGCTCATTATTACTACTATTATTGCAACATAAAATATTCCTCATCACTACAGATGTTGAATTTGAAGAGGAAACAGCATCATCAAACACAAAAAGTCTATCTGCTTCAACTTCACTAAACAAATTCGGTGAAGTGTTAAGACTATACCCATATAGCGGCGAATGCCATTTTATATATGATTCTCCTATAACAACCACAATGTTTATAGAATCATTCATATTGCATACAACACTATGCTCTGATATAGTTTTGTTCACCTCTACTCCTTGCACCATATTTTCGTTCATCTTATGTAACATAACTAACGATGAGTATATTGAAGACAATGGGTCAGTAGGAGGCTCTATGAATCGTATATTATCCGGAGATTCTGTATTGAATATTCGAAAATATACATTAGTAGAATATATTCCAAATACCAATATAGGAATTATTAAAAGAGAGGCGCACTTTGCCTTAAGAATATTAATCTTTCTCTTCAAATAATTCCATATAAATTCAAATACAACAATTATACCTATATAAAACAATACACGCATTAATGTAGACACAATGGTATCAGATAGAATGTATTGGTTTAAAAACTCACGCGATTCGTTATTGGTAGTTTCAGCAAGCAACACGAAGCAAGTTGGTGTAAATTCGTTTATGCCAAAATTTTGCGCTAAAAAGTGTTGCACTGCATACATAAGCAAAATTATAAAATAGAATAGTAACTTTGTTCCCCATTTTATATACTTGTACTTAATTGAAGTTACAATTGTTGCAAAAATATATGAAAACAAGAATATGAGACTTATTCTACTAAGTAATTTAAAAATAGATGAATATAATTCTACACTTTCAAGATTTGCATAAGCATCACCAATATTGTGCAATAGGGCTTCAATTCCCATCAACTTCATTAGAATTACAATAAGTGGAAGTTCCAACAAAAAGGGAAATGCTATATAATTCAAAATCTTCACGAATTTTATACGCATTTTATTGCCATGTGTGCTATTGTGTTCTTTCATCATTATGAAATATTATTTAATTCCTAGCGTTCTATGTTAATCGTTATTCCCTTCGTTCAACGTTCCCTTAACCCCTCACCCATAACCTTTACTCGTTTCTCGTCATCATTTGTTACACATAGGAATAGCGCAAATACAAGGAAAATATCTGTAGCAACCTTGCACCAAACAATGTAGTTAACGAGGAGTATAAAAAAGAACATCATTTTATACCCGTCGAACCTTGAGATGCATATTGCTGCGGCCTTTAGCATATACAAACAGAACATTATAGTACCAATTATGCCAAAGTAGAAAATGAAACGCAGGTAACCAATATCTGTGTACATATAAAAAACATCGATACCTTTTCCTATATAGTGATAATCTGCATTTAATGGATTATTAAAATATCCGTCGCCAATAATCCACGTCTTCATTGTTTCAGGGAATATGACCATATTTTTCAGCATGTTGTTTGAGTGTACATCCCAATATCCCTTTTCTACTAATGAGAAGAAACCTTCAAAAGCAAAGCGCAAATGCGAGTGTATTGCAGGAATGGTATAATAGCAGTAAATAATTATAGGCAGGGATATTAGCAGCGCAGTTAGAACTCCTTTCCATAATTTCTTTCCTGTTTCATTTATATGCGAATTGAACACACCGCTCGCGTAAAGCCAATATATTATTGCAAGTACAACTCCTACTATTGAAGTTCGTGAGATTATATTTCCAATTGCTGTGATAATGGTGAATGCTGCCAAATATAATGCAAACAATTTGTTATTGTTTCTCTTTATCGCAGTTATACATTGGTGGGCAACCATTATAAGAACAGCAGCAAATCGAGTTCCAGCAATGTCCAAACTACATCCAAGACCATACATGCGATTTTCTATTGTTCCCATAAAATTGTTTGCAACAACAATACTATCTATAAATCTTTTTAATGGGGCATATAGGTCCATTGTAAGTGCAAGTATGCATTGTGCTACGCATACCGCTATCAGGTAATTCATCACTATTTCAACTGTCGCTTTTCCATGCACATAGCGCATTGCTGATATTATCACATAGGAACTCGACAACCACACAAGCATTGACACCACATAGGTTGCATATGTGTAGTCGCTTGTGTTGTTGTATGCGGTGGCAACTAATCCTGCGAGTGATACAAGACACCCGAATATCAACAATATGAAAAAGTCGCGGTTGATAATACTGTTGCGCCTATTGGCCGAGTGTATAGCAATTACAAGCAATCCTATACCTGCAATTATCATTTTACTGTTTTTTCCGGCGAATATTGCAAATTCTGTAGGAAAGAATCCTAAACTTGTAATTATTCCCACTAATATGATAGATAAAATTCTTTGCATAGGTGACTATTTGTATATCAATCCGTATAATACTTTTATTACCAGCCAATAATATAGTTTAAGTATCCAGAATTGCTTTGCTCGCGCTGCTTTTTGTATAAAGCGTGTGCGCCATGGCAATTCTTTGTTGTTGTCTATATATTTATTGGCTTCGGGAAACCACTCGAGCCATATGCGGTAATCTTCGTTCCTCGCTGATATCAGGAACGGAAGTTTAACATTCAGTTTCAGCATATTTATGTTGTCGAGCAGTTCTGTGCGTCCCTTTTCTCTTAAGTATCTTTCTGCCTCCTCAATGTTTGCAGTTATTTGAGGAATGCTCTTCTCGTAACTTTTTGTCAATGAGTCGGCATTTGTCTGTATGTAGTGGTACAGCGGCTTGTGCAATATTCCCACTTTGTCGGCTAGTAGCGATAGTTTCAGCATCACCATAAGGTCTTCGCCCATGTTCATTTGGGGAATGAAACGTATTGCCTCTTTTTCGTACAGTTCGCGCTTTACAAGAAACAACCACAAGTTCCAGCGCATCACTCCCTGTGTCATCTTTTCGAACATTTCTCGTCCGTTTTTCGTGTCGGGTTGCACCATGTGACGCTCATTCTGTTTGAATGTCAGTAACCATTCACAACCTGCAATGTCCCAACCATTTGTTTCGGCATTTTCGTATAGTGTTCGCAAGGTTTCGGGCTCAATGTAGTCATCGGCATCTACATAGTATATGTATTTTCCTGTGGCATTGTCGAGACCAGTGTTGCGTGCCGCGGCCACGCCTTTGTTACTTTCGTGGTTAATAAGTCTGTATGTAGCAGAGGTGCTTTTCTGTTTCTCTATCCATGCTGCTATTTTTGCGACAGTGCCATCGGTGCTGCAGTCGTTTACGAACAACACCTCTATGTCTTCTATATTTTGCTCGGACAACGACTGTAAACATCTATCCACCACATGCTCCACGTTAAACATGGGCACTATTATGGATATAGCCGTTTCTCTCTTCTGTGAACTTATTTCCATATTGCTCCTTGTATCTTCTTTCCCCTCAATCTGTAAAATAACAGATAGAAGCATTTTTTGTATATGCGTCCTGCGCTTTGCGGCAGATAGTAGTTTGCGTCGCGCAACAGATATCCCATTCCTATCATCTTTTTTCTGTATGCCTCGAATGGCGAAATGTGGCTCAGTTTGTGGAAAGTGGGGTAGTATTTGTTGTATATGTCGCACTCTCCTTTTTGCAGCAGCGAGTAAAGAATGCCGCTCTTTTTGCCCTCGACCATCTGATACACATACTTGTTATGCGTCAGTTGCTGCTCTTCCACAAATCTTTTTATTTCGGTAAATGCTTCAAGGTATATTTGCACATCCTTTTCTATGGACATACTTGTCATTATCGATGCGCTTCTAATTTTGTAATTGTATGTGATTGTGTTCACTGCATACATTGTTCGGCACAGACACGCAAGTTGAAAACTCCATGCAACATCCTCGTGCAACATTCCCTCTTTGAAACGGAGTCTTTTGCTCTGTATGAATTCTCTGTTGCATAGTTTGTTCCACGCCATCACGTACCACTCACCATTGGCATATGCTTTTAAAGGCTCGTCAATGGTGCCTTCGCGCAGGGAGATTGTAGAGGCTTCTTCGCCTTCACGCTCTTCGCTGACACCGCCTATCACCACGTCATACGCCTTTTTCTTCAGTGGCGCTACAAGGCTCTCGATGCATGTTGCGGCTATCGTGTCGTCGCTGTCGAGGTAGTATATATAGTCTCCGGTTGCTGCATCGGTGCCGCTGTTCCTTGCGGCCGACAGGCCTCTGTTGCGAGTGTGCGAAATTATCTTGTACTGTGGAAAAGCGCTGTGCGTTGCAGTGTATTCTTTTATCTGCGCTACGCTATTGTCTGTTCCGCAGTCGTCCACAAATATCACTTCTATATTCCTGTAACTTTGCGCCTCTATGGAGCGTAAACAGGCATCTATGTATTGCGATACATTGTAGACGGGTACTATTATTGAAACTTTAGGGTTGTGCATGGGTTGTTATTTAATTGAAGCAGCAATTCTATCTACAATCTCCATATTTTCAGAAGAAAATTTTCGAGCAAACAATCTATCCGATTGCATCAGTTCTTCATAATCGTTGTTTTGCCATGTATAGGGCGTTCCGCGCCCCCAATCTATAAGGCGCATATGGCCTCTATAATTTTCTGAATAGTCATAAAGGTTGTTTCTGAATTCGGAGTTCCAACATTCTGTCTGTATGAAAATCTCGTCGGCACAGAATGTATGCGTGTATGTTTTTCTTATATTATCTTTTCGCGACAGCAGGTACTCTGTGAATTCGGCGGTTATGCTCACCCAATTGCTACCTGTTCTGAAATCAATGTTTTTGTTTCTTTTTAATCCGAAAATTTGCTGTATGCGTATAAAAGCGGCTCTGAAAATCCTTTTAAAGATGGATAAACGTCCTATGTTCTTGAAATCTTTTGGGAATAGATGCCACATTTTTGCATTCCTATTCATTTTGTCCGTAAATCCGAAAAGACAATAGTCAATGAATTCCTTCCCCCTGTTTTTTTCGAAGAATTTGTGTATGTAATTCTGTGGCTTTATGGGTAAGTCTACTCCGGATATTATATGAAAATAATCATAGCGTAATTTTGAAAAAGCTTCTTGTAACAACGTCATTTCTGTTTCTACTTGACTATAGTCTGCCCAACGTACATCAATTCTTTTTTTAAGTATATATAGTTGCGATTTAGTTGTTTCTATTATAGGCAATGTTGCTACTTTAGCATCGAAATGAATGTAAATGTCATTGTGCTCGTTGTCCAAGAGTGATACGAGTTTTTTCAGTATCTCAAATTCATTATGAGCGATAATCAGGTAGGCGTGCTTCATGCTATGTTAATTTATATCATAGAATATATACGAGCCATTGTCTCTTTCACTTGAAACATTTCGGCTCTTTCCAATGCCTTTGTTGCATACTCTTTGCGCAGACTATCATTGTCTATCAATGATTTTACACCATTGTATATCGAAGTAATATTTTCATCGGTCAATAGTCCGTATTGCGAATTGGATAAAATCTCTGTTGCTCCTGTAATTGATGTAGCAACAGTCGGAACCCCTAAACATAATGCCTCGCATATTGTAAGCGGGTATCCTTCCGATTCCGATGTGTTTAAAAATATGTCAGCTTGTGCAACATAGGCATACGGTGGCTTTACGAATCCCTTCATATGAACGTAATCTTCCAGTCCGTATTTTTTTATCTGTTCTTTTAATTCCCGTTCCAATTCCCCTGTTCCTAATATCCAAAAATCAACGTCGTAGCCATTGTTTTTTAGAAGATGGGCAACTTCTATTGCTCGGTCGTATCTTTTTTGTCTATTCAAGCGACCGGCCATACATATAGTGAATTTTCTTTTTTCTACATAGATAGATTTCGACTGCCTTTTTATCTCCTCTCCATCAATTAAATTGTATTGCACACAGCACTTTTCGCTTTCAATGGGGAATAGTTCCAAGAAACGTTGTTTGGCGTCTTCCGAGACAAATACAATTTTATCCATCATTGCATAGCATCGTGCTTCGTCCTGTTCGTTGCGAAAGAAGTCAAGAGACCAGTGCTTCTTTTTAAGATCAATGTGTACCCACGATAGGTTTTTGTTTGCTTTTTTTGTTATATATGAATGGAACTTTAATGCCGCCCCTTCTAAAAATGAGACAATGGTGTCGAAATTCCTTCCTCTCATTAACCACAGGAACATTGTGCGGTAAACAAATTCGTGGAATATTCCATATATGCGTCGTTCGGTGAGTCTACGGTGTAGTCGCTGAAACCATATGTTGTTGCTTTTGTGCAATGAGAGTACCTCTACATTCTTGGGAATATCTTGTAAGTAGACACCTTCTTTGTATTCGAGAAAAAGTGTCACTGCATATGCAGTGTAATCAATATTCTTTAAAATATCAATCAATACTTTTTCAGCACCACCACCGGGTAGTGCGGGCATTAGAAAGAGTATCTTCTTTTTCATCTTTGTTTGCATATTTTGGGAGAGTCTTTGTATTCCTTGCTTTTGCAATATTCCATACCGTCTCTTACTCCATTCCATAATGCACGAACAACCTCTTTGTTCCCGGTAATAATTTGCTTTGTCTGTTTAATTGCTTGCAATGTATATACATATGTAAGTGCAATTATTGCTCCTGCTTTTTTTATTATATTCTTTTCGGGCTCATAAAGGAAACGCTTCCAAAATATAAGCTTGTTTCTATATTCCGAATATATTAGTCGCGTCATGCGGTCGTTGCTGTCTGCCATTGTACTGCCGGCATCCAAATGTATAATACCGCTATCGAATGATGTTAATATTTTTAGTCCGTGCAGATACATTTTATAAAACATCACTTGATCATCAGGTAGCGCATATGGAGTTTCATCAAGCCACAATTCTTCTTCGTAATGCGTGTCGAGGAAATCTTTTTTGCAACAAAGGAAACAATTTCCGGCATTTGTCTGTGACTCATATACTGCTTTTGTAGGGTTGTTATTGTATGAGAATCCCGCCGTGCGAAGAACTTTAAATGCCCATCTGTCATCTTTGAAAAATCGGCACACCTCTTTGCCCATCAACGATTTTCGCAATTTAGCAGAAAAAGATGCTTCGTGGTTGGGAAAAGTGCATGGTGCAATAACCCGACCATTCTCTGCCACCATCTCATTGTAAAGTTTTTCCACAGCATGTGGCGGCAAGTAGACATCGTCATCCAGGAATAAAATGTATTCAGTCTTTACCTCGTTGTATGGCAACGCACGTTGCGCTACCATACCCTTTTTTACATAGATATATTGTTCAATTCCAACAGTCTCTTTGGGAATGGGATACCCCTCTGCTATATACACAACAATAGCAACAGGCTTTATAGTCTGTTGCATTAATGAGTTCAGCGTTTGTTGGTAGAGCTCACCGCTTTTACCTAATGTGCGTATTACTGCTGTGTATTGCATTTTAATTATTTGAATATTTTACTTCTTCGATCTTTAACCAACTCATTATTTTATACTTTATTGTTGTTATGATTAACTCCTTAATACATCGTGCCAACTCACGAGGACGAATTTTTAATAAGGAAATAGCAACTCTTGGAATATGCCAACGTTGATAATGAGCAATCATGTAAATATTATTTCTTGTTTCAGTTTTAGTGTGAGTTATTGACGTGCTTTCATAATAATAATAGTATAATTTTTCATTATATCCTACCGTTAGGAATCTCTCTCCTAAAGAATAGTGTAAATAGCATTCTGTATAATAATTCGCTTTTATTTCTGGGAAAGGGAATATTTTTACATATTCTGTTCTAAATGAACTCATTTTATCTCCCCAAACTTTATGTATATTGAGAAAATCTCCGTAATTAGATATTATACCATCATATGGATATTCTGCTCCGCTCACTTCGTGTGTGTTTGAGTCTACGCATAAAGCACTTATACCACATATTTTATTATTGCTAAAATACAAATTCCATTTTTCATTAAAGAATGATAATGCTGTATTTGCAAATGCATCATCACAATCAATAACAATAAATATATCACCCTTAGCAATTCTTGCGGCTTCATTCCAAGCAATATGCTTTCCCCTATTATCTTTCCAATCGATAATTGTTAAATCCCAGTCTTTGTTTTCGACTAATTTATTGAGGATATTTATACTTTCATCTGTAGAACCATCATTTACAACAATCCATTCAAAGTTACGATAAATAGAATTGTCTAATGATTCAACAACCCTATGTATGGTTTTTGCTCCATTATGCAAGGGGGTAAATATTGTAAACTTATATTCAATCATGGCGAATAAAGAATTTTTTTATACGTTTTTCTATTGCTAATATATATTTACAAAGTAAATTGTGGCGTATATATATAACACACCATTGCCTGAATGATAGTTTCTTGTTCTTACTCCATGAAATTAAGTCTATAATCCAATCTTGAGTATATGAAACCGAAACTTTACACACTATTAAAAACTCTAGTGCTCCTAATTTAATATTGTAAAGTTCATCCTTAAATTCATTGATTTTATCTCCTAAGGCTCTTGAGATTTCATCAATGTAGAATTTTTCATACTCTAACGAAGCACTTCGTGTGCAGGTAATAGAATTAGGATTTTTATAGTAATTATATACACTTTGATTTATACATTTTACAAGTCTTGCTTTTAGGCCAACTTTAATATTCATAAAAAGGTCTTCGCCAACAATTAAATTGCGTGATACATCAAAAGATGTATTGTCAAATAAATCTTTTCGATATAATCTTCCCCATACACTGGCCTGTACACGCCACAATAAACTATTTTTGACAAACTCCTGGCCTGATATTATAGATTCATTGGCAATATCACTAACAACAATGTCAATATCGTTACTCGTTATATTGTTTATCAAAATCTCTAGTGACTTTGGGTATAAGTTATCATCACTATCTACAAATGAAATGTATTCTCCCTTTGATTCTTCAACCCCTAGGCGCCTTGCACTAGTGACTCCACCATTTTTTTTATGGAACACTCGTATGCGTGAATCTTTTTTTGCATGTTCGTTACAGATATCACCAGATGAGTCAGTTGAACCATCATTTATCAATAATAGTTCAAAGTCTGTAAAAGTTTGAACCAATATACTATTTATGCAACGATTGAGATATTTCTCGGAGTTATAAATCGGTACAATAATTGAAATCATATATCAATAGTTTATTTATAAATATTCATAAAGATTCGTTTCAAAGCAACTAATGGTTTAATGTATTCTATATTTATTAATTGGGGGAGAACTCGTAACGCAGATATAAAAGAGGTTTGACTTATTAAATGTACTGTTATACTTTGAAAAATATTATTGATGTTTTCAATTGAAACATTACGATAATATCTTTCTAGGGCAGTATCTGCTTGGCACTCGTTTAAGTTTTTTTTCAACAAAATATAAAATTTTTCTCTTGCTTCTACTTTTTTTACTAATGAGTTATAACTATTTAATGCTGAACTTATATTTTGGCCTGAATTTCTAAACGAATACAATATTTCGCTTTCAAAACATATTCCATTTTTGCCCATCATTAATATTGTAGCATCATCGCTTCCCCATCCCATTGGGAAATTTACAAAACCGCCATTTTCTATCAATTTAGTTCTATTAAATATAATATGCCCTATAGAACTACCTACGTGTCCCCAATAATACCAATATTCCAACCAACTCACTTTGTCTGCAATACATCCACATATTCCTGTAATTTTACCATTCTCATCAATATATTGTACCCTTGGTCTAAATACATTTACTTCGGTATATTTATTGACTAAAACATCCATTTTTTCAAGATATTCCTGATGGTAGACATCGTCATCGGATGCCAAGATTATATAATCACCCTGAGCATATTCTAAGCAATGATTCCATTGTGCTACGAGGTCTTTTCCGCCGATGTTTTTTTCGTTTTTGTAATAACGAATGCGTGCGTCGCTGTAACTGTTTACAATTGAATCTAAATCTTCGGGCGAGGCATCGTTTACAATTATAAGTTCAAACTCTTTGTAAGTTTGTGTTAATATGCTATCGAGTGCTTCTTTGAAGAATGTTGCTTTATATGCTGGTAAAACAAAAGAATATTTCATTTTTATTTAATTAACTGAGGGAAAATGGTCTTAATAGAATTTTTCGTATTATTTTAGGAAGGTATATAGATAGTTGAATGGTTAAATGATTTTTTTGTATAGTTTTATTGATTTCAATATTTTTGGATTTGTTATATGCACCAGACTTTGAGTCAAAAAGATGTTTTATTGCAATATCTCTTTGTTGTAAAATCTCTGTTTCTTGTATGTCTTTGCTGTATATTGGAAGTTTATGTTTCCATTTTTGATAGAACTTATACATGTTTTCAGAAAAATATTTGTCTGGATTGCCATATGAATAATGTTCTATTAAAATATTTTTTACAACTTTTACATTATATCCCTTTTCTATCGCTTGCATGCATATATCAGAATCATACAAATGAAATCCTTTGTATGTTTTTGTATCAAAGGAAATATGTTTGAAAATTGTTTTAGGTAACGCTAAAAACATTCCATCTACTACAACAACGTCTTTCAATATCGGAGTTGTTTCTTCAATGTATTTATTAGGGATGTTTAGTGCGTTATGCGAGTAATTTTGAATTATACATCCTTCGTGAAATGGATTTTCCCACCATCCCCAAGAATATTCCATTGTAGTTTTTGCTCCAATGACACCTAAAACTCCTATTTTTTTGTCTTTGAATGCCTCAATTATTAGATTCCCCCAATTACTTGTTCTAAATATTATATCGTTGTGTAAAAAGCATAAGAATGGGTATTGGGCTTTTTCTGTGCCTATATTATAAGCCTCGTGTATTGAATGTTTTTTTTGTGATGTATCTATTGTAATTATTTCATAATCCCTTGTGCCAATAGTCTCGTCTATGTTTTTTATAAAGACGTTATTTAATTTTGTGTTAGTACAAATTATTATTGATATCATATTTTATTTCTAAAATTAAGTTTTAACTGTTTGTTAATTAGCGTTTTTAGGCATTATTATTCTTATAATGACTTTTCTAAAAAAGTATGCGCTTCACATCTTTTAATGGATAGTATTTTATAAATCTTTTCCCAGCCTATGTCTGATATTTTATGATTATTCAAGTTTGAAATATCGATAAGCCTATCAGTTAGGCCAAACATAGACAATAATGAATCAAAACGTGACATTCCTCTGTCTTTATTTCCTATACATATGAATGGCTTTTGAAAAATAATAGAAAATACACATGCATGGAAAGAATCTGTAATAATGAATTTAGCATCATAGAATCCTCTTAACCACTTTTCTATGGATGATAGTTTGTGAGAATAATTAATTGCATCTATTTTGTGCTGATGAAAATAGAATGGTTGCAATGTGTTTTCCTTTGCAAATTTTTCGATGTAATCTGTAAATTGTTCTTCTTTATCTAATATGTATATTAATAAGTCACCTTCACTTTTTGGGGTGTTTGTTGCTTTAAACAACTGTATGTAGTCCTCTTTGTCTAATAACATTGTAGGGTCAAGAACGTGTGTCGCTTCTACACCTAACTCTTTATTGCATATGTCAATTCCAGATTTTTCACGTACGGAGATTGCATCAAACTTTTTAGCAAGTTCTGCACAAATAGACAGCTTTTCTTTGGATATTGCATTTTTTTCGACACCGAATGATGCGGCGTATGCAATTCTTTTTGCTTTTTCCTCACGAAGAAACGAGAAAAAATTCTCTTCAATAGATAGACAATAATCATCGCGCCACACTTGGTCACTACCAACTACATATGCATCTATCTGTTCTTTTTTGTGATATTGATACATTTCAGTTGAACTGCGTAGTGGCTTTGAGCGTTTGATGCATCTGTTTACAAATTTTATCATTTCATTCTTATTAGGCCGCCAGTGTGGATTGTAATCTTCTGCTAATGGTGAAACAATAAGTATTTTTTTGTTTCTAAGAATATATCGTTTAAAAAGTGAGTTGATTAAACTTGCAAGACGAATGAAGAGTAATTTAAAACTAACTGATTCTGTTCGGCGATTCAAAGTGATGACTTTGTGCCCCATTCGTTCTAGTACGGTTTGCAATGCGTACGATTGCAAAAGATTTCCGTAGTTGTATTCTCCAATTAAAGTTACTATTCCTATTTTCATTTTTTTATTTTTCTGAATATCCAACGATATGCGCGCATTAACAAGTTGTTGCTATTTATGCATCTGATAGCGTTTTTTATGCCCATCTTTTTGTAGTGGAACCAAAAAAGGTCTCTGTTTGCTGGCTCGGTGACCGATCCCTTCAAACAGGGGTTGCCTTTAATGGCACTGTTCAAATCTGTTTCTATGTGGGTTGTAGCAGAGATTAATTCCTGATATTGTGGAGAGTGGAGTATTACTACACTGCATCCTTTGTCGTCGTCGAATTGGGGCATTACATTTTCTATGCCCCAAAAATCGCCAAGTGTAACATCTGCTTCGCTTTTGCTTATTTTAAACGGGCAGTTGTAGCACGAAGGACGCAAGTATAGGTTTTTAAGGAATCCAATCATATAGGCATTGTTAAAGAATTTCTCTTTTACAATATCGGTGTTTTCTCCTTTAATGTACGTCCAATAACTTTTCCATCCATAAGACTTATCGCGAAAGTCGATTCCTGTGATCTTTTGCCAACCTCTTGTCTCGGCAAGGTACTCACGCCATATTTGGGGGCTAGGTGCTCCGTGACATATAACCTCCACGGCCAGCAGATTGCCGTATTCTTTTCTTAAATATGATTTTAGGCCTGCAATTTGGCATGGTGTTCCGGTAAACAATACCTTGCGGCCATTTTTTAGGAACTCCTTTGCTTGCTTGTATGTTTCGCCTATTTTGCTCTGTACATATTTAGAGCCTCTAAAAAAGGCTATTCCTTCTTTTGTTTCGGTGTAGTCGTGTACTACCTCCCAATTGTCGTCGAAACGTGCGCCGAATACTACACCCTTCTCTTCAATGGTCTTTTCGGCCAGCAGTGTGAATATTCCGCCTGATGAACTTTTAATTCGTATTTGTTCGTCGGTGTTTTTTGCGGCGTATACTTTGAATGATTTCTGTTTTTCTTTTGCTAACAGCACAGGGCACACTTTTTCGCACAAGCCGCAGTCGATACATTGGTTTTTATCGACCTCGGGGTACAGAAATCCCTCTTTATCTTCGCGCATGGCTATGCATCCTTTTGGGCATGCTTGCATGCAGGCACTGCAGCCGCAACATTTATGCTTTTCAATAAACTCTGTCATCTGATGAACTTTTGTTTAATGTTGCGAATTTTCGAATTTAAGAATACTCTCTCTTGTTGCGAACATCCGATGAAGTAAACAGCCAATATACTCCAACATATGCTCGTGGGAACAAGTATCAAGAAACGTTGCCATCCTGCGTGTAAACTTGTATGTAAAATAGTGGGGAGTATGGCTGCTGTTAATGATACTATCCATACATTGAGATATACGTACTTTAAAAAGTGCCTCATGGACATATTTACCATTTTGCGTAAGAACCAAAGGCGCAATATCATACAGCAGACAGAAACAAAGAGTGCAACAATGAGTGTAGACTCGGGTGGGAATCCCATGTGCAAACATACGTATGAAAGTGGAAAATTCATCATCAACATGCTGCCGACAGCCAGTTGGTAGTTGCGTATTTTTCCTGTTGCGGCTTGTAAGTTTATTAATGTGTTAGATAATATATCCGATAACGTGAGTAATAAGATTAAACGTATAAAGTTTACTGTATGTGCGGGGTATTGCTTCAGCCACAAGTCAAGAATGAACTCTGTTTCGAAAAGTATGGGCAGGGCCAATATCAGTATGATGTAAAACGAAAACCTTGAGCCTCGTTCCACCAACGAGAACATATAGGTGTGGTCGCCGCTTGCATAGGATTTTGTTATTTGCGGGTTAAGCGCTACCATAAAATTGCCGGCAAACGAAGATACTGCGCCATTTACTGTTCCGGCAATGCTTCTTGCTGTGTTCAGCACAGGGCCTATGAATATGTTTAGCAATATGTTTACGCCGTGGTCCTTCAGCAGTCCTGCTGTGCAGCCGATAAAGTTCCATCCGGCAAAGCCGCTCATCTCTTTCCAGCATGTGCGGTCGAAAGAAATACGCAACTGGCACTCCTCGAAATTGCGTCTGCAGTACCATAGGTATATAGTCTGATTAATAATGCCCAATGCCACAACAAGAAGTGAGTAGACTATAAGCCTATCGAAGTTCCATGGTGAAAATGCAATGAACAATACTATTCCTAAACGTATTACTACATCAAATATGCCTATATAGGCAAAGGCGCTCATGCGTTCGTGGGCTATGATGCTCGCATTATACGGCACGGAAAACAGGCTTAACATGAAAGAGACAATCGATGCCTGGAATACCCAGTTGGCAGCGTAGAGTCGCTCGGCGGGTATTGTCATCTTGTTGTTTAGAAACCATACTCCAATGCTTTCGGCCAATATAAACACTAATACAGCCAATACTATGTGTATAAGCAACGATGTAGAAAATACTGCTTTCAGATGCTGTGTGTCTCCTTTGCCCAATTCAAATGTTAGGAAACGGCTCGTAGACGATGACAACGAACTCGATATCATGGAGAACATTGCCACAAAACCGCCGACAGCGCCATATACTCCAAAGTCTACTTCGCCTAATGCGTTTATTATCACGCTCGATGTGTACAGCGATACCACCATGCTGAACAGCATGCGTGCATACAGCATCAGTGTATTTTTGGCTATTCGTTTCGAATTTTCGGCGTGGTCGTTCATGTGTTTGTTTCAGTTTTTACTCTTTATCAGAAAATGATTTTTTTTTACGATAATTTTTTTAAAAAATCATTTGCCCCATTTCTTTTCCAATCATTATGAAAATTATCAATTTCTTTGGATGAAAAAGTTACGATTGGAGCATCACAAAGCGACTTGTGTTCATTTCTCATATAACCCATTAAAACATCATCTGACTCATTAGGATAAAAATCATTTTTTGCCATTTCGTATGCTTTTCGGGAAAAAACTTTTGAGTTCTTAATAATCATAGCCTTTTCATCAAGTATACTCTTGGGGAAAAGTTTTTTAGAACGGTTTGTGTAATTGAAGATAAATTCTGAAACTTTACCATTGTGTTTAAAATGTATTGCCTCAACAACCAAATCATTTAAGTTTTCATTCGTGTTCATAGATAATACATAACCTGCTTGCTCGCCCGGGCGAGAAAAAGGCTGAAGACCTACTGCTCTTAATTTTTGAGGCATTCCCGAAGTTGCATTTTTATCTTTATAGTGATAGAAACAACCATCACCTCCTTCTTCGTCATTTATGGAATATGTGTCATTTTCATAATTGTACTTTGTACAAGCAAAAAAAGCAGCCACAAACTTATCAACAGTAAAGTCTATTAATTCAGTACATATTCCATAATGTTGAGCAAGTGCCATCTTATCTACAGATAGTTCATGTCTTCTTATTGTTCCATCTGGTAATTTATAGTCTATGCCGTTACGATAATATTGGACTAATGGGTATTTCTCAATTAATATGCACAATTCCTCATATTTAACTCTTTCTACAAATTGTTTTGCAGGTGTCATATTTTTTCTATAGAGCGAAGGCTTACATTCTGCGTGATATCCGCGTTCGCCTCTATAGTAATTATTGTGTGAAAGTCCACAAGGTATTAAACTGATTTTTTTATCAGCCATTTTCTTAATTTCAAATTTGCCTTCTTGATTGTAGTCCGATATGTGCGATTGATTTTCGAAACACCATTCCTCTTCTATCGCTATTCGATCGAGTACATCCAAAAGCGTAAATGGATCTTCCGGTTTCCTGTTGTCAAATTCTTGGAATCGATTAGCGGGTAAGTTGCGAGACAAGCGAGACTCAATATCATCTAGTTCTTCATAAAGTTCGATGGAAAAATGTTTTTTAAACAAAGGCATATATTCCTTTACCTTTCCATGGTTTTGTGTATGGATGAATACGTCCAACATCATCTGCAAGGTACGGCTTATCTCTGATTCATTTTTGCTACTATTGTAATAATAATCAAAGGCCTTTTCAATGGAGCCTTCATCTTTTAGTATAATTCCTTTTACTCGATTATAAAATGCGAATCGTGAAGGCATAACGAGCGTGCTTTCATCAATGGATTTTACTATAAAATCTGCATTTTTTTTAAAACATTCTGTATTATCCGCTCCGAACCTGTCGTATATAGATTGAAGAGTTAAAGCTAAATTTAGTCGAACTACTGTCAGACTATGAACGTTTTTATTGTTTGCATATATAACCTCGGCTTTTCGTGCAAAATATACCGCAAGTCCAGGATATCGACTATAGAACATCGTATACATCTCACAATATATTTCAGCAATATACTCGGAATTTTCTAATTTTTCAGCAATTCCTAAGGCTTCAGAAAAGGAGTTAATTCTAAATGGTATACCGATAATTTCATGCTCAATTTTGCCCTTCAATAGTAGCAATTTGTATTTTTCGTCATCTGTAGGCTCCAGATGTAGTGCTTCTTCTATCAATGATAAAGCCTTTGGATAATTTGCAAGCATGTATTCTAATTCTGCGGCATTCTGTAATTTCTGAATTAAAATATAGCCTGTTAAAGGCATTTTGTTAAGTTGTGCTATGATTTCTTTGCAATCATCAAATTCACTATTATTCCAAAAAACAGCAAAACGATTAAATAAATGCGAAATATAGAGCGTGCTCTCTGTTTTGCACAAATCAGGATTACTCACAAATAGCAAATTATTCTCATCACTATATTTACGTGCCAATACTTCTTGCCAATTCTGTAAACATTTTATAATGTCCAATTCTTTGTATGCTATCTTTTTAATAATTTTGCTATCCATGAATTTTAAAGTTGAAAGCAATATTATGGCAAGTGCGCGATGTCATTTGTATTCAATGGCTCGCTGTCATTGGTCAATATTGGCCTAGATTATACACGTTAAGAAGAATGACGCCTTTGTGTCGATGCTGCTCCACATGACACCTTTTACAGTCTTTTCTTTTAGTGATGACATTGTTGTTTTTTGCGTTTTTTTAAGTTTGCCGCCTATCTGCTTATTTTTATACGTCTGTTTTGTTTATGCGAGATAATAATTCGGAGATAGTACTTAATTTTTATCTTCCACCTGCTAAATATTTGTAGAACGAATATCGTGATATGAGTTTTGCTGTTCCAATACAGATGAACACTGTGATTATTGGGGTTATAATGAACGTTGCATTTAATACAAACGCAGTGGGTTGCAAATTTATTACACACAACTTTTGAATTATATTCAAAATAAATTGATGCGTGCAATAGATGAAGAATGTATACCCCATCCATTTCTTGATTTTAAACCCAAAAGCAATGTACTTGCCGAATATAATATCTACTAAAAACCATACAATCAACGGCGATGCGAATCTAAAGATGCTGATAAAAGATGCTTCGTTTTTAATGGTAAGTATGTATAGTACTAACAGAATTGTTGATAAGATAATTCCTGCAAGTCTACGAATGTGGATTTTAGAAAATATTTTTTCAGTCTTTGGTATATATTGCTCGTATTGGCCCATAATAGCACCAAGTATGTATATTGGTAGCCATCTTATTGGGCTTTCGTATCCGTAGTCGGCAAATAATGCAACTACAATAGAACCTAAAAACAATATTATTGCAAGTTTGAATTTACGCAGCATCAAAAGGATTAGTGGTGAGCAAATGTTGTATATAATCAATACTTTTACAAACCACAATACCGTAAAACTTGAATTGAGAATACTATATATTATTTCTTCGGGGGTATTTAATACGTTGCTCATATTTAGTTTGTCCGCAAACAAAGGGATGTTGTTCAGTGCATAAAATATGGCAACAAATAGTGTGTTCCATACTAGGTATGGGATGAGCAATGAATGTATTCTGGTCTTAAGTTTCCTTTTTAGGCTTGTGAATGTACAGTTTCTATAAAAAAGCATTCCCGAAATGAAGAAGAACAATGGGATGCTTATGTTGCAAAATATATACGTCGAATATATGAGTGGGTATTGCATATCCAAAGTAAGCCCCCAACGCTCGGGTGACTTTGCATGCAATAGTACTATTAGAAGAGTGGAGATAACATTGAGAAATGTTATCTTTTTTTCGAAATATGTTTTTCTATTTGTTTCCATTCTTCCACTCTCTATCTCCCAAACAGTCGCTGCCACAGCGAGGGCTTGCGGGGGGCTTCCATTCCCTGCACTTCGCTCAGGTATTGCTCGTAACTCCAACGGTTGTGAATCATTTCGTAGATGACGCCCCAGTCGTGCAGGCCGCCTACGTTGCGGTCGTCGATGTAGAGGTCGGCGTTCAGTTTGCGGCTGTGGCGGTAGGACGCGTCCTCCTCGCCTTGGGGAAGGTTGCTGTTCACTGCATAGAACTCGAGTCCGCGAGCGCGGCAAAAGTCTACAGCCTCCTGCAGCAGGTGGCCTTCGCGAACGCTCCACAGTATGAGTCTGTGGCGCTCGGCTTGCAGTTTTTTCAGTGTGGCTATGGCAAATGGTCTCTCTTTTCCTATCTGTGGGTACTTGTGTTCCACGATAGTTCCGTCAAAGTCTACTGCTATTATCATGTCTGTGTGGTTGCGGCCTTTGGGCATGAAAGGCTCTCTATGAAAGTACTTCTATCAGGTGGGGCTGCACCTCGGCGGCGATGGCTGTTATTCCCTCGAGCATCACCACTACGCGGCGGTTGCGTTTTCCGCGCACCTTGACAAATGTGCCTGTGACGCCGTCGAAATTACCGCCGTGTATCAGTACGCGTGTGCCTCGCTTCAGGTCAATCTCTTCGGGGCTGTAGTAGGTGATGTCCTCCTCGTATTGCGATGCTATTTTTATGAAATTCTCCATCTGCCCGTCGGGGACGGTGACGTATTCCGTGCCTGTGGACTTGTTCCACATGACGAATTGCAGGAAATTGTAGCTTTTCTTGAACTCGGCAATCTCGCGCTGGGGTGCGTGCACGAACAGCAGGCCGGGGATGGCGGGAACGAGGCGGCGCGACTTTACTCCGTGGTAGGTTCTTATCACGTAGTGTTTGGGGATGAAGAAGTGGAGGTTGCTCTGGGTGAGCTTCTCCTCGGCCAAGCTCTCGCTTTTGTAGGCTCGCATGACGAACCAGCGTGCTTGCTCTCTCTCTCCGTTGTTCGAATTCATTGCTTTTTCGGGGCTTTATTTACGCGCGCGTACGCTCAATGGTTTTTGAACAAGGTGTACCTATAGTTCACCCCAATAAATATATTAGGCTGTGTATCAATGGGTTGTACCCCCCCCTGTGTTTTTTGTCTATATGATGGGCCTGTTTTTGAAGAGTTAAATTCTTTAAAATGATGCATCGTTTTCTCTACAATAGGCACATACTTCCGCAAAGATATGTTTTTTTTCTGAAACAGAGGCTATTAAGCACTGCTTTTTTTGACGTAATCTCCCTTTTTTAACTTTATCAGTTTCCTTTTTTTGGGGCGCTTTTTTAATATTTGTTAGGAATTTTCCGTGCTTTTTAGTCTTGCTTTTTGTAATTTTTTAACTCTGTTTTTGGGCGAAAAAGTGCCTCTTTTGCGCTTGGGCGGGGGTGGAAAAAGCATCGGCATGCACCCAAATGGGTGCCTGCCGATGGCTGTTTTTTGTGTGGTTTTTCTTTGTTAAGATGCCATAATCTCCTGTGCGCGTACGACGTCTTTGTCGAGGGGCTTGTCGTCCTTGATGGCCTTGGTGAAGGGGATGTAGACAATCTCGTTGTTGCGCAGTCCCACCATGATGTTGCGCTGTCCCTCGAGCAGCGATTCGATGGCTGCCACGCCCAGACGGCTGGCGAGGATGCGGTCGCTTGCTGTGGGGCTTCCACCGCGCTGCAGGTATCCGAGGATAGAGACGCGAACGTCGAGCTCGGGGAATTTCTGGCGCATGTTCTCGGCTACGTCCATGATGTTGTAGTCCTTCTCGCGGCCCTCGGCGAAGAGCACGATGCTACTGCTCTTTGTGCGGCGCAATCCGTTGGAAATGAACTGTGTAATCTTTTCAAACTCGGGGTCGATTTCGGGCAATACACATGCCTCGGCGCCGGTGGCGATGGTGCCGTTGAGGGCGAGGAAGCCTGCGTCGCGTCCCATTACTTCGACGATGAAAAGGCGCTCGTGTGACGAGGCTGTGTCGCGTATTTTGTCGATGCACTCCATGATGGTGTTCAGCGCTGTGTCGTAGCCGATGGTGGTGTCGGTGCCATAGAGGTCGTTGTCGATGGTGCCGGGCAGTGCGATACAGGGAATGTCAAAATCTTTCGCAAGATTATAGGCTCCTGTGATTGAGCCGTCGCCGCCGACTACTACAAGGGCATCGATGCCTTCGCGCACCATTGTGTCGTAGGCGAGTGAGCGTCCTTCGAAGGTCTTGAACTCTTCGCAACGGCTGGTCTTAAGGATTGTTCCTCCGCGCTGGATGATGTTGCTGACGTCCTCTGTCTTAAACTCTTTTATTTCGCCTGTGATGAGGCCTTTGTAGCCGCGGTAGATGGCTTTTACCTTCAGCCCGTGGTATATTGCCGCACGTGTGATTGCGCGTATTGCTGCGTTCATGCCGGGAGCGTCACCTCCGGATGTCAATATTCCGACGCATTTTATCTCTTTTCCCATAGTATATGTGTATTTATGTGTTTATTCCTTTGTGTGGTTCAGGATTGCCTGTTTGCAGTCCTCCATGAGCCATTTGGGGGTGGATGTCGCTCCGCAGATGCCCACGGATGTGACGCCGTCGAGCAGCGAGAAGTCTATCTCTTTGGCGCTCTCCACCTGATGCGAATTTTCGTTCACTCGCTTGCATTCGTTGAAGAGTATTTTGCCGTTCGAGCTCTTACGTCCGCACACGAATATTATAAGTTCGTGCGCGCGCGCGAATTCGCTGATGCCGCTCATCCTGTTTGCTACCTGTCGGCAGACGGTGTCGAAAAATTCAAATTTTTTGTCGGGCGACGCGTATGAGCGTATCGCCTCGGCTATCTGTTTGTAGCCTTCGAGCGACTTTGTTGTTTGCGAGTAGAGGTAGGTGTTGCAATCCTTGTCGAGCTTCTCTATCTGTGCGGGGCTCTCCACGACGATGGCGTTGCCGTGTGTCTGTCCAACAAGGCCAAGGACCTCGGCGTGTCCTGCCTGTCCGTAGATTACTATCTGGCGCTTCTCGTCGGTGCTGCTCTCCCATTTGTTCTTTATGCGCTGCTGCAGTTTCAGCACCACGGGGCAGGTGGCGTCGATGAGTTCCAGATTGTTCTCGCGGGCGATGGCGTATGTTTCGGGCGGCTCGCCGTGGGCGCGCAACAGCACTTTGGCGTTGCGCAGGTTGCGGTACTCCTGATGGTCGATGGTGACGAGGCCCAGCTTTTTAAGGCGCTCGCACTCCTTGCTGTTGTGCACAATGTCGCCCAGACAGTACAGCGTGGCACTATTCTTCAGCTCCTCTTCGGCCTTTTTTATGGCTGTTGTCACTCCGAAGCAGAAACCCGAAAATTCGTCAATCTCTACCTTTATCATTGTTCGGCGATTTTTTTGTATTGTTCGCACAGCCACTGCAGCTGTCCGTCGATGGTCATTTCGCTGTTGTCGAGCAGCAGGGCGTCGTCGGCCTTGCGCAGGGGGCTCACCTCGCGTGTCTGGTCAAGATGGTCGCGCTCTACTACGTTGGCGAGAATCTCGCTGTAGTCGGGGTTGCTGCCGCGTGCCACAAGTTCGTCGTAGCGTCGGCGCGCGCGTACCTCGGCACTCGCGGTGACGAAAATCTTGAGCTCGGCATCGGGGAACACTGTGGTGCCAATGTCGCGTCCGTCCATCACAATGCCTTTGGCCTTGCCCATTTCGCGCTGCTGGTCGATGAGTGCTGTGCGTACAAAGTCGAGCGCTGCTACGCGGCTCACCTGCTGCGAAACTTCGAGTGAGCGTATTTCGCTCTCGACGTTCGTGTCGTTGAGGAATGTTATCTGTGCCTTTGTCTCTTCGTCGGTGCCGAAGGTTATTTTGATGTTGTCCATGGCTGCGCGCAGTCTCTCGGTGTCAATCTCGCCGTTGGCGATTATTCCATTCTGCATGCAGTAGAGTGCTACGGCGCGGTACATTGCTCCGCTGTCGAAATAAAGATAACCGATGTTGCGTGCGAGGGCCTTGGCCATCGTACTTTTTCCACACGACGAGAATCCGTCTATTGCTATAACTATTTTTTTCATAATGCGTAAGATATATTAAACAGCAGCGACGACGACGAAACGTGCAGTTTGCTGTACGACGCTCCCAATTTTACTCTCTTTATTGCGAGGTTGGCACCCGCGGTGAATCCGTCCCATTTGCTGCCGGCAACGGAGAGCTCCTGCGAAATGCGGTAGTTGTAACCCAATGATACTGTGAAATTTTCGCCCAGCAGCAGGTCGGCGCCGAAGATTGCGTGCTTAAAGAGCAGTTCGCCCAGATTGTCCTCGCTGCCGTCGGCGTTATAAAAGTATTTCTTGTCCCAATGATTCAGGTTGTTAAGGGTGACAGAGAGGCGCAGAGGCGCGTGGGCGAATCGTTTGGTGAATCCGAACTGCAGGTCGATGGGCAGTTTCTCGGTCTTGTCGTCGAAGGCCTTCACCTGTCCGCCGAGGTTGCTCAGCACCAACGAGGCCGAGAAGTTATTGTCCTCGTCGTAGTAGTTGAGGCCCAGGTCTACGCCCAGGGCTACCGATGAATAGCTCTCGTATTTCGAAGTGATGAACTTGCCCGACACTCCTCCGCTGAGCATGTCTGTGAGCAGGTAGCTGTACATTATCTTTACCTCAATATCCTTGGCATTGAAGCTGCCGGTGGCGGTGTTGTTCTCGTCGTAGCCGTCGAACGAGCCATAGTCGACGTAGCGTGCCGAGACTGCTCCGGCCGAGCGATCGCCGAACACCTTGTTGTACATTGCGCCGGCAACCTTGCTGTCGGTGATGTAGGTCATATAGTTGAGGTTCAGTGTGTTGTCGGTGGCGTTGATGAGCAGCGCCGGGTTGTGGTAGGCGAGGGTGACGTCGTCCTCGATGAGTGAAATGTTATTGCCTCCAAGCGCCGCCGCGTGTGCCGAGATTGGCAGACGCAGGAAGTTGAACACGGCCGAGGTCTCCTGTGCAAAAGTCGCAAGGGAGAGGCACAACATTGTCAGAAATAAATATGCTCTTTTTTTCACTTTCTCTAAATTTAATAAGGTCGGCATTCCACCCACCTTTGCAAAGATAGTGCAAGCCGAGCGCAATACAAAAAAAGCTGGCTTTTTTTTATTGCCGAGGCGCCGCCTATCTTATCCAAAGATAGTGCAAGCCTTCCAAAAAGCTGGCTTTTTTATTGCCGAGGCGTAGCCTATCCTTTTCCAGAATAGCGTAAACAGCCTTTTAAATTTTGTATTTAATAATGTACAAATGTCGTTTTTTGTCGGAAATTGAAAATGTAACCACCGTTTTTGCACGTCGAAACAATGGATTTTTGTATGAATTTGGAAATAATTTTATTAGAAAATGAAAAAATGGATTAATTTTCTGGGTATATAGAAAAATATTGTTTATTTTTGCCCAATGGAAAATAAATACAAATTAATATAATGGACAACAAAAAGAAATTTCAAGAGAATGAGAACGAGATTCTTGAGGTAAAAAAGAGCCGTAAGGCCGACCTCGAGGGTAACAAGAGCACATGGTTGCTCATCGGTTATGTACTCGTTTTCGCTGCATTGTTTGTGGCTTTTGAGTGGACAGCCACAGAGCGTAAAGAGACTGGAATGGTGGTTAGCGCCGGAGTGCTTCTCGAAGAAGAGGTGATGATTCCCATCACATTGCCCGAGAAAAAAGTGGTACCTCCTCCCCCCGAAGCTAAGCAGATTACAGACCTTCTTGAAATCGTTGAGGACGACGCCGAAATCGAGGAGACCGAGATTATCTCTGTCGAGGACCAGGGTGAGGTTGTCGAGATCAACGAGAATATGAACATCGTTGTTGAGGAGCTCCCCGAGGAGGAGACTATCTACAATGTGGTTGAGGACCAGCCCGAGTTCCCCGGTGGTATGCAGGCATTGATGAAGTATCTTAAAGACAACATCAAATACCCCAGCATCAGCCGTCAGAATAACTCACAGGGTCGTGCTTACATCAACTTCATCGTGAACACCGACGGTTCAATCACAGACGTTGAGGTTATGAAGAGTACCAACGACGTTTACCTCGATAAAGAGGCTGTACGCGTGGTATCGGGAATGCCCAAATGGAAGCCCGGTAAACAGCAGGGTAAGACTGTACGTGTAAAATATACACTTCCTGTAATGTTCAGGTTGCAGTAATAACATAGAGACACAGGCAAGAGGCTGCAAAATGCAGCCTCTTGTTTTTTACAACAAAAAACGAAAGAATTATGTATACTTGGGAAGAGATTCGCAACAAAGTAAATGATTTTATAGCTGCCCTCGAGTACGAGCGTGCGCCCGAAAAATTGTACGAGCCCATCACCTATACTCTGCAGCAGGGTGGCAAGCGCATACGCCCCGTGATTTTCCTCATGGCCTACAACCTCTTTAAAGAGGACATCGAGAAGGCACTCTATCCGGCGGTGGCAATGGAGGTGTACCACAACTATACACTCATTCACGATGATGTGATGGACAAGGCCGACATTCGCCGCGGACTGCCCACCGTGTGGGCAAAGTGGGGCGAGAGCCCTGCCATACTCTCGGGCGACACAATGCTGGTGCTTGCCTATGAGTTTATGGCAAACGTTCCCGACGACAAGCTGCGTGCGACGATGGCCATCTTTACGGAAATGGCCAAGGAGATAGGCGAGGGACAGCAGTTTGATATGGAGTTCGAGACAAGAAACGACGTTACAGAGGCCGAGTATATTAATATGATTAGGCTGAAGACCTCGGTGCTCATCGCCAACTGCATGAAGATGGGTGCGATGCTCGCAGGCGCTTCGCAGCAGGATGCTGACAACCTCTACGCCTACGGCGAGACAGTGGGCCTTGCCTTCCAGCTTCAGGATGACCTTCTCGACGTATACGGCGACCCCAAAGTGTTTGGCAAGAAGATTGGCGGCGACATCTGCTGCAACAAAAAGACCTTCCTGCTGATAAAGGCTATGGAGCTTGCTTCGCCCGCGCAGCGCGAGGAGATGGAGCGTCGCATGGCTCAAGAGAATTTCGACCCCGAGGAGAAGATTGCATACTTCACAGAACTTTACAATGAGCTTGGCATCAAGAGCATCTGCGAGGAGAGAATCGCGGCGCTCTTTGGCGACTGCGACCGCTACATTGACGCAGTCTCTGTGCCCGCCGACCGCAAAGAGGCAATAAGAAACTTTGCCGACTCTCTTTTGAACAGAATACACTAACTGAATGCCCTACAGACGATTACCCAATACCGACCAGGCGCGCATACGTACATTGAAGATGGCCGTTGAGAGCTGCGTGCAGGGGGGAGTGTACACAAACACCCTGAAGCACAATACCTATGCGATGGCCAAGAACTTCCTCGAAAAGTTCGAGCGCGAGGTCTTTATGTACAAACGATGCGTCGCCGAGCAGTCGTCGAAGCGTGGAAACGCAAAGTACGAGGCTGCCTTCAAGAACGCGCGCATGTACGTGGTGCACTTTCTGCAGGTGTTCTCCATGGCTGTGATGCGTGGCGAGATTGCCCGCGCCAAAAGAGCCTACTACGGCCTCGCGGTCGAGGACGACTCGCTGCCCACGATTACCCTGGAGAGCGCAGTGCTCGAATGGAGCAAAAAGATTGTCGAGGGCGAGCGCAAAAGACAGGGCGAGGGCGGTGTTCCCATTTACAATCCCACGATGGGACGCGTCTCAGTAGCCTGTGACCTTTTCAAAGATATGTACGACAAGCAGCAGCGTCTGCAGCAGAGCACTGCCGAGGCATTGCAGCGTGTGGCGGCCATGCGTGCCGAGTGCGACGAGATTATCCTTGCCGTGTGGCAAGAGATTGAGGATGCTTTTGCGTCGTTCGAGGGCGAGGAGAGACTCGCAAAATGTGCCAAATATGGCATTATATATTACACACGTCGCGACAGAAAGAAAAAAGAGAAGAACGAGAATGAGTAAATTTGTCGATACGCACACCCATCTTTTTGTGCAAGAGTTTGACGAGGATAGAGAGGCAGCCGTTCAGCGTGCCATCGACGCCGGCGTCGACAGACTCTGTCTGCCCTGTATCACCGCCGACTCGCTTGCGCCCATCGCTGCAATGTGTGAGAGGCATCCGGGAGTGTGCTACGCAATGGCGGGGCTGCACCCCACAGAGATTGGCGACGACTACAAAGAGCAGCTGGCGACGATAAAAGAGCATCTTTACACGAACAAGAGTATAATTGCCGTTGGCGAGGTGGGCATCGACCTTTATTGGGACGACTCGCGCCGCAACGAGCAGATAGAGGTGTTCGAGACACAGATAGAGTGGGCGAGAGAGCTTGGGCTTCCCCTGTGCATACACTCGCGCAACGCCTTCGACGACCTCTACGCCTGCCTGCAACGATGCAGATGCAACGAGCTTACGGGTGTCTTTCACTGTTTCTCGGGAACAAAAGAGCAGGCTCTGCAGTTGATGCAGATGGAGGGTTTCGTGTTCGGAATCGGTGGGGTGGTGACATACAAAAAGAGCGACCTTCCCGATGTCCTCTCTGTGCTGCCGCTCGAACGTATAGTGCTCGAAACAGACTCTCCCTATCTTGCCCCCGTCCCCCGTCGCGGCAGAAGAAACGAAAGCTCGTACATCCCTTTCATTGCTCAGCGCATTGCCGAAATTTACGGTACCACCGTGGAGCGTGTGGCCGAGGTTACAACCGCCACCGCCGAGCGTCTTTTCTCAATCTGATGCGTGTGCATTTTTTGCGGCGCGCAGAAAATATTCAACAATCAAGCAATATTATCGTGAAGAAATATACAAAAGAAGAGGAGAAATTCAATGCTATCTCCCATGCGGCAGGAATTGCCATTGGCGCCATTGTGGGTGCCCTGTTCCTGGGTACGGCCATCAAGAGCGGCGACGCGCTGATGGTGCTGGGCGTTGTCCTTTATATTTTTGGAACACTCGCATCCTATATATTCTCGACAAGCTATCATGCTTGCTCGCCCGACAGGGCACTGAAGCAGCGTCTGCGTAAGTTCGACCACGCGGCAATATATTGGCACATTGCCGGCTGCTATTCGCCCATCACCCTCGTTGCTCTGCGCGATTCTGGCTATTGGGGCTGGGGATTGTTTGTCTTTGTGTGGCTGTGTGCCATTGCCGGCACCATCATCAGTCTGCGCAAGCTGAAGCCCCACAACCGTGTGGAGACAGTCTGTTTCGTGCTCATGGGAATGGTGGTACTTGTGGCCTTCAAGCCTCTGCTCGAGGCGGTGCCTTTCAGTGTTGTGGGGTGGATAATTGCCGAGGGAGTATGCTACGTTGCGGGCGCGGTGCTCTACAGCTTCCACAAGGTGAAGCACATGCACTCGGTGTTCCACATTTTTGTGCTTATGGGAACAATCTGTCACATGGTTGCCGTGTGGAAGATTATCGGCTAAAAGCTGATGTCGCAGCCAACGGCAATGTCGAAACGTGGCTTTATTTTGTAGCTTGTAAAGACTCCGTCGTTGTTGATTGTCTCTCTGTTCTTGAAGGTCGTGTAGCAGAATCCGAGGTTGAATTTCAGGCTGGTTGTGCTACCCGTTTGCTCGAAAAATGAGATTCCAAAGTTTGTCCTGGACTTGTCCATTCCCAAAAGGTCGGCATCGGGGTCGAAGTCGCTGTTGTTGTAGAAAAGAGAGTGTTCGTATGTTCTTCCCAAACTCAAATGTATGTAGTCGAGTGGGGTGTAGGTGACGCTTGCCGCTATTGTGCCGTTTGTGCCCGACTCGCAGTCGCCCTGCTCGTCGCCATAGATGTTGCTGCTGTTGAACTGCAGTGCGCCTCCCACGGCAAGCGACAGTCTCTCCCTCATCTGCCATCTGACGCCTCCCGAGAGCATTGCCGGCAAATAGCAACTATAGTCGTTGTCGGCGAACGAGTATTTGTATTTGCTTCTGAAGTCGTATCTCAGTCCTGCGTCGATGGTCGACTGTGTGTAGTGCAATCCCAAAGAGGGAACAATGCCGCTTCCGTCGGCTACCCGAGAGGTGTAATTGTTGTTCTCATCTAATTTTTTGAAACTTTCCAATTCGCGCTCTATCTCATTGAGAATATGCTCGTTGCCCGATTCTTTGCAGGCGTTCATTGCCTCTGCGTAATACTCTCTTAATGCGAACTCTTCTCCCGTAGATGCACGTCGCATTTTTGTCTCTATTGTGCAGTGATAATCATTGTCGAAAAAGACGAATTTGGCTCCTGCATAGAGTGCAAAGTTATTGTTCAGTTTATACGATAATCCCAAATGTGTGTTTTTGTTGCGAGGGAATGAGTATACGTCTCTGATGTTATACGTCAGATTGTCGTCGGGGTGTATGTTTGTAACCGCGTTTGCAATTGTGGGGTCCGCCAATATGAGGTTGTTGATGTTGCCTATCAGATGGCTGCCATAGATGTCGTAAAATTGATTTTCGTAATCCTCGTATTTACTGTCTCTTGCCCTGTTTGTTATCTCTATGCCGTTGATTGTCCTAGTGTATGCGCCTGTGAGTGTCAGTCGACCGAATGAGTAGGCCCACTGCAGAACTAACGATTTTATATTCGTCTCATCTTTGTGCCTGTCTTTGCCCATGGGCGATGTTGTTTCGGCTCTCCATATTGAATAGACATTGCTGCTGAGGGAAATATGGAACCCCTCTCTCAAAAATGCAGTTCCTGCAGGGGAGTATATGGCCGTGCCAATCTCTTTCGATGCGTAGGGCACGGGGTCGCACATAATGCTTGCCGACGAATTGTAGAGGTCGCTCAGAAGCTCCTGCGCTGCGGCGGTGGATGCTGTGGCGACAAAGAGTGTCGCTGTTAATAATGCCGATAGAATGTGTTTCATGGCTATTGTGTTTGTAAACGGCCGCAAATTAAAAAAAACGTAAAGAAAAACAAAAAAAACAGAGACTTTTTTGTGCTTTTTTTCCTGTAACGTATGTATATGCGGTTTTTGCTGTGAAATATTAAAAGCAAGCTTTTATATTTTGCTCGTTTTTCGTACATTTGCCTTACGACAGATGTACAGATGCACTCGCTGTGAAATATTAAAAGCAAGCCTTTATATTTTGCTCGTTTTTTCGTACATTTGTAGCAATATAGATGAATGCCGCAACAATGAAGAGAGTGATTATTGCCACATTTACAATCTTGTGCCTGCTGACAGCAGCGGCGCAGGATATTATTGTCAAGAAAAGTGGCGACACACTGCGCGTCTACGACCTGAAAATAAATGCGAAATTCATCACTTACAGAGAAAATCCCGGGAAAGATTCCCCCTCGAAAAGAATAGGCAAGGCCAAGGTGCTCTCCGTGAAAAAGGCCAAAGGGAAGAGTGTTGCAATCTCTGCTCCCGACCCTGCGCCTGCAAAGGTCAAGGTGCAGTCGCCTGCCGCAAAGGTCGAAAAAGATACAGTAGTCTATTTTACCGAAATTCTTCAGCAAGATTCTGCTCAAAGGGCAGCCGAAAAGCCAGCCAAAGAGCCCAAAGGCGAGGTTGCGCGTGCCGTCTCGCCCGACAATGCTCGTCTGGTGGGGCAGTATAATGCTCCTATCGGTGGCTACGGCAGCAAAGAGCCCAAAAAGAGCAAGGCCCATTGTGCGGTGGCGATAATGGGAGTGACGGAAGGCTCGGTGCTCGCCAACGAAGATATTGAGGTTGAAATTACAAAATGCGAGGGTGCCCTGCGCTACAATATCTTCGTGCGCAACAAGAGCGACAGGATGCTGTTCGTCGACCTCGAAAATTGTTTCAGAATATTCAACGACGGCACTTTCCGCCCCTATTATAGTGGCAAGCAGATAAGGCAGAATAGAAAAAGCAACGAAAAAGTGACCTTCTCGGACAAGCACACAAGTTCGCGCCCCTCTTACGACAGCCGCCGCAGGACAGCCTCGCATGGCCTCACATACAACATCGAAAATAGAAAGGAGACCTCGCAGACGGTAAAGGAGCAGAAGATTCTTGCTATCCCTCCGATGGGAAAGGCAGCCCTGCCGCCCCTCGTCTATCTTGACGATAATGACGAGATTGTCAGCCTCTACGACAGCTTTGTTGCCACGCTGCCCGCAGCGGAATACGGCCTTCGCGATTGGCAGACGGCAGCCTACGACGAGGCGCGCACCCCTTGCCGAAATTCATTCATAATAACATATTCGCCGAACAAGAAAATGGATGTCTTTTCCACCGTGAAGTTCGGGCTCTACGTCAGGCAGATGATAGGCCTCGGCACAAACTTTTCGAGCTTCGATGAGTCGCGCATCAATGGATACGACAAAAACACAATCTGCGGCAAAATATATTTCGAGTAACAATGACAAACACGACAAGAAAAGAGAAAGACCCTATGGGGCATGCGATAAAAGAGTATTTCACCACCGGAAAGGCCGCCAAGCTGCGTGTCTTTTCGTCGCAGTTCTACGAGGATGAGATTCCCGTGGCTACGCTGTTCCGCACCTACGAGCAGATGCCCCCGCAAGAGCGCGAAGCGCTCAATCTTGCCCGTGGACGAGTGCTCGACGTGGGCGCAGGCTCCGGCTGCCACTCGCTGGAGATGATGAAACGCGGCCTCGAGGTTGTTGCGATAGACATTTCCGAAATTTCGGTGCAGGTGATGCAGGAGCGTGGGGTGGACGCCCGCGCGGTCGACTTTTTCGACAAGAGCTTCGACGAGAAGTTCGACACGGTGCTCATGGCAATGAACGGCATCGGCATTGTGGGAAAAGTAGAGCGCCTCGCCGAGTTTTTCATGCGCGCCAAGCAGCTGCTCGCTCCCGGCGGACAGATACTGCTCGACTCGTCGGACATAAAATATGTGTTCGAGAACGAGGATGGCTCGCTCGACATCGACCTTGCAGCAGGATACTATGGCGAGCTCGACTACCGCATGCAGTATCGAGGAATAAAGGGCGAGACATTCGACTGGCTCTATATTGACTTTGACACCCTTGCAATGTACGCCGAGCAGTGCGGCCTTCTGTGCGAGAAGTGCCTCGATGGCGAGCACTACGACTATCTTGCCCGTCTGACAGTGAAAAAATAACCTATTCTATCCGAGCATAATAAAAAATAAAAATACTATGAAGAAATTATTCCTGACAATCGTTTTTGTACTTATTGCCATTCCCCAACTGAAAGCAGACAAGGGAATGTGGTTGCTGCAGCTTATGCGTCAGCAGAATCTCGAAGACCGGATGCGCAAGCTGGGCCTTCAGATAAGCGTCGATGACATCTACTCGCCCGGCGCCCCCTCGCTGAAAGATGCGATAGGCATCTTCGGTGGCGGCTGCACAGGAGAGGTAGTCTCGCCCAACGGACTTGTACTCACCAACCACCACTGCGGCTTCGGCTCCATACAGCAGCTGAGCACCGTAGAGCACAACTATCTGCAGAATGGCTTCTGGAGCCAGAGCTACGAAGAGGAGCTCCCCTGCGAGGGCTTGGGCTTCACCTTTGTGGTTAGCATCAAAGATGTTACCGACGAGATTAATTCTCGCGTGGCAAGCGGCAAAATGACTGTCGAGCAGTCTTTCAATCGCGGCGAGCTTGCAAAGGTAGGCAAAGAGCTCTTCGATGCAGACAACATTGAGGGCAAAAAATACCTCTATTCGCAGCTGCTCCCCTATTTCGAGGCGAACAAATACTATCTTGTCTACTACAAGAAATACACAGACGTGCGTCTGGTGGGAACACCTCCTTTTGCCATCGGTAAATTCGGTGGCGAGACAGACAACTGGATGTGGCCCCGTCACACAGGCGACTTTTCAGTGTTCCGCATCTACGCCGACAAGGAGGGCAACCCCGCTGCATACAGCAAAGATAATGTTCCCCTGAATACTCCCAAGCATCTGAATATCTCCATCGCCGGCTTCGACTATGGCGACTTTGCAATGATCATGGGATTCCCCGGAAGCACCTCTCGCTACCTCACAGCCGACGAAGTGAAACAGCGTATGTACCAGAAGAACGAGCCGAGAATAGCAATGCGCGACCTCAGCCTCAAGGTCATCCGCGAAGAGATGGAGAAGAGCGAGGATATTAACATAAAGTACGCAAGCAAGCTCGCCCGCATCAGTAACTATTGGAAAAACTCAATAGGAATGAACAAGGCCATCATCGACAACAAAGTCATCGAGACAAAGTTGCAGGAAGAGGCTGCCTTCAAGGCGTGGGCACAGAGCATCGGCAACAGCGAGTATGCTAATGTTGTCGAGCAGATAAACAAATGTGTCGACGAAATGAATCGTGCGCAGTATCTTACAATGCTTGTAAACGAGCTTGTAGGAAACGTGGAATTCTTCTCGCGCAACCTCTCGGACAGAAACAAGAATATGTTCGACACCCCCGAAAAGGTGGGCGAAAAGATGCAGTCGCTCTATTCGTGGCTGCACAACCGCGACTATGTGCACAACATCGACCGTCGCATAGCCAAAGAGCTGTTGCCCCTCTACTACAAGCTGACAAAGCCCGAGGAACGCGACGCTTATCTGAATGAGATTGAGAAAAAGTACAAAGGTAACCTTGCAAAATACATCGACGAGGTATACGATAATTCTATTCTTGCAAGCGAGAAGAATCTCAATAAGTTCCTGAAAAAGCCCACCCTCAAGAACTTCGAGAAGGACCCTGCACAGAAGTTGCGCACAGCAATCCTCGCCACACAGAGCAAGCTCTCGGCGCAGAATGCAGAATTTGCAAAGAGAATAAACCCCTTGCACAAGACCTACCTTAAAGGTCTTATGGAAAAGGCCGATGGCGCTCCTATGGCTCCCGACGCAAACTCGACGATGCGCATGACCTACGGCAGCGTAAAATCCTACCAGCCCAAGGACGGAGTAACCTACAACCACTATACTACCCTCAAGGGAGTGATGGAGAAAGAGAATCCCAAGAGCAGCGAGTTTATTGTACCCGCCCGCCTGAAAGAGCTCTACGAGAAGAAAGACTTTGGCGACTATGCACTTCCCAACGGAGAGATGCCCGTGGCCTTCCTCACCACCAACGACATTACCGGCGGTAACAGTGGCAGCGGCGTCCTCAATGCAAAGGGCGAGCTTATAGGTCTCGCATTCGACGGTAACTGGGAGTCGCTCAGCGGCGACATCAATTTCGACACAGAGAAGCAGCGCTGCATCAATGTGGACATCCGCTACGTGCTCTTCATCATCGAAAAGTATGGCAACTGCCGTCGCCTGATAGAGGAAATGAACGTCGTGAAGTAAAAAAAGTCTGATTATCTATAACATAAAAAGTTATCAATGAAAAAAATAGCACTTTTCTCCATCTTTCTTATCATGGGCCTCGTCTGTTCGCAGACACTGCCCACGGTATTCGGCGATGCGGTATTCTCGCAGACAAAGCCTGTGTTCGACTCAATGCTCTACGTGTGCCTCGCCTTCATCATGATAAACGTGGGACGCGAATTCGAGCTCGACAAGAGCCATTGGCGCTCCTACACTGCCGACTACTTTATTGCAATGGCTACAGCCGCAGCCCCCTGGCTGTTAATCTGTTTCTACTATATGGTGCTGCTCCCGTCGAACTATTTTAGCGATTGGGACGCGTGGAAAGAGACACTGCTGCTCAGCCGATTCGCGGCGCCCACCTCTGCGGGCATCCTCTTCACGATGCTGGCCGCCGCAGGCCTCAAGGCATCGTGGGTGTACCAAAAGACACGCGTGCTTGCAATCTTCGACGACCTCGACACTATATTGCTGATGATTCCTCTGCAGATATTCATGATAGGCATGCGCTGGCAGTTGGGCGTGGTTGTCTTTGTGGTGTTCCTATGCCTCTATATTGGCTGGAAGTACCTCAAACGCTACAATCTCAACCAATCGTGGAGCTCCATTCTGGGCTATTCTACAATCCTGGTGTTTGCCTTCCAGGGGCTCTATGTGCTCTCGAAACAGCTGTTCGGAGTCGATGCGGCCATCCATATTGAGGTGCTGCTGCCCGCGTTCATCCTGGGAATGATAATGAAGCCCAAGCACCACCATACAAAGATGGACGAGAGTGTGGCAACCATTGTCTCCTATCTGTTTATGTTCCTTGTGGGAATGAGCGCTCCGCTCTTCGTGGGAGTCGATTTTGCTGCCATGGCCGGCGACTGCGTGATTGCGCAGGTGGGCCCGATGTCGTGGGGCGAGATTGCTCTGCACGTGCTTGCAGTAACCGCACTCTCCAATATAGGCAAGATGGTGCCTCTCTTCTTCTACCGCGACCGCTCGCTGACCGAGCGTCTGGCGCTGAGCATAGGAATGTTCACTCGCGGCGAGGTTGGTGCGGGAATCATTTTCGTGTCGATAGGCTACGGCCTCGGCGGCCCGCTGTTGGCAATCTCTCTGCTCACAATCCTCTCCAACCTTATCCTTACGGGTGGATTTGTGGTAATTGTCAAGCGATTGGCACTGAAGGCCGAAAAAGAGCATACAAAATAAAAATGTGTAATTAAACAAATAATAAAAAATGAAAAAAAGTATCTTTATTGTAGCCTTGGGCGTTGCCTTCGGACTCCTCTCCTGCTCTCAGCAGCAGACTACACAAAATGATCAGTGGAAAGATTACAATGTAGGTAAAATCCTCTTCGAGGACAAGTCTCCCGAGAGCGAGGGCTCGCGCATCTACCACAGCCTGATTCCCAACCCCGAGGAGTATATTGCCGAGCAGGCACGAACAGTGCTTAACACTCTCTATTTCTCGCCCGATGATAGCATTGTGCCTGTCAACAATCTCTATTATACAATCGAGGAGATGGACGGAATTTCGGGTAAAGGCGGCGGCAACGGCGAGGTCTCAATCTACTACAGCACAAAGTATGTTGCAAAGTCTTTTACCGACAACGATACTGCAAAGGTATTTTTCGAGACTCGCGGAGTGCTGTTGCACGAGCTTACACACGCCTATCAGCTTGAGCCTCAAGGTATCGGCACATACGGCACGAGTAAAGTCTTTTGGGCATTCATCGAGGGAATGGCCGATGCCGTGCGCATAGCCAACGATGGCTTCAAGGGCGAAGTGGACCGTCCCAAAGGTGGCAACTATATGGATGGATACAGAACTGCCGGATACTTCTTTGTGTGGTTGCGCGACAACAAAGACCCCGAATTCCTGCGTAAATTCAACCGAACCACTCTCGAGATTATTCCTTGGTCGTTCAACGAAGCTATCAAGCAAGTTCTTGGCCAGGAGGCAGACATCGATGCTCTGTGGAGAGAGTACCAGATTGCTGTCGGCGACATTAAAGAGTAGATTATCCGATGATTATAAAAAAGCCTGACTGAATTCAGTCAGGCTTTTTTATGTGAGTGGGGCAGCGGTTACTCCCCGTTAAAATGTTTCATCAATTTTGCGGCGGCGGCAAAAGAGGTCATGCGGTTGTCGTACAGGCTCTTTTCGCACTCGGCGATGAGCTCTTCCATTCCCGGAGTATTGTAGAAACGCGAGTAGAGCTGCTCGTTTATGCTCTCGTACATCCAATATTTTGCCTGACGTCGGCGGCGGCTCTCGAAGACTCCGTTCGCCTTTACAAAGTCCACGTAGTCGTATATCATGTCCCACACCTCTTTGATGCCCAGGTCGTAGAATCCCGAATAGGTGAGCACCTGCGGACGGCGGCCGCTCTCGGGCATCGGGAACAATTGCAGGGCGTTGCGGTAGTGTGTAGCGGCTCGGCGCGCCTCGGCAATATTCTCGCCATCGGCCTTGTTGATTACAATGCCGTCGGCCATTTCCATGATTCCTCGCTTGATGCCCTGCAGTTCGTCGCCGGCACCCGCAATCTGTATCAGCAGGAAAAAGTCGACCATAGAATACACGGCCGTTTCACTCTGGCCAACGCCCACAGTCTCTACAAACACAGTGTCGTATCCGGCGGCCTCGCACAGAATGATTGTCTCGCGGGTCTTGCGGGCAACGCCGCCCAACGAGCCGGCCGAAGCGCTGGGGCGTATAAATGCGTCGGCGTTCAGCGACAGACGCTCCATGCGGGTCTTGTCGCCCAGGATGCTTCCCTTGCTGCGCTCGCTGCTGGGGTCTACGGCAAGCACTGCGAGCTTGCCGCCACGCTCGCCCAGCACGTGCATTCCAAATGAGTCTATCGACGTGCTTTTTCCCGCTCCGGGCACTCCTGTGATTCCTATTCTCAGCGATTTTCCCGAGTAGGGCAGACAGCGTTCCACAACCTCGCGGGCAAGCGCTGCATCTTCGTAGCGGCGGCTCTCCACAAGCGTCACGGCGCGGCTCAGAATGTTCACGTCTCCGCGCAGAATGCCGTTTACATAGTCGTCGGCAGTGAGGCGTGCGGCGCGTTTCAGCCGCATGCTGTTCAGGTAGGGGTTGAGCGATGCAGGCTGCTCAACGCCGCTGTTTACTTTCAGCCCTTTGAAAGAGGCATCATTTTCGGGGTGTTTCATAATCTCTTTTGCTAATAGAAAAAGCTATTTGTGCTTCAGTAGGATGTCCAACATTTTGCGGTCGAGCTTGTGTCCTTTGTAGCTCTCGTATTTTACGTCGCGTCGGTCGCTGTCGAGGACTCCGAAACTTCCATGCAGGTTCCATAAAGACCAGCCCCATCCTTTTTCGTCAAAAACATCCAAAAGGTCGTTCAACCATTTAATGGCAACATCGTGAGGGGTGCGGTTGTGGCATCCGAATTCTCCAATATGCACTTTTCCGCCCTTTTCTATCAATGGTTGCCAATTTCTGTCGAGTGTGTCGCTCAGCCAATTTTTGTCGTATATCTTTCCATTCTCGTTCAGTGGCCACGATAGCTTTTCTTTGGGGAAATACATTGGCCCGTTGCCGAACACCCAGCTTGCTTCGTAGTGCGAAATGAGCATCGGCTGGTAGCCGCGTCCACTCTGTATGATGTTTTTCTCGTCGGCGATAGACATCAGCGGTCTTGAGCCGACGTCGAGTCCGTCTACAATAATTGTGCGTTTGGGCGAAATTTCGCGAATGGTAGCTATCAGACGACGTACAACTTTGTCGTATTTTTCGTCGGTTATCGACGGTGCCTCGTTTATGAGGTTGAAACTAAGATATTTCGATGAATGCTCTTTGTATCTTTCGGCGAAGAGCTTCCAATGGTAGGCACAAGCGTTCAATGCATCGCTGCTTTCGAAGAGATTGACATTTTCGTGCGGGGGATTAATGCAGTATCCGGGTACCCTGTGAAAGTTCAGGTTGACGTGTATCTTGTATTTTCGGCCATATTCTACGGCTTTGTCAATCTCCTTAAGAATCTTTTCATCAACGTGGTACCAGTCATCTTTTTTGCTCCAGCACCAATATGAAAGTGGCAGACGTACAAAGTTGAATCCCCATTCGGCAATAATTTCAAAATCCTTTTCGCTGAATGGTGTCTGAAAGTCGGGGTTGAATTTATTGAGCAGGTTGAATCCCTTCAGCGGATTTTCTTTTTTGAATAGTGCTGCACAGGCATCCTGTGGGGCTACATGTGAAAATAGTCCCAATAAGCCTATGTTTCTGATGAAGTCGCGACGTTGCATGGTGGTTGAAAATGATAAAAGGTAATTTTCGGACAAGTCCGAAAATTACCTTTTAATTTAAATGTGTCTCTTATTTCGCTGCGAAGCAGTTCTCAGAGATTGCGCGGCGTGCAGCATCCATGCCCTCTGCTGTGAGCTCTACGCTCATGGGCACGTCAAGATGAAGCTCTGCCTTGTTGTTGGCTGCGTCGATGGTAACGAGCTTTGTAACCTCGCCGTTGCATGCAACGCTCCAGCTGTTGTCAGCCTCGTTGAACTGAAGTTTCAACTCCTCGGCACCGTTAGAGATTACATAACCGTCTGCGCAAGATGTTACAGCTACGTCCTCGCCCTTCTGGTTCTTTACAATCTTTGTGCCATTCTCTTTCTTAGAAATAGCCGAACTTCCTGTCCAGAACTCGATAGTGTTGAGTACAATACCGTCAGCCATCAATGTCAAAGGATACACGGGGATAATGTGCATTCCGATGAATACAAGCTCGTTAACGAATTTGTTGCCGAGACCCTCGTTCCAGTCTTTTACCTTGTTTGTGAGGTTAAAAGAACCGATGCATGATGATAACATCAATGACATTGACAACAACACTGCAACAAGTTTAAAATTCTTTTTCATAGTAATACATTTTTTTAGGTTAATACTATAGTGTGTTTATAAAACTCCGTTTACTACCAATGCTTTTACAAGCGAATAGAACATTTCTACTGTGGGGATGTAGGCGCGCTCTGTGGGAGAGTGGGGCGACATCAATGTGGGGCCGAATGACACCATGTCCATGCCCGGATAGTTTGTAGAAATGATTCCGCACTCGAGACCTGCGTGAATTACGCGTACGTCGGGCTCTTTGTCGAACATATCTTTGTATGCGCTCTTCAATGCACCAAGCAAAGGAGAGTTTACATTAGGCTGCCAGCCACTATAGCTGCCCGAAACCTCTACCTTCATGCCTGCCATTGCGAAGCAGCTTGAAAGCTGAAGCACAAGATTCTCCTTCATGCTGTCGCAAGAGCTGCGTGCGAGAATTCTAATTTCGGCCTCGCCCTCGTTGATGTTAACGATTGCAAGGTTGCTCGATGTCTCCACAGTGTCGGGGATTGTGGGGATGAAACGCAACACTCCATTGTGGCAAGCGAGAATAACGTCGATAAGATTCTCCTGAATCTCCTCGGGAACAACAGTCTCGGGCATTTCCACGCTCTCTACTGTCATTGTGATTCCCTCCTCGATGGTTGCAAACTCTGCGTTGAAGAGTGCCTCGTATTTCGCAGCAATCTCTTTTACCTCCTCAACTGCCTCGCTGCCCAATGTCAGGACAACCTCGCAGCTTGCGGGAATTGCGTTGCGCATGTTACCGCCGTTCCACGATGAAAGGCTCACTGCGCACTCGTCCATTGCCTCGCGCACGAAACGTGCCATCAGCTTGTTGGCGTTTCCGCGACCTTCGTTAATCTCGAGGCCCGAGTGACCGCCGCGCAATCCTTTGAGAGTAACTTTCACGGCAGCGTCGTCCTCGTCGCAAGGCTCAACCTCCATGAACTCCATAGATGCGGTGATGTTTGCTCCGCCGGCGCAACCAATGTAAAGAACGCCCTCCTCTTCCGAGTCGAGGTTCAGCAGAAGCTCGCCCTGAAGCTCGCCGCCCTTGAGGCCGAATGCACCGAACATTCCTGTCTCTTCGTCGGCTGTGATGAGAGCCTCCAAAGGACCGTGTGTCAGGGTGTTGTCCTCGAAGATAGCCATGATGGCTGCAACGCCAAGGCCGTTGTCGGCGCCCAAAGTAGTGTCGTCAGCATAGAGCCAGTCGCCCTTGACGATAGTCTTTATGGGGTCGTTCTCGAAGTCGTGAGTGCTCTCGGGAGTCTTCTGGGGCACCATGTCCATATGTGCCTGAAGGATGATTCCCTTGCGGTTCTCGAGTCCGGGGGTAGCGGGCTTGCGCATGATGATGTTGCCTGCCTCGTCCTGCCATGTCTCGACGTTTATGCTTTTGCCGAAATCGAGCAGGAATTTCTGTATTTTTTCAAGGTGTCCCGAGGGGCGGGGTACCTGTGTAAGAGCCTCGAAGTGCTTCCACACCTCGCGCGGTGACAAGTCTTTGATTGTAAGTGCCATAGTACTTATATTTATATTAATATTCTGTTAAACAATTCTTTTCTTTTTTACCATCATCAGTCCTATTACGCCCAGGATGGCCACAAGCGCCGTCTGCGACGTGTGGACAATGAGTGCGAACATTCCTGCGTCACTCTGGCTGACACCGTAGAGCACCATCATGCTGATGATTGCAAAGTGCCACGGGCCCGCGCCGTTGGGGGTGGGGACAACCACCGCCACACTGCCCGCCACGAACAGCAGAAGTCCCGCTGCCATCGACAGCCCGCTGCTGAAGGGGAAACAGAAGAAACACAGGTAGAACTGCATGAAATAACAAAACCAAATGGCGACCGTCTCGATGAAAAAGAGTTTAAAATTCTTCATTTTTCCTAATGCGGCCATTCCCTCCCAGAATCTGAGCAGGATTGATTTTATCTTTGCAAGCAGCGCCATCTTCCTTATTATAAAATAGCCGAGAGTAACTATTGCAGCTGCCGACGCAATGGTAATTGCAATGTTGGTTATCGACGAGAATATCTGCGTGCTGCCTGCTCCTCCGCCAGCCTCTACAAAGAAAGTGTAGAAAATCTTCCATTGCATGGCAAGGGCAGCAACAACCAGCGTCAGCACCATTACAGTGTCAATGAGTCTCTCGGCAACAACGGTGCCCAGCGACTGCACGAACGGAACGCCGTCGCAGCGGTCGAGAACAGCGCAACGTGACACCTCTCCCACACGCGGAACAACAAGATTCGCACCATAGGCGATGAAAATAGCATAAACGCAGTTGGCGGTGCTGGGCCTGTAACCCAACGGCTCCAGCGTCAGCAGCCATCGCCATCCTCGCACCATATGGCTCAGCACTCCGAAAATCGTCGAGAGCGCGAACCACCAAAGATTCATCTCATTGCACACCACCGCCGACACCTGCGAGAAGTCGAAGTCCCTGTATATCCACCACAGGATAACAGCGCCCAATGCTATCGGGAGCAGCGTCTTTAATATGAGATTTAAAATCTTTTTCACCCTATTTATGATACTTTTTTTGAAATTCTCGTTTGTTGCAATGTAAAGTCTCGGTTAAAATTAGAATTACAAAGAAATTTTTTTAACTTTGCGACCTAATGGTTGCAAAGATAACCATAACTTGCAAACAGCACCTAAAAATTCTGTTTTTTTAAATAAAAAATGTTTCAAGGTTAAAAAAATGGCAAAAACAGTTACTGCAAAAAAGAGATTGGGACAACATTTTCTGGTAGACCTGACGGTTGCACAGAATATTGCCGACACGGTGGACGTTGCTCCCGAACTGCCTATATTGGAGGTGGGCCCGGGCATGGGAGTGCTCACCCGCATGCTCCTCGAAAAGAAGCGTCGCCTGAAGGTGGTCGAGATTGACGAAGAGTCGGTCGACTATCTGCGCAAGAATCTGCCGCAGCTGGGCGACGACAATATAATCCCCGACGACTTTCTAAAAATGCACCTCGAGCGTCTGTGGGAAGGCGGTGAATTTATGCTCATAGGTAACTACCCTTATAATATTTCGAGTCAGATATTCTTCAAGATGCTCGACTACAAAGAGTACATCCCCGTGTGCAGCGGAATGATACAGAAAGAGGTGGGCGAGCGTCTGGCGGCGGCTCCCGGCAGCAAGGCCTACGGCATTCTCAGCATCCTCGTGCAGCTGTGGTACGACGTCGAGTATCTTTTCACAGTGTCGGAGCACGTATTCTCTCCCCCGCCCAAGGTGAAGAGCGCGGTGGTGCTCATGCGTCGCAACAGCCGCACGTCGTTGCCTTGCGACGAGAAACTTTTCCGCACAATCGTGAAGTCTACCTTCAACCAGCGACGCAAAAAGATGCGTAACTCCATTCAGAATATTGTCGAGAAAGGGTCGCCCATACTTTCCAATCCCATACTCGACAAACGCCCCGAACAGCTGTCGATAGACGAGTTTATTGAACTTACAATACAGGTACAGCGCGAAATCTCTCGCGAATAACAGAAACGATTATGACAAACGAATTTGTACATAATATAAAGGAACTTATTGAGGAAAAAGCGTCGGTGCTGTTGCAGGAGAAGCTCAGCAAGATGCACCCTGCCGACATTGCCGAGCTCTGTGATGAACTGAACGAGGAAGAGGCGCGTTTCCTCTACCGCCAGCTTGACAACGAGAAGGCGGCCGATGCCCTCACCGAAATGGACGAGGACCTGCGTAACGACCTTCTCGAGGATCTTCCCTCCGAGGTTGTCGCCAAGCGTTTCGTCAATTACATGGATACCGACGACGCCGTTGAGATTATCCGTGACATGGACGAAGAGAAACAGGAAGAGATTCTCTCGCACATCAAGGACATTGAGCAGGCGGGCGACATTGTCGACCTCTTGCAGTACGACGAAGATACCGCCGGTGGTCTTATGAGTACCGAAATGGTTGTCGTGAACGAGAATTGGAGTATGCCCGAGTGTCTCAAAGAGATGCGCCGTCAGGCCGAGGATCTCGATGATATCTATTATATATATGTAGTGGACGACGACGAGCGTCTGTGTGGAATCTTCCCGCTGAAGAAGATGGTTACCAGCCCCTCGGTGGTGAAGGTGAAGCATGTGATGAACCGCGACGTTGTCAGTGTCGACGTTGACACTCCCACCGACGAGGTTGCAATGCTCATCGAAAAGTACAACCTTGTGGCAATCCCCGTAGTCGACAAAATCAACCGCCTGCTGGGACAGATTACCGTCGACGACATCATGGACGAGATTCGTGAGCAGAATGAGCATGAGTATCAGCTGACTGCGGGTATCGCCAAGGACATCGAGACGAACGATACTGTCTTTATGCAGACAACGGCGCGCCTCCCCTGGCTGCTCATAGGAATGCTCGGAGGAATCGGCTCTTCGATGCTGCTCAACAACTTCACGACCACTCTCGGCAGCCACCCCGAAATGGCACTTTTCATCCCTCTGCTTGCGGGAATGGGAGGAAACGTGGGTGTGCAGTCATCGGCAATCGCCGTTCAGGGATTGGCAAACAATTCTCTCGACTCGAGCCACATGTTCAAGCACATAATGAAAGAGCTTTTGGTTGCCATTATCAATGCCACCATCCTCTCGCTCATTGTCTACGTCTACAACTTCTTTGTGTACGACCCGCTGGACATTGTGACGCTTGCCGTGCCTTTGAGCCTCTTTGTGGTAATAATGTTCGCCTCGGCGTTCGGAACGCTTATCCCCATGGTGCTCGAACGCATGAACATAAACCCCGCAGTTGCCACCGGCCCCTTCATACAGATTGTGAACGACCTCAGCGGAATGACATTCTATATGATAATTGCCAAGCTATTGAGCGACCTTATGTTCTAGGCATTTTTAAAAATAAGTGCCCAATATTGTATATTTAAAAAACAGTTTATTATATTTGTCACCAATTTGCGGAACAATTTAGCTAGTTTACATTTGTTTATATAAACTATATAAATTATCTTCGCAACAAATATTATAAAATATTAAGCAGATGAGTGAAACATTGAAACCGGATGCAATGCTCGAAGAGCAGAACATCGCGAGTACCGCTGAACAGGCAGTTAATGCCGCTACGAATGAAGAAGTTGCAGTTGTTACAGAGACAGCCGAGGCAACAAGTGAGGTAACAGAAAGTCCCGTTTCGGACGAGTGTGCGTCTGAGGTCGCTGCTGCGGTCAAGCAGGTGACACGCGGCGAAATTGTGGAGCGTCTGCAGGCTATTGCAGGCAGCAACGATGCACTCAACTGCAAGAGCGAGGTGGAGCAGCTGAAAGTACAGTTCTACAAACTCAGAAGCATAGAGATTGACGCGGCCCGCAAGGATTTTGTGGCCGAGGGTGGCGACGCTGCTGTCTTCATCCCCGAGAACGATGCCCTCGAGGCAGACTTCAAGGAGGCGATGAACGTCATCAAAGAGAAGCGCAGCGCATGGCTGCAGCAGCAGGCTGCCGAGCAGCAGGCTAACTACGAGGCTAAATTGGCTGTTATCGAAGAGCTCAAAGAGATGGTTGCAAAGGCCGAGCAGGGCGCTCCCGCCGTGAACGACTTCAAGGCTTTGCAGACACGCTGGAAAGAGATAAAGAATGTTCCTCAGGAGAAGGTTAACGACCTGTGGAAACAGTATCAGCAGCTTGTGGAGCAGTTCTACGACATGCTGAAGCTGAACATCGAGTTCCGTGAATATGACTTTAAGAAGAATCTCGAAATTAAGAGCAGAATTTGCGATGCTGCCGAGGCTCTTCTCATTGAAAAAGATATTGTTTCTGCGTCGCGTCAGTTGCAGCAGCTGCACGCAGAGTTCCGCGATGCAGGCCCCGTCTCTCCCGAACTTCGCGAGAGCATCTGGGCGCGTTTCAAGGCCGCTTCGACTGCCATCAACAAACGCCATCAGGCTCATTTCGAGGAGAAAAAGGATAAAGAACGCGAGAATCTCGAGAAGAAGACTGCCATTTGCGAGGCTATCGAGCAGATTGCATTTGACGAGCTTACAAGCTATCAGGCGTGGAACGACAAGACTCAAGAGGTGCTCGACCTTCAGGTAAAATGGAAGGAGATTGGCTTTGCGCCGCAGAAGATGAACTTGAAAATCTTCGAGCGTTTCCGTGCAGCGTGCGACGAGTTCTTCAGCCGCAAGAGCGACTTCTTCAAGAATGTAAAGGCTTCGCTTGCCGACAACCTCGAGCACAAACGTCAGTTGTGCGAGGCTGCCGAGCAGCTCAAGGATAGCGAGGATTGGAAAGAGACAGCCGAAAAGCTCTCTGCATTGCAGAAAGAGTGGAGAAGCATCGGTGCCATTCCCCAGAAATACTCCGACTCATTGTGGAAACGCTTCATCGGTGCGTGCGACTACTTCTTCGAGCGTCGCAACAAGGCAACATCTTCGCAGCGCAGCGTAGAGCTCGAAAACCTCAAGCAGAAACGCGAGATTATCGCAGCCCTCAAGGCTATTGACGCGTCGGCTGCTGCCGAGGAGCAAGAGTCAAAGGTTGCTTCCCTCACAAAAGAGTGGAACAAGGTGGGCCACGTTCCCTTCAAAGACAAGGACAAGCTCTACAAAGAGTACAAGCAGACACTCGACGCTATCTACGAGAGATTGCAGATAAGCGCCAACGAGCGCAAACTCTCGGAGTTCCGCAGCAACATTGCCAAGAGCGGCGACAACCTCAATCGCGAGCGCGAGCGCCTCATCCGTCAGTATGAGGCTATGAAGACCGAGATCAAGACCTACGAGAATAACCTCGGATTCCTGAGCGCATCGAACAAGAAGGGTGCGAGCCTTGTGGATGTGATGCATCAGAAGGTAGAGAAGCTGAAAGCCGACGCCGAGGTCATCCTCAAGAAGATTCGCCTCGTCGAGGAGGAGATGGAGAAATAAGATTCCTTATATATAAGTAAAAAATGGTTGCCAGCGGGCAACCATTTTTTTTAGTCTTACAGAAAATTATTCCTCGGGCAAACTATAATAGTCGTCCAAAAGTTCGAAGCTCTGCGCGGTGGCTGCGGCAATTACCGCTGCACAGATGAATAGCGCAATAATCGGCTCTTTTCCGGGCATTGTACACAGGGCAACATTCTGCACGATGCTCTCTACCAGATGGAAAATCTCTTTGTGGAAGATTACTGCCAGCGTAATCACGCTGCCCCAGATGGCAACATTCCCGAGAATCAGCTTCGTGCGCTTCTGTCTGCGTCGGGGCAGACACTGCAGTGTCCTCTCTACAAACTGCCTCTCGTCGGGCATTGTGTAAAGCTGCTGCAATGCTCTTTTAATCTCTTTATCCTCTTTTCTCATGTTACTCATCTTTTTTGTTTAAAAACTCCCGCAGGTGCTCTCGGCCGCGCGACAGATGCGACTTTATTGTTCCCTGCTTGTATCCGGTAATCTTCTCAATGTCGCCGATGGACTTTTCTTCAAGATAGAATAGGGTGATGCAGTTTCTCTCGCCCTCGCCCAGCCGGGCCACTGCCTGCCGCAGCGATTCTATCCGTTCATTCTCGGGTGGCGACTCGTCGGCAACCTCGGTGGCAGCTTCGGAAAGGTCGGTGACGACGCTGTTCCTCATCTGTGCCAGATGGTTGCAGTAGGTGGTGTAGGCGATGCGGAAAAGCCACGTAGAGAACGACGACAGCTGCTTGAAACTTTCGAGTCCCTGCCATGCGCGTATGAAGGTTGTCTGCGCAAGGTCGTCGCTCGTGGCTTCGTCGCCTGTCAGTGTGAAAAGGTAGCGGCGTATGCGTCCATGGTACCTTTGCATCAGCTTGCCGAATGCGCGACGGTCGTCGAACAGCACCACCCGTGAAATCCATAATATTTCGTCGGGACGGCTCACTATTGCAGCTCTTTATTGTCGTTCTCTTTTTTCTCTCTCTTCGCGAGCACAATGTGAGTAATCAGACGTGCCGCGCCGATGAGCAGAATTATAAAGCCGATTCCCACGAGGCCCGTATCTTTGAAATCCTCCGAAAAGATTAGTGCCACCAATGAAAGGCCTACGGCGAGGGTGGTTGCATCGGCAACGTATGGAGTTTTCTTTTTCTTTTGGTTGTAGGGCATCAGCGACTTTATAAACTCGGCATTCATCTTTTCGTCGAGTACGTAATTGTTCTTTTCGAGAATCTTGTTTACAATGTCGTATCCGCGTTGCATATTGCGGTTACGTGCTCTCAAACACATGAATACAATGGTAATAATGAGTGTGAAACTTAAGACTGAGAGCAATACTGCAAAGAGAAATTCCTCATTTGTGACTTTTCTTAAAATCGCATAGTTGTACTCTCTTGCATCCTCTTCGGCACTGAGCATTTTTTCTAATATTAGATATCTTGTATTCTCATCCAAGAAGGTAGAGAATGCTGTATCGCTTATATTTTCGTTTCCCGAACTTATGCTGCAACTACCTAGCGAGAAAATGGCGATTGTCGCCACCAACAGAATTTTTAAAAACTTTTTCATACCTTAATTTTAATTTAATTTAATTTGTTTTTCTACCCGTTAGACAGCGCTTGCGGGTGAAAGGTTGCAAATTTTATAATTTTTTTTTTATTCTTTCCACTTTTTCGTGGCAACTGCGTAACTTTACAGAAAATAATGGACAAGATGATACAATTAAGCAAAAGAACGATAGCAATGCTCGCCATTGCCTTTATGTGCGTGTTTACACTCTCTGCGGCAGGCAAGCTCCCTTCGCGCGTGACAATGAGCCGCGCCACTCTCATGGACAAGATAAAAGGCGCTTGGGCGGGACAGGTGCTCGGTTGCACCTACGGCGGCCCCACAGAGTTTCAGTACCGTTCGCGCATGATTCCCGACAGCCGCGAGATTCCCTGGGGCGAGCCCGACTACGTTGCAAAAATAATGAAGCGTGTGCCCACACTCTACGACGATATTTATATGGATCTTACCTTCGTGGGGGTGTTCGACCGCTTGGGGCTCGACGCGTCCGCCGACTCGCTCGCCTCTGCTTTTGCCCACGCAGGCTACTATCTGTGGCACGCCAATCAGGCTGCGCGCTACAATATTCTGCGAGGCATACGCCCGCCGATGTCCGGCCATTGGCGCAATAATCCACACGCCGATGATATTGACTATCAGATAGAGGCCGACTATGCGGGAATAATGTCTCCGGGAATGCCCAATGCAGCCTCGAAAATCTCTGATAGGGTGGGGCACATTATGAACTACGGCGACGGATGGTACGGCGGTGTCTACATTGGTGCAATGTACTCCATTGCCTTTGTCAGCGACAATGTGGAGTTTATTGTTACCGAGGCGCTGAAGACAATCCCCCGAAAGAGCAAGTTCCATCGTTGCATGAGCGACGTCATTGAAATTTGGCGACAGAATCCCGACGATTGGCGTCACGGTTGGCAGCTGTGCGAGGAGCGCTGGGGCACCAGCGACGTTGGTTGCGGCGAGGGAGCATTGGCCCCGCTCAACATCGACGCGGTTATCAACAGCGCCTATGTGCTCTTCGGCCTTTTGTACGGCAACGGCGACTTTGGACGCACGATAGACATTGCCACACGCTGCGGACAGGACTCCGACTGCAACCCCGCCTCGGCTGCGGGAATTCTTGCCACCGCCATCGGCTACTCAAAAATCCCCGCCGAGTGGATAGAGCCGCTGAAAAGTGCCGAGGATATTGACTTTGCCTATATTCCTTATTCGCTGAACGACACATATAAAATGAGCTTCGACCACGCGCTGCAGATGATTGAGCGTGGCGGCGGAAAGGTCACTGCCGACGAGGTTACCATTCGCTGTCAGAGGCCCAAGAGCGTGCGCTACGAAGAGAGCTTCCCGGGAATCGTTCCTGCCGAGCGTCTGCCCATAAATGTGAAACTCGCCGACACTGCCCACACTATAAACGCCCACTGCGCGGGAATCCTCGTCAATGGCTATGTGAAGGCAAAGGATAAAAATTATGTTGCGAAGCTCGAGGTTGTGCTCGACGGCGGCGCGCCCCAACAGATAGAAATGCCCGCAAGCTACCGTCTGCGTCGTTTGGACATCTATTGGAATTTCGAACTTAAGCAGCAGCCTCACGCAATCGCTATCCGTTGGCTGAACCCCGTCGAGGGTGCCGAGCTTAACGTTACCGACGCGGTACTCTACAATAAAAAATAGCCTCGCGCAGCTTTTTCTCCGTCGCGCGGCGAATGTGGCGATTCTGCAACCTCGCGCGGCCGCTCCTGCATTACTTTTGTCTGCAAAAAAAAGTATGCAGAAGATTAACGTTCCCCTTTTGGGGCTTTCGACAAACAGCGAGGCGCGAGGCGTCAAGGATGGCGAGTGCAGTGTGCTTCACAACCTCACGGCCGACGCCGAGGGCGCAAAGGTTATTGCCCGCCCTACGGAGAAAATTGTTACTCCCGTAGAGCGCAGCAGCGAGTATTTTCACGAAAAGGCCGGCCGATGGCTCTATGTAAAGGCCGGCAGTGTCTACGACGAGAAGGGCAACCGCATAAACAGCGACGGCAGTGTCGCCTCCCTCTCTTTCATGGGTAACATTGTGGTAATGTATTGCGCCGACGGGGTGCGCTACGCAATTTTCGACGGCAACTACCGCTATCTGGGCACGCTGCCCACGCTGCCCGAGCTTCAGATAGGAATAAAGCCCGTGCACGTTACCACCCTCAGCGACGAGAAATATTACTCCGACACGGCCGAAATTCCCGACTCTAACGAGGGACTGCGCTGGATGAATGCCTCGAAAGGCTATTTCGACGAGTGTCTGAGCGCTCTCTACACGCAGGGTGCATTTGTCGACCGCACGCTCTTCCGCATGGCTGCGCGCCTCTTCGACGGCAGCTACGTGTGCTATTCGCCCATATATTATGTAGAGGACTCCGACACGCTCATCCAGAATATAGGCTACGCGTGGCTGGGTACGGGCCACACGATAGGGCGCGACAACAAGAACTTCTTCTCCCGTCCGCGCAGCACCACCGGCTCGTCGCTCTCGCAATATTTTACATCCGTACGCGGCTTTTTGCCCACACTGCATCCGGCAGCCTACGATCTTCGTCGTTGGCGCGACATTATTGTAGCCATCGAGCTTTTTGCCACCCCCTCCATCATGGGCCACGAGAGCAAGAGTGCCGAGCTTGGGAAAAAGAACGAATATAGCCTCGACACAGGCTCGGTTGCTGCCGGCGCCACCGTGCAGCTTACCACCGTGAACGGCTACGACCGCTACGTGTGGAAGGGCGCAAAGAAGATACGCGAAGAGGTTGCCGAAGCCTCGCTATTCTACAAGATTGCCGAGTTTGACCTTGAGGGACGCGAAGTGTGGCGCCTCGAGAATACCTCTCCCACGCAGCTTGCAGTGCAGACGCGTCTGCCCCTCTGCGAGCAGCCCCACGTGCTTGCGGCAGCCTCGTATAAATACATCTATAATGGAAAGATGCATCTTGCGGGCGTCACCGAGCTTCTATGCGACGCATACGCCAACTACTCCCTCGCTGCACGCACTTCGGAGAGTGTAATTCAGATAACCTCGGTGGTTACCATCGGTACCGAGCAGGGCGAGCGCCGTGTGGTGACAACCGCCAAGCAGCCTGCGCTCCACAGAGGCACGGATGGCTATTTGCTGCCGCCGTTGCTGCATTATGCTGATGCACGTGCAAACAATCTGCGTCTCTGCGTCGCATATAAAAAGGGCATCGATGAGTTTTACGGCTACAGGGATTTTCCGTTGACGGCGCACAAGAGCCTCAATCTTGCCTATTTCCTGAACGATGCAAATACGGGCAGCGACCATTCGATTGAGGTTAAAAACAGTTCCGAGGCGCTCTTTGTCGAGGTTGACGAAGCGAACAGCGAGAATGCCTTTGTGGTTGCTGCGAGAGAGCATTTCCCCTCGCGCGACGACTGCTCGGGCAGCTATCTGTTCACATATAAGGGCAACGGAAAATGGAACCTGAAGGTTACATTCGCCGACAATATCACTGAGGAGAAAAATGACGTTACGGCGTTCGAGTATGGCCTTAAACTTTACAGCGGCGGCGAGCCTGTGATTTTCGTGGGCGACAAGATAAAAGAGGGCGAGACAATAACCGTGACGCTGGAGCAGGGCCTCGGTACACTCGCGGGGTTGCGTCCCATAGAGGTGGGCGGCGACGGCTGGCATACACTCACAAGCGACATTGCAGATTTTACTGTCGATGCCGGCGACAATGTCACGGGCTTCGCACTTAAAAATGCAGGCGAGAATAGAAAATACACCCGCAAGAATGTGATGCGCGTCTCGCGTGTGGACAATCCTCTTTTCTTCCCCGCCGCAAGCACCTATTCGTTCGACGCAGATATTGTGGCTGTGTGCAGCAACACTGTTGCCGTGTCGCAAGGGCAGTTCGGACAGCACCCTCTCTATGTCTTTACCACCGAGGGAGTGTGGCTGATGTCTGTCGATGTCTCGGGCGCGGGCAGCTACCTTGCCCAGATACCCTGCTCGCGCGAAATTTGCAACAATGCAGCGGGAGTGGCGGTAACCACGCGCGGAGTGCTTTTTCCCACTGCCAAAGGATTGATGTTGATAAACGGTAGCGAGGTTGTGAATATTTCCGAGGCGCTCGCGGGGCTCGCGACACCCGAACTCCTGCGCACGGACGATGTTGCGGGGCGCCTCTGCGGCATTGTGGGTCGTGAGGCTCTGTGCAGCAGCGTCCCCTTCCTCGACTATCTTGCGGGGGCCTTTACCGCATTCGACTACAAAGGCGACCTTCTCTACGTGTGCAACCCCGCTCACGACTACGTTTATGTGTACAATAATTCCTCGGGCGTGTGGAGCACTGCCGACGGCCGTTACTCGGTCAAGGTCGAGCACTCCGAGGGGCTCGTCCTCGGCTACGTTGCCGACAGAGAGGATTACAGACGTTACATTTTCGATAATCATAATGCTCGTGTCGATGCTGTGCCTGTGGTCGCGATTACCCGCGGCTGTCTCTTCGGCAGCAGTGGCTTCAAACGCATAGACGCGGCGGCTCTGCGCGCCACCTTCCACGCTGCAAAGGCGGGCTTCTACGCTCTCGGCAGCGTCGACGGTGCCCGCTGGGAACTTGTCGGCGGGCGCGACTTTTCCAATGAGTCGCCCGCGCTTCGTCGCGACATTGTCGCCTCCTTTGCCCGCTCGCGTGCCTGCCGCTATTTTGCCTTTGCCTTTGTGGGCGAGGTCAGGAGCGACGCGCGCTTCGCAATAATCGAGGTTGCCGCGCAGAGTGATTTTGAACAGAAGATAAGATAAATGCATTCGGGGGAGTTCGATTCTCCCCCGATAATTTTGTGCAATCCCCACTTTAGTGTATTTTTGCTGTAGGTCTCTGCGCAAAATGCAGATAACCTTCAGAAAATGTTCACTTTTAAAATAATGGTCATATGAGAAAAATGTACCGTATGCTGACGGGGGTTGCCGTGGCAATTTTCCTTGTAACAGTTTGTGGGTGCGGCTCGAAGAGCGCATCCTCGGTAGGTGCCCTCGTCGATGCTCTCAATGAGTCAGCCTGGGAGGCATCTAAATGGATTTCTGTGGTGGACGCGCCCATAATAAGCGACCACAATATTGAACGTGCGGCCGACGGCGCCAATTGGTTCGTCTCCTCTGTGAAAAACGAGCAGAAGGTAACCTCGGCCAAATGGATGACCGCAGGATTGGGAGTCTTTCAGCTCTATCTTAACGGCCGCCCCGTGGGCGAGGAGTTTCTGAGGCCCGGATTCACCAACCCCTTCAAGACCAAAATATCGTTTACCTATGATATTACCGACGCCTTCAAATGCAAGGCCGGCGCCGAGAATGTGCTCTCGGCACAGGTGACACCCGGATGGTGGGGCGACAGAATCGTTACCCCCGGCGGCAATAAGGGAATGTATGGTACAAAATGCGCCTTCCGCGGAGTGCTTGAGCTTACATTTGCCGACGGCTCCACCAAATTGTACGGAACGAATCTCGACGATTGGAAGGCGGGCATTGCCGGCCCTGTGAAGCATGCTGCCATCTTCGACGGCGAGGAGTACGATGCTCGCGAAAAGATGGGATTCGACTGCGTCGAGACATTGGCGGCTCCCGAAGAGAACAGGGAGTTCCGCGGCAAGATTTTCCCCACAGATGGCGCCGAAGTCTATCTGCGTCACGACCTCACACTTTCGCCCGTGAAGGCCTATCTGTGGAGCGGGGTAGAGGGCGCAAAAGAGAATGAGTTTGGAAAGGTTGTCGTTACAAAGGAGTTCGGCCCCGGAGAACCAATGACCATTGGAGCGGGCGAGACGCTGGTTGTCGATTTTGGACAGAATTGCGCGGCTGTACCTTCGTTCGTGTTTAAGGGTAAGGAGGGTACGGTGCTCACCTGTCTGCCCGGAGAGATTCTCAACGACGGTAACGGTGCCCGCAGCCGAGGAATGGACGGCCCCGAGGGCAGTGTGCACCGCGAGAATCTGCGTGCCCATGAGAACTGCTTCCGTCTGCTCTATACATTCGCCGACAGTCGCAATTTTGTAAGCTACTACCCCCATTGTACATTCTTCGGTTATCGCTTCGTCTCAATCACAGCAACCGACGAGGTTACAATAAAGTCCATCGCTTCTATTCCTGTAACCTCCATCGCCAAGAAACTGGAGATTGGCTCCATCGCCACCGGCAACGAACTTGTGAACAAGCTTATTTCCAATACCTATTGGGGGCAGCTTTCAAACTATCTGTCGGTGCCCACCGACTGCCCGCAGCGCAACGAGCGCCTCGGATGGATGGCCGACACTCAGGTGTTTACCGAGACAGGCTCGTTCTTTGCAAATACCATGAATTTCTTCCACAAATGGATGCGCGACGTGCGCGACAGTCAGAATAGGCTGGGTGGCTATCCGGGAGTAGCGCCATTGGCACAGTATGGTGGCGAATTTATGCGTCTCGGCTGGGCCGACGCGGGTGTCATCGTGCCTTGGACCATCTGGAAGCAGTTTGGAGACACACAGATTGTCGAGGAGAATTGGGCGGCGATGGAAATGTTCATGAGCCATATAAACGATACAAAATACAACCACGAGGCTCTGCGCGGCGAGAATGGCAACTATCAATGGGCCGACTGGCTCAGCTACGAGCCGCTCGAGAGCTGCAGCGGCCGCGCCTTTTCTCGCGAAGGCCCTCTGCCCGAGGCTATCGACTATTGGAATTTCCTGAGCGCATCCTATTGGGCGATTGATGCCTCGATGATGGCGGACATGGCCGCTGCCACGGGACGCGACGCAGAAAAATATCGTCTGATGGCCGACTCGGCAAAAGTCTACATTCGCGAGACTTTTATGAATGGCGACGGCACTTTCAAGACCGACATTCTCAATACTATGCAGACACCCGCGCTCTTTGCTCTCAAAAACAATATTGTCGAGGGCGAGGCAAAGGAGAGCATGATTGCCCGTCTGCGCGAGAATTTCAAACTGCACGACAACTGCCTGCAGACAGGATTCCTGGGTACCTCTATTCTCATGGGTACGCTCACTGAGAATGGAATGGCCGACATTGCCTATGAACTTCTCTTCCAGCGCAAAAATCCCAGCTGGCTCTATTCTATCGACAATGGAGCCACCACCATTTGGGAGCGTTGGAACAGCTATATGCTCGACAAGGGAATGGGCCCGCGAGGCATGAACAGCTTCAACCACTATGCTTATGGTTGCGTGTGCGAATGGATATGGGAGAGTGTTGCGGGAATCGCATCCGACCCTGCTGTTCCGGGCTTCAAGCATATAATAATGAAGCCTCTCCCAGACAAGCGTTTGGGCCATCTTACTGCCGAGTATAATTCGTCGGCCGGCCTTATAAAGAGCGCGTGGCGATACGAAGGCGACCTTTGGGTGTGGGAATTTACAATCCCCGAGGGAGCAACGGCAAGCGTGACACTGCCCGGCGAGACAGAGGCGAAACGCTACGAGGCAGGTACCTACAAAGTTTCTTTATAATGTGGATGTTGCAAAAATAACAATGGCGACCGCATGGTCGCCATTGTTATTTTTATACTATTGTTCTTTAGAATCTTACTCCTACGGTAAAGACTAACTTATTCTGGAAATATGAAACTTTTGTCGCAGGCAGGCTGACCTCGGGGTCTTTGTAGGCAAAGAAGTCTGCATCCTGCATTGCACACTGGTAGGCAGCGTCGAAGTACATGCTCTTGCCACGGTAGCCAAGTCCCAATGTGAAGATATTGGTGTCTTTTGTGTTTGTGTAGTCGGTGGCTGTGATTGCCGAGCTTGGAGAAATATATTTCCATGCATCGTCTCTGAATGCCGAAGATATATAATTGTATCCGAAGCGCATGCTGAAATTGTCGTCGAGTCGCATTTCTGCACCCAAACGAAGAATATGCTGGGTCTTCATATTGCTCTCGAACTCATCTTCCATGTCCGGCATTTCTGTGCCATCCACATACTCCATATTGGTTGTAGAGTAGTCTACAAGTTCGTACTCGGCGTTCAGGGCAAGGAAATTGTCGAATGTGTATCCTGCGCTTAAATTCATGCGCCAGGGGCTTGTAACATCGTACTCCACTCTGTAGTCCTCGCCGAATGCCTCGGGCCAATATGTAGCCATCTCTCTGTAGCCGTCACCCTCGTCGGGGCCTGCAATATAGGCGCTGCTGTAGTCGGTAAGGTGGTAGAATGTGGGCGTGTGGAGCGCAAGGCCCAAACGGAAGGGCGAGTATTCGAACGGACGCACGATTGCTCCCAGCTTGAAGTCTATTCCCGAGCCTGCAGTCTTGTGCCAATTTTCGAGTGTGTATATTGTGCCCTCGTAGTCGTACTCTCCGTAATTGGAGTATCGTTCATACTTTACATACTGCGCACCGATGGTTGCACCCAAATAGAGTCTGTCGTCGATGTTGCACGAAATGTTGAAGTCAACCTCGTCGACACCGCCTTTGTCGTCCGAGAAGAATGTGGCGTCGGTGGGCAGATATTTTATTGTTTCGTCATTCTCTATGAGGCCGGCGTCGGCTGCAAGCAGTGGCAACCACGCGTAGCGGGGGTTCCAATATGAGTCGCTGGTAATGTTGCCGAGGTCGGGCAGGCAGCGGTCGTAGAGATTCTGCATCTGATACTGCTGCGAGTATAGATTATTATCCTCTTCGTCGGCGTACCATCCGTTCATGGCAAACTCCTTGCGGAAGTTGTTGCGACGGGTGTAGTTTATTCCCACGTTTATGAATTTCAACGATTCGGCGCCAATGTTTCCCGAAAATACAATGCCGATGTTGTCGAACGCCAAGTTTGTATTGTCGCTGCTGATTGACGAGCCCAAAAAGTCGGCTTTTGTGTCGAGTGTCCTCAGCGAGAGTGACGCTGCAAAGTCGTTGCTGCGGTAGATTCCTATTCCCGCGGGGTTGGTGCCCATCACAGAAATGTCGCCGCCGAGGGCACTCATCGCTCCGCCCATGCCCACGAATCGTGCGGTACCTGCAAGCTCGGGACTGAACATCGGGATTACATTGTATGTGCTTTGTGCGTTTATCTGCACTGCTGCAATAATAAGCGCAAGTATGTTTATCAGTCGTTTCATATTCTTAATATTTTATGTTCGGCACGCTGCAGCTTTTGCTGCCTGTTGTTTTTCTCTGTCTCTTCTCTGCTTCGGCGATATTATCTGCGTCCGCCACCGCCTCCGCGTGAGCCTCCTCCTCGTGAGCCGCCGCCACTGCCGCCTCGTGAACCTCCGCCCGAGAAGCCCGAGCCACGCGACTGGCTACCTATCGACGAGCGCGAATTGCTGCTTCTGCTGCTGTTGTTGCTGCGTGTCACCGATGAACGGTTCTCCGATGATGTGCGGTTGCTCACCGATGAACGGTTGTTATTCTGGCTGTTGCTTTTTACACTCTCTTTCTTTTGAGTGGCGTTGCGTGTGGGACGTTGCACCTTTGTTCCGCTATTCTCGCGCACTGTGTTATTTGTACGTGTGGCGTTGTTTACGCGGTTGCCATTTGTGCGGTTGCCATTTTCTACGCGTGTGGCATTGTTGTTGCGAGTGCTGTTTGTGCGCTCGTTTGTGACGCCGTTGCGTGTAGCATTGTTGCGTGTGCTGCTGGGGCGGTTGTATACTCGCTGCACGTTGCTGTCGGCCTTGCGTACGGTGCGTCCGCTCTGCGCCGCTGCATTTTTGTTGTTGCGTGCAACCGATCCGGCACGTACGCCTGCGTCGGCTCTCGACGGGCCCGATGCACGGGGAACGTAGTTGCCGCTGCCGCCTCGGCCGTTGCGGTCAGAGTATATTGCGTTGCGGTAACCTCCGTTGAATGGACGATGCCAGCCGCCTGTGGCAATGTGGTGACCATAGTGGTGGCCTCCGTAATAGTAGTGGGGGTAGTGCCAATGGTGATGGTGGTGGTAGCCCCAATGCCACGGAGAGTACCAGCCGAGTGACAATCCCCATCCGCATCCGTAGCTCCATCGCCACGAGGGGTAGTACCAGGGTGACGAATAGAATGTTGTGTAGCTGTAGTCGGGGTAGACGTCCCAATATATTCCGTCGTCGTAGATTGTCCAGTTGTCGAGGCCGCTGCTGTAGACTACGTCCCAATAGAGGGGGCTGCTGAGCAGTACCGCTCGGCGGGGGCTGTGGAAACGTACGATGCGGCTCGAATATGTGTAGTCGCCGTCGATGGCAGTCTCGTCGTATGTCTGCTCATCGCTGTATTCATACGATTCTTCTTCTGTGTACTCCTGCTCGGTAGAGTAGGTGGGTGTCGAGCGACGGTTGTACTCATCCTCGTCGATGCCATTGACAATATTGCTCTTTTGGCCTATTCTCACGACATTTGTACCATTCTGCGGGGTAGAGACTGTTGCGGGGGCAACCTTTACGGCATTGCTGCTTGTCGTTGCCTTTACCTCTTTCTTTGCCTGTTTCTTTTTGGGTACAAAATACAAGTCATCGACCTGCGCCATTGCTCCCAACGGAAGAAGGGCCATCATCAATATAAAAATTACCTGTTTCATATATCCTTGTATTTATTTGTTAATGACTATATGCAATATTCACGTTACAAAGATAGTCACTATGCTGTGTGCAAAAAAGGGGATTTTTCCTAATTGACGGGGGATTTTCCCTATTCTGCATATTTCCCTTCTTCCTCTTCTTCGATGAGGATTTCCAGGATTCCCACTGCTGCATCCTTCTGCGGGGTTACATAGATGCGCAGTTTGTCAGTTTCGGTAAGTGTCTCGGTGCAGGCCTTGTTGAAGCAATCGGCCTTTGTGCCATACTCATTTACTACAATTTCATAGTATTTGTTGTCGCCCTGCTCCTCCTCGACGCGCCATTTTACGGGCAGTTTCACCCCTTTGTCATCGTCGTACCAATAGATGGCGATTGATTTTATAGACATTCTTTTCTTTAGGGTAATATCTATCTGCTGCTCGGCGCCCAATCGCGGCCAGCTTGTCCAGCGGGGAATGGTTGTGTCGAATGAGTTTGTGGGCAGCTTGCCATCGGCAATGGCTGTCTCGTCATCGTTTGTGTACGTGAACGATGCTCTTACGTCGGCAATAGGGTCGGCGAGGATGGCGGTGCTGTTGCGCACGGTGGCTGCGTCGCGAGCGAACCACACGTTCATCTTTTTATAGTCGCCGCGGTTGTTCCACGCGTAGTAGGGGATAAGTTTCAGCTTCGCGCTGTGCTCGGCGTCGGCGGTGGCTGCGTCGGCCTCAATCTCTATCGTGGGGATGTTTTTCATCACTCCCTCGGTGAACGCGCCCATTGTCTCTCGCTTCTCTGTGTCGGTAATGAAGTATTGCGATACGGGGAAGCTGTTGTCGGCCTCCTCGGCGCAGAATACAAGCGGGCCGCGGGTGATGCAGACGCGGTTGCTGTCGGCCTTCACGCGCTCGTCGGCAACCGACAGACGCATAGACATCGGCAGGCTCAGTTCCACTTTGTCGCCGCTCTTCCATTTGCGGCTGATGGGCAGGAATCCGTCGATGGCGCTCTCTTTCACTGTTTTCCCGTTGATTGTTGCGGTAGCCTTGCCCTCGGCCTTGTCTGCGTAACTATAAAGCTCGCCGGCTACGAAACTGCTGTCGCCGCACCATGTGGGAATGCGCAGCCACAATGTAAACTCCTCATTTTCGTTGGCGGGGGTAACATTAATCGCTATTTTTCCGTCGAACGGGTAGTCGGTTCTCTGCTTCAGTCGCACATTGCCGCCCTTCAGGGGAATCTCTACGTCGCTGCCTGCGTAGAGTGCGCAGAAAATATCGTCGTCAGTGTGAGAATATATCATTCCCGAAATTTGGGGAATGAGGCGTGCGAGGTTCGAGGGACAGCAGGCTGTGCCGAACCACTGCTTGCGTCCTCCGTAGGCTACGTTGAAGTGTTTGTGGCCGTCCGACTCCAGGGGGTTCACATAGAAGAAGAGGTTACCCTCAAGGTTTACGCCTGCAAGCACATTGTTGTAGAGTGAAACTTCGGCTACGTCCACATATTTTGCGTCGCCCGACATCAGGAACATACGGTAGTTGAAAAGCACGTTACCCACGGCCGAGCAGGTCTCGTTGTAGGTGTCTCTGTTGGGGAGCACATAGTCGGGGCCGAATCCCTCGATGTTGCGCACTGCGCCCAATCCTCCGGTGATGTGCATCTTTTTGTCCACAATGTCGTGCCATATTGCTTCGAGGGCGGGAATCAGTGTGGTGTCGCCGGCAATGGCTGCAACGTCGGCCATTCCCGAGTAAAGGTAGGTGGCGCGCACTGCGTGTCCCACGGCTGTTCTCTGTTCGCGTACGGGCATATGCTGCTGGGCGTAGTCCGGGGCTGCTGTGCTTTTGCCATTAGGCTGGTAGGTCACTCCGCGAATGTCGATGAAGCGTTTCGCCATGTTCAGGTAGAGGGTGTCGCCTGTCACGCGGTACATTTTTATAAGTGCAAGCTCAATCTCTTCGTGTCCCGGTGCTTGGTTCACGGGCTTTCCGTCGTTGTAGGCGGGGTCGCCCTCGAAGAATACTTTGTTAATGTGGCGGGCGCTCTTCTCGGCAACGTCCAGCCATTTGCGCTTGCCTGTCGCCTGATAATAGGCTATTGCGCCCTCGTACATGTGGCCCATATTGTAAAGCTCGTGGCCGAAGAGTACGTTGGAGTAGGGCCTGTGGCCTGTGCCCCATTTGTTGGCGGGGTTGCGCATCCACTCGGCTACCTGATGATACTCGTACAGATAGCCGTCGTCGGCCTGTGCGTCGGCAATAATGTCGATAATCTCGTCCATGCGTCTTTCGAGATTCTCGTCCTTTTCGATTTTCAGCAGATAGGCTGCTCCCTCCATCACCTTAAAAAGGTCGGACGATACGTAGAGGGCGAGGGGAATGAGCTTCTCCTCTTTTTCTCCTTTTCTGTATGCGGCTGTGCGGCGCAGGTTTTCCACGGCACTCTCGGTCTTTTGCATGGCAAAGGGCACGAGCGTCTTTTTCTGTATCTGCAGACGCGGCAGCCAGAAATTGTCGTTCAATGTTACCTTTTCGAACGATACGGGGTTGAGTGCTTCGTCCACTTTTGCGACGTTGCCGCTGCATGCTGCAAACGCAGTGGCTATGAATGATGCGGTCAGTAATTTGCCTATTTTCATGGTGTCTGTTCTTTAGGGGATTATAATATCTGCAAAGTTATCTTTTTTTTGTAAAAGTGAACTAAAAAATGTGTGCGATGTTTCATAGATAATGTATAGAAACAATTTTTGATTATGAATTACGGCATCAGCGTTCTTTTTCGCGCCATTCCTGTGTTTATGGCGATATTCTGCTTTTCGTTCGGAGTTTTTGTTTACGAAGAGAGCCTCTTCCCCGGCAGGCTTGTGGCCGGCCCTGTGCTCATGGCTCTGGGAATGATATGCGTTGCGCTCTTTGCGACGGCTGCAACCATCATTCGTCAAATTATAAACACCTATAATCCTGTGGCAAAATATGCCCTGCCGTTGTTGGGCTACACTGCTGCGGTGGTGACTTTCCTATGCGGGTGGCACTATATGCACGCGGGCGACACGCTGGCCCACTTCGTTGCGGGGCACGTCATCTGCGGTGTCTCCTTTATCGTTGCCTGCGTCTCTACCACCGCCGCTGTCTCTACCCGTTTCATGCTCATCCCCGAAAATGCTTCGAGCGACGATGATATTTTCCCCGCGACGGCTTTCAGCGTCGCGCAGGTGCGTCTCTTTATTTTTATTGTGGTGGCGATGGCCGTTGCTGCATGGCTGTGGGCCGGCTATCTGCTTTTTCATGCGTCCGACAGCGATGCTTTTTACGTGGCGGGCCATGTGATGGCGGGGCTTGCCTGCATCTGCACCTCTCTTGTGGCGCTGGTTGCTGTCATCCTGCGGCAAATTTGCAACCGCTTCACTCGGAGCGACGGCCGACGCTACCCCTTCCTTGTAATTGCGATGGGCACACTGGCTATTCTGTGGGGCATCGTAGTGCTCTCGGGCAGGGTAACCTCGCTCTCCGTTACTGGCTATATAATGATAGGCCTCGGCCTTGTCTGTTACAGTATTTCGAGCAAAGTGATACTGCTGTCGGCTGTGTGGCGACGCACCTTTGCCCTCGCCAACAGAATCCCGCTGATTCCCATTTTTACGGCCTTCATCTGTCTGTTTCTCTCGGCCTTCCTCTTCGAAATGGCAAGCACTCACACTGCCTATTTTATTCCTGCGCGTGTGCTTGCCGGGCTGGGCGCAATATGCTTCACGCTCTTTTCCATCGTCAGCATTCTCGAGAGCGGAACTTCGAGCAAATGATTCTGCGCCCCTTTGTTGCAGATTCTCGTGGCAAACGTTGCGATTTTACAATAATATTGATACTTTTGCACAAGACTTTTGATTAATTATCAATATTTTTATAAAATTTCGTTTCTATGAGAAAATTTTCAAAATTTATGGTGCTCGGCGCTGCGATGATGGCATTCGTTTCGTGTGGCGGCGGTGCAACAAAGAGTGCTGAAGCACAGTGTGAGAAAGAGTGTGAGGCTAAGGAGTGCTGCCTCCCCGTGGGTGTACAGCTCTACAGCGTACGCGATGACATGGCTGCGGACTTCAAGGGTACTCTCCAGAAGGTTAAGGCTATGGGCTACGATGGCGTTGAGTTTGCAGGACTCTTCGGCAATACTCCCGAGCAGGTGAAGGCTATGTGTGCCGAGATTGGTCTTAACCCCATTTCTGCTCACGTTCCTTTGGCTGACATGCTTGCTGACGTAGACAAGGTTATCGCCGACTACAAGGCTATCGGTTGCAAATACATTGTAGTTCCTTATGTTACCGAGGAGCGTCGTCCCGGTGGCGAACTTTTCATGCAGATGGTCGAGGAGATTCGTTCAATCGGTCAGAAGGCTAAAGATGCAGGTCTTGTGCTTCTCTACCACAACCACGACTTTGAGTTCAAGAAACTCGAGAGCGGTGAGTTTGGTCTCGACTACCTCTATAGCGCAATTCCCGCCGACCTCTTGCAGACAGAGCTCGACCAGTGCTGGGTGAAATATGCTGGTCAGGACCCCGTTGCTTATCTTCAGAAATACACAGGCCGCTCTCCCGTCGTTCACTTGAAGGACTACTTTGTAGAGGGCGAGCAGGTGGGCGATCCCTATGCGCTCATCGGTCTCAACGAGGATGAGAAAAAGTCAAACTCTGCTTTCGAGTTCCGTCCTTTGGGCTGCGGTGTTCAGAATATTCCCTCTATCATGGTAGCTGCTAAGGCTGCAGGTAGCAAATGGCTCATCGTTGAGCAGGATCAGCCCAGCATGGGCAAGACTCCCATGGAGTGCATCGCAATGAGCATGGAGTACATCAAGAAGGTAAGAGAGAACAAGCCTTGCGGTGAGGGTCACGACCACAAACACGAGGGCTGCGACCACAAGCACTAATAGCTTGCTATAAAAACAGATAGCATTATGCTTTTCCATAAGGGCCGGCTTTCGAGTCGGCCCTTTTTGCTTCTTTCTGCACTTTTTGGGGAAACGACGTAAGAATAGGCTCCATTTTGGGGACTACTAAATAAAAGAAAAGTATGTGCGTTGTCTTTGTTGATGGCTGCAATAGCCCCTTCCATTATAGTGGTTCTTGTTGTTCGGGTGCGGATGCCGGCACTGTGTCGTTGTACGAAACAGCGGCTCTCTATGGTGAAATTCCCGCAGCCTGCCATTTGCGGGTGGATGAAAATTTCAAAATCACCCTGCCTGTGCACGGGAATATGATTATAGAAATGGAGCCGTTGCCCAAGGCTCTCTATCTGCTTTTTCTTCGTCACCCCGAGGGGATTGTTCTTAAAAAAATCTCAGACTATCGCGCCGAGCTCGAGTGCATCTATCGCAGCGTGTCGCGTCGCAGAAACCCCACGGTCATCCATCGTCTGCTCGACGAAATTACCAACCCCGCGGGCAATATGCTGCATAAAAATCTGTCGATTATACGTGCGGCGTTCCTCAAAAAAATGTCGCCCGAGGCTGCCCGGCTTTTTGTTCCTGTGTGCAATCGCGGGCGCGAGCACTATGTGCTTTTGGACGCTTCGCGCGTGAATCTGCCACATTTTTCATGCTGACAGCATATAAATAGCCTTTAAAATAGCAAACACAGGCTGCAATATTTGCCTATATTCGGCAAACTTTATATTTTTGCAACATAAAAGTTTTCGAAAATGGGCGGCGTCCGTCTGTAGCCTGCGAGTGTAGCTCGCGTTACTCGTGTCCGCGCTGTTTTTGCAGGAAAAAAAGAAGAGATTCAGGGATGAAAGTAATGAAATTCGGCGGAACATCAGTTGGCTCCGCAACAAGTATCTTAAATTTGAAGAATATTGTAGAGGCCGAGCAGCAGCCGGTGGTTGTTGTTGTCTCTGCATTGGGTGGTATTACCGACAAACTCATAAAGACCTCGCAGATGGCTGCGGCCGGTGATGCCGAATATGTGAATGAGTTTCAGGAAATAGTTACACGTCACTATGAACTTATAAGCGCGGTTATTCCCGAGGATAAGGCCAAGAGAGAGCTTCTGGTCAAGGTCGACGCACTGTTGCACGACCTCGGAAACATCTATCAGGGAATATTTCTCATAAACGACCTCTCGCCCAAGTCCGAAGCGATGATTGTCAGCTACGGCGAGCGCATTTCGAGCCTCATAGTTGCCGTGCTCATAAAAGATGCCAAGCACTACGACTCTCGCTCTTTCATAAAGACCGAGACCAAGCGTGGAAAATATATTCTCGACAACGACCTCACCGACACCCTCATCAAAGAGAAATTTGCAGGGGAGCAGATGAAGGTGGCCGTTGTTCCGGGCTTCATTTCAACCGACAAAGAGACAGGCGAGATTACCAACCTCGGCCGTGGCGGCTCGGACTACACTGCGTCGCTCATCGCAGCTTCGCTGAATGCCGAAGTACTCGAAATCTGGACCGACGTCGATGGCTTTATGACCGCCGACCCCAATGTTATTGGCAAGGCCTACACCATCCAGCACCTCAGCTACCTCGAGGCTACCGAGCTTTGCAACTTCGGTGCAAAGGTTGTCTATCCTCCCACCATCTACCCCGTGTGCAAGGCCAATATTCCCATACGCATAAAAAACACCTTTAATCCCGCAGCCGAGGGCACTATCATCAACAACGAGAGCAGCTGCGGCGGCCGACTGATTAAGGGAATCTCAAGTATCAACGACACCGACCTTCTCACCGTTCAAGGCCTGGGAATGGTGGGCGTTGTAGGCGTTAACCACCGCATCTTCCGCGCGCTTGCAGCGGCGGGAATCAGCGTGTTCCTCGTTGCACAGGCGTCGTCCGAGAACAGCACTTCGCTGGGATTGCGCCACATTGATGCAGCCCCCGCGTGCGAGGTACTCAACGAAGAGTTTGCCAAAGAGATTTCAATGGGACTCATGGAACCCATCCGCGCCGTTAGCAACCTTGCGACGGTTGCCATCGTAGGCGAAAATATGCGTCATACTCCGGGCATCGTCGGAAAGCTCTTCCAGACACTCGGACGCAACGGAATCAACGTCGTTGCTTGTGCCCAGGGCGGACAGGAGACAAACATTTCGTTTGTTGTCAAGGCCGACCTTCTGCGCAAGACTCTCAACGTTATCCACGACTCATTCTTCCTCTCCGAGTACAAGGTGCTCAACCTCTTCATCTGCGGAACAGGAACAGTCGGTGGCAGCCTCATAGAGCAGATTCACGCTCAGCGCGAGAATCTCATGAAAGAGCACAGCCTGATGCTCAACGTAGTAGGCGTGGCAAGCAGCCGCCGTGCAATCTTCAACCGCGACGGCATCGACCTTTCTACCTACCGCGAACAGCTTGAGAAGAGCGACGAGAGCAACATCGATAAACTGCGCGACGGCATCATAGGAATGAACATCTTCAACTCCGTGTTTGTCGATTGTACCGCGAGTGGCGAGGTTGCATCAATCTACGAAGCACTCTTGTCGCACAACGTCTCTGTCGTTGCAGCCAACAAGATTGCCGCTTCGTCCGACTACTCAACCTACAATCGCCTGAAGCAGATTGCGCGCGTGCGTAACGTAAAATATCTTTTCGAGACAAACGTTGGTGCCGGACTCCCCGTCATCTGCACCATCAACGACCTTATAAACAGCGGCGACAAGATTCTGAAGATCGAGGCGGTGCTCAGCGGCACTCTCAACTTCATCTTTAACGCCCTGAGCGAGGATGTACCCTTCAGCCGCACAGTGCAGCTTGCCAAGGAGTATGGCTACAGCGAGCCCGACCCCCGCATCGACCTCAGCGGAAAGGATGTTATCCGCAAACTCGTTATTCTTGCACGCGAGGCTGGCTACACAATTGAGCAAGAGGATGTCGAGGCCAACCTCTTCATTCCTCAGGAGTTCTTCAACAGCTCTATCGATGAGTTCTGGACAGCGCTTCCTTCGCTCGACGCAGAGTTCGAGAGCGAGCGTCGCCGTCTCAGCAAAGAGGAGAAACATTGGCGCTTCGTTGCCAAGTTCGAGGGTGGCAAAGGCTCAGTATCTCTCTGCGAGGTCGACCGTCACCATCCCTTCTACCACCTTGAGGGTAGCAACAACATCATCCTGCTCACCACCGAGCGCTACAAAGAGTTCCCCATGCTCATTCAGGGTTACGGAGCAGGCGCGGGCGTTACCGCTGCCGGAGTCTTTGCCGATATTATGCGCATCGCAAATATCTAACAGCAGAATAGATAAAGAAAAAAGGATTGCAACCATATGGTTGCAATCCTTTTTTTATCCTTTAAAGTGAAGAATTTTATTATCTTTTCTGCTCCATGCGATGCATTCCCGCAAGCACCAATATGGCTCCCAGAATGGCCATCCATGTGATCTTCTCGTCGAGCACCAGCCACGAGGCTATTATGGTAATCACGGGGTTCAGATAGATGAAGTTCGTTGCCCTCACCGTGCCCAGACGCGCAAGCACCAAGTTCCACAAAGTGTAGCACAGCATCGACGCTACGCAGCCGAGTGTCAGAATATTCGCCCACACAACCGCGCCGCCCTCCATCACCAATTCTATGTTCGGGGGGGTGCTCACGAAGAAAGGAACGATGGTGATTACTCCGTACCCGAACACCTTGCGCATAATGAGCATGGTGCCGTATCGTGGCTGTATATATTTCATCAGCACCGAATAGGCTGTCCAGCAAAGACAGGCTGCAAAGGCGAGTGCGTCGGCCATCGGCGACAGCTTCAGAATGAAATTGCCGTTGAAAATTACCAGTGCCATGCCCGCAAACGCCACAAACGAGCCCGTGAGTGCGCTCTTTTTCATCTTCTCCTTCGGGAATAGCGCTCCCATCACAAAAGCTGTAATCAGCGGGGTGGTGCACACAAGCAGCGACACATTCGAGCAGTAGCCGTGAATGAGCGCAGTGTTCTCCGTCACAAAGTAGAGCGAGCCGCCGGTCACTCCCAACAGCAGTGCCACCGCCTCGTCGCGCCAATTATCGAGGAACAGCCTCTTTCCCGCAAAGGGGAGAATAAGCAGATAGGCAAGCACGAAACGATAGAGGAAAATCTCCTCGGGCAGCAGTCCCGCGTTTATCAGCACCTTCGTCTGCACGAAGGTCGTTCCCCAAATGGCGACAACAAAAAAGGCTGCCGCATAAGCAAGAATACTGTTTCCACCCTCTGCAACAACCTTTTTCATATAGCTATATTATATTTATACAATTACTCCTGGGGAATGTTCATAGCCTTTGCAAGCTCTGTTGCGCGCGCCAATGCAGCATGAATGTTTGCACACACATTCTCCTCGCCCACCATCTTTTTCACTCCGGCCTTTGTCAGCACTCTGTCCACATTGTCGTGAACGCCCGAGAGGATAACCACGCGGCCCTCGGCAAGCGACGACTGAACGAAAATCTCAAGGTTGTGCATTGCTGTAGAGTCGATAAAGGTCACCTTTCTCATTCTCAGCACGCGGATAGGCACGGGGGGAGTCATGCGGGTAAGCTCGTCAAACTTGTTGGCAATACCAAAGAAGAATGGGCCCTCAATCTCGTACACCTCCACGCCTTTGGGAATCGCAAGGCACTCCTCGCCCTTTTCACCATCGTGGTGCACCTCCATCTGGTCGCGGATAACAGAAATACTTGTGCTCTCCATCATACGTTTCATGAATACCACGATTGCGAGAATCAATCCCACCTCGATGGCAAGTGTAAGGTCGAAGAACACTGTCAGCAGCAGAGTCACGAACAATACAGTCACCCCTGCAACCGATTTTTTGCACATAGAGGCAATAGTTCTCCAGCCGCTCATGTTGTACGACACCATCACCAGCACACCCGCAAGGCAGGGCATGGGAATGCGTCCAACAATGCCGCCAAGGAACAGCAGCACAAGCAGCAATACCAATGTGTGCACGACACCCGCAATGGGAGTCTTTCCGCCGTTGTTGATGTTTGCCATTGTACGTGCGATGGCACCCGTTGCGGGAATACCGCCGAAGAAGGGAACAACCATGTTCGCAACACCCTGACCGATAAGCTCGGTGTTCGAATTGTGCTTGTCGCCGATGATACCATCAGCCACCATAGCCGACAACAGCGACTCAATCGCGCCCAGCATAGCAATGGTGAATGCCACGGGAGCCAGATTCTGTATAGTCGCAAAAAGGCTCATGTCACCCTCCAAAGTGGGCATGCGGAACTCGGGAAGTCCCGAGGGCAACTCATAAAGGTCGCCGATGGTCTTTATAGATGTTACACCCGCATAATCCTTCAACAACCAAGCAATTATGGTCATTACGATGATAGCCAGCAGCGAGCCGGGAATCTTCTTCGAGATTTTGGGGGTGAGTGCAATTACTGCAATGCTTGCAATACCCATCGCCGCGCTCCACCAGTCGATGTTACCAATATTATTAATGTAACATATCCATTTGTCGATGAAGTTGGCAGGAACACTCTCGATGCCAAGGCCGAAAAGGTCGTTCATCTGTGTCGAGAAAATGGTAATTGCGATACCTCCTGTGAATCCCACGATAATAGGGTAGGGCATGAACTTAATCACGCTGCCCAGACGGAAGATACCCATGAGCACAAGGATAATTCCCGCCATGATGGTGGCAATCGTTAGTCCTCCAAGGCCATACTGCTGGATGACGCCATAGATAATAACGATGAACGCACCTGTAGGGCCGCCAATCTGCACCTTCGAGCCGCCGAGCACCGAAATAAGCAATCCGGCAATGATGGCTGTAACCAATCCCTCAGTGGGGCCAACGCCGCTGGCAATACCAAAAGCGATTGCCAAGGGGATAGCAACAACACCCACAATCATTCCCGCCATAATGTCGGCACTCAATTTCTCGCGCGAGTAATTCTTCAGTGTCGAAAGAATCTTGGGGCTGAAATCAATAAGTTTACTTGCTTTCATTTCTTTTCTGTGTTTATTTTTTGTGTCAGTCTCTTTGTTCCTGTGTGGAACATATAATGTAAATGTGTTTTTCTTTTTAAAGAAATTTAAACAAATTCCAAAAGCGGCTGCAAAGTTACAACAACTTTCTCAAATAGCGATGCTACGGGAGAAAAACTTCGCGTTTGTGGGGCCTCTTTTATATCGTGAGTATCTGTTTTTTACGTCGAGAAAGCCCATTCTCTGTTCTCTTCCTGCAAATAGCCTGCCGAATTTGTAATTTGTGACTTTGTGACACCTGTTTACGTGCCAATCTTTTTGTCACCTCTCGCCAATGAATTAACTTTGCACACTTAAATATAGTATTAAAATGGAAAAGAAGCGATATTCAAAGCCGAGTGTAAAAGTTGTTCAGTGGGATTTCAACGAAGCAGTGTGTAACTCAGTTGTTGCCAATAGCTTCAATGTAAATTCCTGCCTGTGGATAGAAAAGAAAACAGCAGTAACAGGCTTGGAAAACCGTCTGGATTTTTCGGGCGATTGGGAGTGGACACGTTCGGGCTCACGATAATCTGTTTTTTACTCACACATTTAACAGCTATTAAACGATGAAAAAATATTTCTATTGTTTGGTAATTGCTCTCGTATGCAGCATGGCAATGTTCGTATCCTGCACCGATGGCGACGAGGATGTAAAAATTGCAAAGCCCGGCATCTATTATGGCGAGACCGTTATCGAGACAATGAAGAAGGCACCCTCGCAGAATACCAATTTAAACAAGATATCCGCCAACGATGCAAACTTGCCGCGCGGCCTTGTACCTTCAAACAACGACTTCGACCTTATCTACGACCCCGACTACATCTATCTTCATGTAGTTGGTAGCGACGATTGCGTACGAATTCCTCTTTACATTCAGGAGTGTACGGCACATGATAATTGCAAATGCTTCCGCTACCGCATAGTGGTCATGGAGGATGGCAGCGCAGTAGTCACCCCCATGCTCGAAGATGGCACTCTCACCTCTTCAAGCCTCACAATCCCTGCCGGCGGCGAATGCTACTACTCTTCGGTAGATAACAGCATCATGGAGCTTCCCAATGAAAAGGTCTCTGTATCGGATAACATCACCTACTACGAGCGCGAAGATAATTTCAACAAAGAAATCTATCGCAGCGCCGACAATTTCAGCGTCTATGAGCTTACAACCGACACAGATATGCTCATCATGAATCGCACAGTTGCATGTTTCAATCTCACGGGACTCTTCTACGATGGCGACAAAATGAAGCAAAATCCTTACGGTGGTTTTATTACCATGACCGATCAGGAGTTCGCGAATGTCATGGGCTCCGCCCCCTCTAAATGGTACATAAAAATATACATTGGCGGCGATTGTTTTACAAATAAATACGACATCGGTCTCCAAAAATCAGTCGGAGAATTCGAGGGAGGCTATTATTCCAATTCAGGTGGCTTTCAGCCATTCGGCCAGCTCTACTATGGCTATGGTACCCACTACTTCCAGAGCTATGGCTATTACACAGGCTTTGGCGAAAATCTCTTCTCGCCGGTTGCAGGCGACGAGATTGTCGATGTATATATCCTTATTAAACATTGGGAAGGCGACGGCGCACCCACAGCCGAGTGGCTCGCCAGCGACGCCGATGCTCTCTACACACGCGTGAACATCACAGGTAACATCTATCCTGTTAACAACTGTTTCTACATCCTCGGCCTTCTTATGGACATCAAACAGTTCAAGATAGCATGGGACGAGGCCAAGAACGATCTCTCGAAGCTTCCCGCTCGCAACAGAGAGAATCTGCGCTACTTCACAATCCCCGATGCAAAGGTAGTCTGCGAAACATACTAATGAATCTTCGTCGATAAATAGTTAACTGCCCGCAGAATGAAAGCCCTTATAAAGAACGATTTTCTCATACAGACCATCGCCAGCGAGACGGTGCTCATAGGCAGCGGCGAGCAGATAAACTTCTCGCGAATGCTTGTGCTCAACGACACAGCCGTTCACATAATAGAGCAGTTGCAGCAGCACTCCTCGCCCGTGGCCAGCGAAGTCTTGGCACAGTCGTTGGTCGACAGCTACGAGGTCGACTTTCCCCAGGCATTGGCCGACGTCGAAGAGCTTCTTCATCTGCTCGATGAGCAGGGCGTGGTTGTGGTAGAATAATCGATTGACACATACAAAAAAATGCTGAACGCACGCGTTCAGCATTTTTTTTGCTTGCTTGTCTGACAGATGTAGATTACTCTGTAACCCAATCAACAACATTCTCCATCACTACATTGTTCACCCACTGGGTGTTAGTGTAGTTGGCACCCCATTCGCCGAACGAAGGATAAGCATCGCTGATTCTTGTTCTCTCTGTGGGCCACAACCAATTGTCGGGCAAAATGAGCATCTGTGGAGCTGCGCTGTTGCCGGCACCTGGAGTGTTCACCTCGAGGGTGTTCTCCTCGTCTCTCTTCACTCTCACCTTAAAGCCGTTACCCTCTTCGCTGAAAGCAGTGTGCGACCAGTCTGCCCCCACTGTAACAGTGAACGACTTACCCTCTTTCATGTTCTTCTTTGTTGTTCCTTTGGCAGTATTCACCATCTCTTTAGTTTCTACGCCGAACATCTCGTGTACCTCTTTGCTTTTGTAACCACCAAAGCAGATGTACGCGGGCAGTGTACCTCCTGCTGCAAGCAATTTCACATTAGCGTGGGGCTGGCCGCTCACGTGCGACACACTGAACACAATGTCGTTGAAGTCGAAGTCGCATGTACCGCCCAAGTCCTCAACAGCATACAGGTAGTCCACGGGTGTTTCCTCAATGTGCTCCTGTGTACCCTCCATGATGAAGATAAAGTCGTTGTAGTCGAAGTCGTCACTTCTATGGTCCTCGATGGTGATGTAAGTGTTTCCATCAATCTCAAGGTAAGAGAATGCCGAGAAACTTGTATTAGGTTCCTGGTTCAATGCCGGGTTCGAATAGAGTTTACCTATGTTCTGTATTTCTTCGTTGCTATCGTCTGTGATATTCACAAAGAAACCGAACTCTGTACCTTTGGGCAAGTTGATAGTGAAATATCTTCCGCGGAGAATCTCCTTGTCATCGGCAATGTTACCCTGTGCAAAGATACCTTCATATGCATAGTCTGTTTCAATGTCCACCCAATTGCCTTCACCGTCTTTGTACTGCAGATAATCGCCCTTCTTGTCGGCATAGAACTCAACCTCTTTTCTTTCACCATTCTCGTAATAGAACAATCCGAATGTGTGCTCGAACATAGCGTTCCAGAAAAGAGGATAGAATTTATAGGGCATTCCATTCGAAATCACTCTGTAGTCCTTTGTTACCTTTTCGGTGTTGTTTACACGCTCGGGCAATGTCTCGGCATTATCTTTGAACATCTTTATCTCGCCGAAATTGTAATATACATAATCATTGTCCATCGAAGTGATTACGTCGCCTGCTGCGGCAACCATAGTGCCTCGTGCCTTTGCCTTGTCACACTCATAGGGAACACCGTTCACTGTAACATACACGTCGGTGCATCCTGCGGGAGCGTCGAACGCAAGCTCGCAGTTACCCTGCACATTTTCGTAGTCGCCGGCAAGGTTGTAGTTTTTGTCGCCCTTAACATAGATTTTTACTCTTGCAGGCTCGTCAATATTCACCTGCACAAATTTGTTGTCCACCATGCTCCATGTGTGGTTGGGGTCGGTCTCGCCAAAGGTGGTTGCCCACTCCTTGTTGTAGTTCTCGTCGAGCATGGTCTCTAAGTCCTTGGGCAGCTCACAGGCAACAGCCAGCAAGCCTGCCAAAGAAAGAATAAAAAGTTTTTTCATTTTCAATTGTTAGTTATAATCGTTGCAAAGTTACAAACAAACGAGCGAAAAATATAAAAAACTGTTTAATTTTTATCTCTTGTTTATATTATCGCCGTTTGTAAAGAAAATATTATTTATCAATCGCATAGTGTATTCTCACCTTCACGTAACGCTTCAGTTTCGCATCGAGTCCCTGTGTGCTTGTAGCCTTTGTCTCCATAATGGGGTTGGGCAGTGCATTTATTGAGAATACGTTGTTCGATACACGTTTGAACTTTTCGTTACCCTTCAGCCAATTTACTACAGTATATGCGCGGTTGAACGCCAGTTTCTTGTTACGATCCACGCCCACATCCTCGGCATTCTCGCCAATGAAGTTATCCTGGCTGGTCGCGAATCCCTCGGCCATCACATAGATAATGCGTCCGTTGTCGAAAATCTCGTTCAATTTCTCCACGCTCTCGGCGTTTGCGGCCATAGCCACGTTGCCGTCTGTGCCCTCAATAGCGCCGTAGATGTCGGCAAAGCTGTAGAGCTCGGCATCGGCGTCGGGGTTCAGGTTCTCTTTTATAATGTCAAGACCTGCGTGTGCGTTCAGTGCAAACGACTGGCTCTCTTTGTAGTTCTTCTCGTCAATCAGACGCTGTGTGGCAGTGGCGTTGTCCACGCGGTAGTGCCATGTGTTGTTGCCGCAGTAGATGGGCGAGTAGTACCATCCTGCCTTCTCTTTGAACATCTTCATGCTGTCGGCGTTCATGCTCAACGAAATGGGTGTCGACGACATTTCGTAACCACAGGTTACGCCCGCCTTCTCGGCCACCGCGTTTATGTTCTTTGTTGCAACGTTGGCAGTCTCAAGCCCTTTCAGCTGTCTGTTTGCCTGCAGACGCGAATCAACAGCGTCTGCATTCTCGAATTTTGTCTGTGTGTAGATACCCGATGCAAGATAGTCTATCGCGTTCACTTCGGCTCCGGCAATTGTCGGGGCATCGTTGCGTCCCGAGTAGTTGTTCGGGAAGAACACAAAGAACTCCAGTGTGCCATACTCGGGGCACTCCTGCTGGGGAGTCACCACCTTCTGCACCACATTGTACACGGGGCGCTCGCAGGGCAAACATCTGTCCCAATGGCGTTTCTTAATGTAGTATGTACATCCCACGGTAAAGCCGTAGTTGCCGTCCCACCAGTTGCTTCTCTCGTCCTTCTTCAGCACAATGCCGTCGAAATTTGTCTGGTAAAGAATGGCACGTGCCTTCACGTCGAGCGAGAAAGTCTTCAGCTTGTTAAAGAAGCGGCTGTACTGCAGCTCAAAGTGTCCGCTCCATTCGTTGCGCTGTGCGTCGATGTTCATATGGTGCACGCCACCGATACCCACCGAAAGAATAAACTGGTTCATCAGCTTGTCCGATACCTTGCCCTCGTATCCGCAGAAGAGACGCGAGAGATTGAACATTGCATTCACGTTCAAGTCCCACCAGTTCATCTTTGTCTTCCAATACTGCTCGCCGTTGGAACTTGTCAGCGGGTCGCCGTATGTGAAATAGTTCTCATATTTGCTGCAACCTTTTGAGTTCGAGCGTCCAAACTGAATTTTTGCACCGATTCCGGGGGTGAACCATTTACCGAATCCCACATTGATGTCGGGCGAAATAAAGTCCTCGATAGTTCCGAATCTCGAATAATCGCCATAGAAGGCGTGCATTCCCACGTTTCCAAGAACGAACCAGTTCGACCAAAAACGATTGGTAACCACGCGGAATCTGTCATCCGTCGGTTGCGGCTGTGTGTACACGTCGCATGTCTCGCACACTACAGTGTCGCTTGTCACGACCGTCTCTTGTGCGATGCTGCGTCCTATGCAGGCACACAACAGCAACATCATCATAAAAATTGTTTTTCTCATAATAGATATTTATAAATTATTATTATTCTTGTCTTTTCAATTCTCCCCTTTGCTTGCAAGGGGGAGTGGCTGCAAGCCGAGGGGGATATTCTTGCTTTAAGTTGGCCGGGGGCGTTCGATTATATAATTTGTACGTTTCCAACGCCCTCCGTCGCAGCCGCCAGCGTCTGCTCCTCGTCCCTCTTATCCAAGAGGGACAGTTTTTTAGTAACTATTGCTTGTTTTTCTAACTCCCTCCCCCTTCGGGTACTCCCTCTTACAGAAGAGGGAGAGTTTTTTAGTAACTATTGCTGACGTTAACTCCCCCTCTTGGTTAGAGGGGACAACGCGTGTGAGCGTTGTTTGCGACGACGGAAGATTTATCTTCCCAAAGGAGTGCCGAACTAGTGAGGCCCTTTGGCCGGGGGCGTTCGTGTGGTTGTTTGCTTTTTCTAACTCCCTCGCCTTTTACTAAGCCTCGCATGCTCGGCACTCCTTTGGACGGGGGCGTTCGTTTTTTCTATTACCACTTAATAGGCCTTACGATCGTTGCCGAAGCATTTAAAGAAAGTTCTTATAATAATGCTCATGTCCATTTTCAGGCTCCAGTGTTTAATGTAGAAAACGTCGAGCCTCACTCTGTTCTTAATGTCCGACAATTTTGTAATCTCGCCCCTGTAGCCTTTCACCTGACTCAGTCCCGTAACGCCCGGCTTCACAAGATGGCGCTGCATATAGCCGTCCACCATCTGCGAAAATTCGTCAGTGTGTCTCACCATGTGCGGGCGCGGACCCACGACGCTCATGTCACCCAGCAGCACATTTATGAACTGTGGCATTTCGTCGATGTTGGTCTTACGCATAAAGAATCCCCACTTTGTAATGCGTCTGTCCCTGTAGGTCGCCTGCCTCTGGTGGCTCTCGTTGTTTATGCGCATCGAGCGGAATTTTATACATTTGAATATTTTGCCGTTCAGTCCCGTGCGTTTCTGGACGAAGAAAATTCTACCGGGCATGGTGCATTTTGTCACTACGAACACCAATATCAGTATAAACGGAAAAACGAGACACAAAAAAGTCAGCGAGAAAAGAATGTCGAAACATCTTTTCAAAAATCTGTTTTTCCTTAAATTCAACGGGTGAAAAATAGGAAATAAAGTGCTCATATTTTGTCTGTGTTTATTTTTTGCGTTGTGTGTGAAAAGCATGCCCACGCGTCGCCATGCTTTGTGCAGCAGAAAACTGAATGCCTCGCCGGCCATAAGGCCCGAAACTCTTGCGCATCGTCTGCTCCAGAAAAGCGCATTGTCCATTATGCGCGAAAAAGAGTGTCTGGTGTTCGCTGCATCCCTCTCCTGTCTCTTCTTCAATGAGTAGCCTTCGCCGAAAATCACATTTTCGAGCAGCGTCAATCTCTTTTTGTCTTTTACGGGGGGTAGGGGATAATTCTCTGTTCCACCCAAATATGTGTCGATGAACCCGAATAGGTGGCGGCTGAACTTTTCGGCATTCACTGCGCGCAGCATTGCCGCCGTTTTTTCTCTGTCGAGGCCTGCCGAGTGCAGCATTGCTGCCACGTCGCACACCTGTTTAAGTCCTATGCCATATGTGAAAAAGTGACGTTGCAGATGCACTATCAGGCACACGAAATATAGTTCGTTGTCACCCTCGGTGGCGGCTGCACACATCTTTTTCAGTCTTGCATCAGCCACGGGGTTGTACAGGTGCTCCCACTCGCAGTGCAGCTCCACAAAGAGGTTGCTCTTCTCTTTTACTACAATCTCTTCGCTATTTTCCCTGTAAGGCTCAATGCCCCATCCCTGCAGAATCTGCGGCAGCTGTTTCCAACCGTTTTTTACAACAATGTCCACGTCACCGTAGCTTCTGTGCAGCGGCTGTGCGTACCATGCTGCTACCGACGTTCCTTTGAACACGAATGCCTCTATCCCCGCCTTTTTCAGCTCCTCTATCCACTGTTCGCCTCGTGCAGCAATGTGCCTGTTGTTGCGCTCCATAAAGAGCAGATGCACCATCCATTTCTCCCAAATATCCTCGTCGGGGCGCATAGCCGTGCGCGACACTCCGTCGATGAAAAGCCCCGTCACTGCCTGTCTGTAGGCAATGCCGTAGAGCTCTTCCCATTCGTGGCGCGAGAGAGAAACGTTGCAGTCGATTGTTTCTCCCCACAACCCCGCTTTCAGGAATTTCAGGAAAAGTGGCAGCAAATTATCCATTGCCGAAATTCTTCTTTAGTTTGGCATTAACGAATTGAGGCACCTTCCAGCACATCTTCATCAGCTTCTCGGGCACTCCCCAAAAACCGTGTCCCTTGAACATCCTCACGTCCTCGTTCCACATCTCTTTTCTGCGTCTGCTGTCGGTGGAGTTTCCACCCATGCGCATCTTCAGAATATATTTGTCGAAATATTTTATCTTCAGCCTCTCCTTGTACATGTATCTAACGAGAAAATCGGAGTCGGCAGCAATCTTGTAGCTCTCGTCATATAGTCCGCATCTCTCAATCACTTCGCGCTTAATGTACACTGTAGGGTGCAACGGCAGCCAGCCCATTCTCACCTTCCAACGTCTGTAGTTACCGCTTCTCCAGTCTCTTATTACTCTGTCGGTGTTTGCCGCGTCTACAAACAGTCCGTTGCCGTAGACAATCTCGGCGTTGCTGCGGCCGAATGCCTCTACAATGTCCGAAATTATATGGTTGTTTATAAGAAAATCGTCCGAGTGCAGCAGTCCTATAATGTCGCCTGTGGCAACTTTCAATCCCTTGTTTATGGCCTCGTACATTCCGCTGTCCCTCTCCGATATTATTTTTGTCACCCTGCCTCGGTAGCCGTTTATCACAGCCATAGAATTGTCGCTGCTCGCCCCGTCGACAATAATATATTCAATGTTGGGGTAGTTCTGTGCCAGCACACTCTCTATGGCCTGTGCAATGCTCTTTTCCCTGTTGTAGCAGGTGGTTATTATAGAAACTTTCATTGTTCCCAAGTTTTCTGTTTGTCTTTTCAACTCTCCCCCTTGCTTTCAAGGGGGAGTGCCCAACGGGCGAGGGGGATATTCTTACTTTGTGGCAGTGGGGCGTTTGATGCTTGTGTATTTCATACTCCCTCCGTCGCAGATAGTGCTATCTGCTCCTCGTCCCTCTAATCTTAGAGGGACAGTTTTTTAGTTGCTTTTGTTGCTTGCTTTCAACTCCCCCTCTTAGTTAAGAGGGGGTGGCCCTTCGGCCGGGGCGTTCGATGTTTTTTACTTTTGCTTTTCAACTCTCTCCTTTGCTTGCAAGGGGGAGTGGCTGCAAGCCGAGGGGGATGTTTTTACTTTGTGGCAGTGGGGCGTTTGTGTGAGCGTTTGCTTTTTTTCTAACTCCCTCCGTCGCAGCCGCCAGCGTCTGCTCCTCGTCCCTCTAATCTCAGAGGGACAGTTTTTTTAGTAACTATTGCTTTTAATACCTCTCCCTCTAAGTTTAGAGGGAGTCCCCGCAGGGGGAGGGCGTCTGAAAAATATTCAATCTAACTCCCTCATTCGCCGGCATTAACATTGCAAGCTCGGCACTCTTTGTGGCAGCGAGGATTAATACCTCAACTCTATTTTAAATAATTCTCCCTTAAAAAATCCTTAATGCGACACACATCGAAATTGAATCTTTTCTTCAGTTCAAGAATTTTACAGTCTACAAGCATCCTGTACCAAAATCCCTGCAGTATGTGCCACACAAAACCCTCTTTGCCGTCGAGAAATCCACCTTTAAGAATGTAACGTATAAAGAAATTTATGAATGGGCGCACAAACAGCGGGGTCTTGATGTATTTTTGTTTCAGCCAACGTTTGCGCTCGGCGTCTGTTCCCCAAAAGAGAGGCTTCACCTCTCCCTCGCTTGTGTCGAGGCCATACTCCATCATCAGCATGTTCACAGCCTCGCGACTAGCGTAGTTTACATGCTTGTGGCTCCACCAATTAAGGCTGTTAAGGTTTTCGTCAGTCTGGTCGCCGTCAATGGAAATAGTCTCTCCCGAGAATATCACCAAATGCTCATCCATCCATTTATTCTCGCTGGCGCCAAATCCTTTCCTTACTATTTTTATCTGTGGGGCAGGGTACCATCCGCCGTGTAGCAGTGGGCGCCCCATAAATATAATTTTTCTGTTTACATATATTCCGTTTACGCTATCGGGGATATTTTCGAGCGTCTGCAACGCTTTTGCTGCCAATGGCTCTTCAATGTACTCATCAGCATCGAGTCTCCATATCCATTGCGACTCAATATTGCAATTATCTATAGCCCAATTAAATTGTTTGGCGTGATTCTCAAACTCGTGGCGATAGACTTTTGCACCCAATTTCTCGGCAATAGCGCATGTGTTGTCGGTGCTGAAAGAATCTACAACGATAATCTCGTTGCTCACAACTTTTGCCGAGCGTATGCAACGTTCAATGTGCAGTTCCTCGTTGTATGTAAGTATTACTACCGCAATAGAATTATTCATCCTTAATCACTCTTTTCTTGATGAACTTTGCAGGGTTTCCACCCACCACGTTCCACGGCTCCACATTCTTGAACACAGCAGCGCGTGCGCCCACCACAGCACCCTCGCCAATAGTCACTCCTGGGCCCACAAAGGCCTCGGCTGCCACCCAAGCCCTGTCTTCTATAATTATAGGCTTTTCTATCTGAGGGTGTGCGGCAACTGTAATGTCGTGCGAAGCTGTACATAAAAAACAGCGTTGCGACACGGTTGCGCATTTACCGATGACTATTGGCGCAGCATTGTAGCAATCTACTCCCGGCCCCAGGCATGCATACTCTTTCATCTCCAGGTTCCACGGCATAAAAATCGTAGCCGATGAATATACGCTTGCCGTGTCAGCTATTTTTGCCCCGAACGCACGCAGCAAAAACCGTTTCCACGACATAAACATATTTCTCGGGAATGGACGTGCAAGAATAGTCCAGCACACACTCCATGCGAGTCTTTTTATTTTGTTAGTCGTGCTATAAGGTGGAATATATTTGTCGGGTTGCATAGTTTTGTACTTTTTTATTCAATCTTCCTCTTGCTATGGGGGGGAGACAGGGGATATTTGAAAATTTATCCCTACATTAATTTGTACCACTCGTTTGCAATATTATCGACGGAGAAACGAGCAGAAGAATTCTTTGCATTGCGAGCAATCTTGTTAAGAGCATCTTCGTTATTTATCAAATTCTCTAAAGTTTCAGAAAATTCCTCAACGCTATATGGAGCATTTACAAGCGCACCATTCATTCCGTTTGTAATCAGTTCACCTGCAGTCTCGTAACTATTATAAACGACGGGAACAACGCCATAAGTCATTGCCTCTACAATTACAAGACCGAAACCTTCGTACTCCGATGTCAGCAGCAGAATAGATGCTCTTTTGTAATATTCCGCGGGGTTTACGAAGCCTGTAACTGTTACGCGCTCCAATCCATACTCCTTGATTCGTCTCTCAATATCGCTTCTCTCTTCGCCGTCCCCCACAATGGTCAATCTCCAATCGGGGTGTTTTTGCTCAAGTTTGCTCCAAATATCTATTACTCTATATGTGCATTTTTGAATATACTCTATTCGCCCAACATAAATAATCTCTTTCTCTTTGGGTGTAATCTCCTCCGGAACATCGAGTGTAATAGGGTTAGGAATTGAAATAAATTTATCTTTTCCTGATACTCGCGCATACTTTTTAGCGACAGGAATAAATGCGGGTGACAGCAATATGAATTTATCGGAACTATTTATACAAAAAGCCAAACTTAAACGCGATACCTCTCGCACAAAGTATCTTATAAATTTATAATGCTTTTTCCCTTCATTTATCTGCTTCTCTAAAGATTTAATGCGGCCGTTTGTGTCGGGCTTATTATGATGAGCAGAAAATACTTTGCATTTTGTTCCCAATAGGGCCAATTTCCACACCAATGTAGCATAGAACGGAATTACCCACTGGTTGATTATTATATCTATTTTTTGCGTGAGCACAAACTCTCTCAATCTTTTTATATTTTTTAAAGAGAGTACTGGGCGCGATAGGTTAAGCAAATGGCATTTTTCGGATAAACCTAAATTAACATTCTCCTCTTGTAGCTGATCATATGAGCCTATTGTTACATTATGTCCATCGGCGATAAATTTATTGGCCAAAGTGGTGGTTACAATCTCTGTGCCACCATATGCAGGGTAGTTGCCAATAAGAAAGAGAATGTTTTTCTTGTTCATAATACTATAGCAACTTGCTATATAGTTTCATCATTTTTTCGGCCATTGCATTGATAGAGTATTTTTCTTCGATAAGCTTTCGACCATTTCGTCCCATTCTTTCCAATGCGGCTTCGTCGAGCATCAAAAACTCTTTTATAGCATTTACTGTTGCGGCAGTTCCAATTTTCGTACTCCAACCGCAATTATATTTTATCAAATCTTCCCATGGCGCACCATTTGTGGTTATTACCGGAGTGCCACTTGCCAAAGCCTCGGCAATCGCAATGCCGAAATTTTCACTGAATGTTGGTAAAACGAATACATCGGCTTCGCGGAAAAGTTTCCATTTCTCATTGCCATAAACTCCGCCTACAAAAACAACTTGCTCTTGCACGCCCAAATCTACAGCCATTTGCTTTAAGGTTGCAACATATGCAGGCTCGCCTTCACCGGCAATAATAATCTTATATCCTTTTAACTCCTCTTTTAATGTAACAACAGCTTCTATAAGAAAATTGATGCCTTTCTTTTCGTGTACGCGCGAAAGAAACAAAATATTATTTGTTCGTTTCCACGAGTCTTTCATTTCTATGCTCTCTACATTCACGGCATTGGGAATTACCTCTACTTTGTCATTGTAGCCAAGTTGTAGTATATGCACTTTTTCGCTTTCTGCTGTTGCGTGAATGTAATCGGCCTTACATATCGCTTTCTTTTGATAGAGTAATAGCGCCGGCAATTTCTTTGTCCAATAGTTTCTTTTTATAATCCAAGGCTCAAGCATTCCGTGCGGGGTGAGCAACACTTTGTAGTTCAATGCTTGTGACCATTTTTGCACCCATGCACATTGCGGAGTCCAACAACAATTTACATGGACAATATTGGGCTTAACATCATTCAATATTTCCAGCCATTCACGTTTCATTGCCCCCCAAATATTTCTATTGATATAATGAATTTTGCAATTCTTTATATCAATAGGGTTGTGAGTTAAATGTGTGACAATATGCAGTTCCGACAATTCTCCCAATCTTTCCGCTAACAGCTGAATATATGTGGTTGTACCACCATGGGAGCGGTCGATGTCAGGAATGTAGTGAATGATTTTGAGCATTTTTATGAGCTATGTTTTGGGGCTGTTACACGCATAATTGTAATCATTTAAACAATCAACAAAATATTTAGCAATAGCCTGGCCGCTAATATGTGTTTCGGCCCATTCCTTGCGATAATTACGACTTATTCTAATCTCCTCTAAATTGGTATTTACATATTTCATACAATCGGCAAGGCCTTTATCATCACCGGCTTTAAAAACGACTCCCAATTTAGGATTATTGTTTAAAAGTGAACTCGCTCCACATGCGTCGCTACAAATAACAAAGCATCCGGCTTGCAATGCTTCATTGACAACAGCCCCCCATCCGTCGTAAAGGCTCGGAAGTATAAGTGCGTCCGAATCATATAAATATTGCGGAATCTTGTGTTGTGGTATTGTACCGAGTAATTTTACTTGTTCTTGTAAATTTTTCTTTTCTATTTCTTTCTGTATTTTATCTTTTAAGTTGCCATTGCCAATAAAATTCACTATTCCTAATTTTGATTGCGAAAATGCTCGAACAATGCTTGTTGGATTTTTCCATGGTGCTAAACTCCCTACAAAAGCGTATCGTGGTGTAGAATGGTGTATGTCGGAAATTCCCGTAATAGATTGTGTGCAATAGCAAAAAGGATGTACTTTCCATCCAAGACCGAGCGATTTAAAATAGTTTACAGCTTCTTCCCCCATTGCAAAAACATGCTTCATCTTTTTTGCATACTTTCTATCTTGTATGAAAAAACGTATGCGGTGCATCCAATAGGGCTTACCATTGGCTATGTTCCATTTAAAATTATAGGTGTTGGGCCGTTCGGTTATCATACCTCTATGCAATGTATATTTCATGCTTATGTCTAAGCATTTAAATACAAATGCATCGGCGTGTATCCCTGAAAATAGATGGTAGCTGTCATTGGGTCTCTTTGATAAAAGGCTTTCTATAATGGCATCGTATGGAGTAATATATACTTTGCATTTATCCAAGCCTTCAATAGTTACAACATTCCATCCCATTTCTTTTCGGGCGTTATTTAATGCTTCTCCTGCAACTATTACCACTTCATCTACTCTTGAATCGTTTATTAGATGAACAATGTATGGTAGCTGATGTGGGCTTAAGCAATTTTGCCAAAATACGATTCTCATCTTATTGTTACTCATTTCACAATGATTTTGTTTGTAGCGTTAATCTAAATCGCCACCGCACGTAAGGGAGAAACCCTTTAAAAAACGACTTATATATACTGGGCAATTAATTAATCTAAACTTTAATAATGCTAGATGTCTTTTTAACAAAGTTGATTTTGGCAATTGTTCTAGCATTTTATAATGTTCTAATACTTGAAGTTCTTTGTTCAAGGTTGATAAGTTTTCATATTGATGTATATATGCAGCACATGGTTTTGGAATATATTTATACTTTATATTTAATAAGCTTAAATCCGCCCAAAACTTTGTATCTGAAACCAATTTGAAATCTTCACTAAACCCTCCTATTTTAAAAAATAAATTTGATTTAATCAATGTTGATTGCTGGGTGAAAAGTATTATATTGTTGTGTAATAGAGGAATAAAATCTTTAAATTGGTTACTACATGCCATCGGTTTTATTACCCCATTTTTGTTTTCAAGAATGTAATTGACTTTTCCATAAATAAAATCGAAACCCTCTTCTATTGCATTTATGAGTAATTTAAAGTTAGGTAGCCAATAATCATCATCATTGATAAATGTAAGGTATTCATAGTCTTTTCCATAAGTGTTAAAACCGTGGTTAAGAGCTGCGTATATGCCTTTTCTTCCTTCTAATTCAGGTAAACAATCTATATCCCCATATTTGTTTTTTATGTTAGGAATGTGTGATTTAGGGGCCACAATAATATGTTTAACTAAATCACCACCTATATTTCTTACAGATTCTATTGTTTTGGATAGAGACTCTCTATTACCTAATGTGGGAGTTATTACTAAAATTTTTGCTTTCATAGTTTTTTTTAAATTTATTATATTCTTTTATTGCAGTTAATGACATAATCACAACAATAGCTAAAGTAGACGTTTCTTGGTATTTGAAATGCGCTATTGGGGAAAACAAGAAATGCCATGTCGCTGATATTATACCATAGACACGATATAGCAAGTATTTATCACTAACAACAATAGATAATATAACATATTTCCATGATTTAAATAGCATTATTGACAATGCAATCAAAACAATTATACCATACGAGCAAGCATAGTAGCCTAGTACGCTATGTCCAGGAATACAGCTTGTATTAAAATTCCTAATTTTGTTTTGTTCTTTGTGGTTTCCTAAATTAAAAAGCAAACGATAATATTTTTTATTAGGATCTTTTGCCATGTATCCCCAACCTGTTAAAGGTTTATCGGCAAAGGCTATGAATGGTATAATAGCATCAGTTCTACCAACCATTAAAAGATTTAATGGATTGTATGGGTTTTCCGTTTTTTTTAATTGCAACGTGTTACCGCCTTCTATCTTACCATCTAATACATTGGGTACGTAAATTAATGCATATGCAGCGTAGAGAATAAAGATTGCAATAGTAGTATATTTTGTTATTTGTCTTGGATAAATCGTTTTTTTGCGTGATATAATTATTAAAGTAAACAATCCAGAAACTAATGGAATTAATCCCGCGCTTCTAGCACCAGTAAATAATCCCAGGAGTCCTACTAGTAGTAATAACAAAGTAAATAAATTTAATCCTCTTTTTTCCTTAATAAACCATAGATAAATTAAAATACATCCTTCAACGATATGTGGATATGTATGAAATTTCCATAAGCCATATTCGTCACCGGCAATTTCAGCTAAAACGTTTACAAATATAAATTTCGAAATAAAAGTTCCTAAAATTGCCCATTTTATAACTGATGTATCTCGCTTAAATACAAAATAATAATACAGAAAATGCATTAGTCCGGAAACGGTAATCAGTATTCCTTTTAATTGCGTGAAATCGTCAGTCTTAGCAAACGGGAACCATGCTATTTGTACAAGTAATATGATTAAAAATAGCAATGAATAATTTCTTAATATTGCGTCGTTTTTTATATCAATATTCTTTATCCAAAACGGTGAAGTTGCCGCAATGAATAACAATGTAGGCGAAACTTCTCCACCTATGTTTATAATCATAGGTGAAAAAAGAAACAAAAGAAATATTAAGTATTTATTGCAGAAAAAAGTATCTCGCATATTGGGGTTATGCATCTTTGCCAATTGCACGTTTGTCTTTGTAATATGTGGAGAATAATTCAGACAAATGTTCGTATGATAATCTTTCTTGTTCTGAATATAGTTTTTTCTCGTGTTCTATTATTTGCTCTAGAGTAAATTTGGATGCAATAATACGTGCAGGGGTTCCGACAACAACAGCATAAGGTGGCACTTCTTTGTTGACTAATGAATTTGCACCAATTACAGCACCTCGTCCTATGTGGGCGCCACTTAATAATGTCACATTAGCTCCGCACCAAACATCCTCTTCAATAATAATGTCTTTTTCTTCGTCATTATGGTGTGAATGCCCTAAAAAGTAATGAGGAATACCAACTGTTGGAATATGATTTCCAGTGATAATTGTGCATCCAGAGGCTAAAGCTGAATACTTTTTTAATATGAAACGTCCGGTGTGAATAATTATTTTGCATCCAGAATTTATTCTTGTGTATTCTTCTAAATAAACATTTTTAGGATTGCTACATTGAAAAGGATACCCTATTTGTGTAGTTTCAGATATATTTAACTCCGAGGATATTGTATATTGATTTTTGATTTTTCTATATATGGAAAAAATCTTTACAAAGGGGAATATTCTTAAAATTATTGATATTGTTTTATTATTCATGTTTGTATGGACTTATAAATTGTATTAAAACTTTAAAAGATTTATGTGGATTATATCCTTTTTCTTAATAAAATATTTTTTATACTTTGTAAATCCTCTCTTATGTGGTAAAATAATTCTTTTGTTTTTAATCCCAAGAGCCTAGTGCTGTCAGGTAAAACATAAATCATCATTATTACATCGAACAAAATAATACCTAATACAGCTCCATATAATCCGAATTGTTTTGATAGTATATAACTAATTCCAACAGATAAACAAGATGTAATAGTGCAAGGGATTGCAAAATTGTAAGGATTGTTTGTGGCTGAGTATGCAACAATGCTTGTCCACCAAATACCGTTGAATAATATTCCGATGCAAAATGTATACCAAATGTTACTTGTAACTGATAAAGTATTATTAGTCCATACGTTGTAAATGTCCAATCCAAAAATCATTAGCATTATAGTGCCTAAAATACCAATAATGATACTTGTAAGTATTGATAGACGGAATAGACGATGTACCGTTTGCATGTCCCCTTTTCCATATGCGTATTGTAGCTCGGGAAATACACTGCCGTTGATTATATTGAATATTTGATTGATAGAGCGACATGCTGTACGCATAGTATTGAAGATAGCTACCGATTCTGCACCTAATGTCACGCGGACAACAAACGTGCTTCCTTGAAAATAGATACCTTGCCACACCATATTTAACATATATCCAAATCCTTTGTGAGTGATGTTTTTTATATCACTCCATATTATATTCCCTCTATATTTTGTTAAATCTATGATTTTATTTCCAATAATAAAATAGAATATGGTGAAGATAATGGCAACGATAAATTGGGATAAGGCGTATCCCACAATATTGTAACCTAGTGCAAGAGCGCAAATACCTGCAACTAAGTTTCCAGCAAAATACCCAGAATAGATTAAATTACCCAATACTGCTTTTCTTGCGCTTCGGAAAAAACTTACAATAAGATGATAGGAAAAAGTCATGAGTTTAGCTATCATTATCAGAGTAAGTGCAATAGTTGCTTCATTGGCAGGGATAATAGTTTTGTCAAATAGTTTGTAATAATTGGCTATTGATAAAATTATTGTGGTTAAAATAACTCCTAATGTAATAGTAGCTGAAATTATAATAATTCCGCTTTTACGTATATTTGCCGCTTTTTGTTTGTTGCCAGCAGTATATGCAAGCACAAAACTATTGCCGGCGGCTGAACCGATGCCAAAGTCGGCAAACTCTAGAATCGTAGGAAAAATCGACAGCGTTATCCATTCGCCATAGTATTCAGGGCCCCATGCAACCAAAAAGAAAGGCACCAATAGCAGTTGGTCGAGGATGCGTATCACCTTGAGCACTATCTGCGCAAGGCCGTTGCCTATTATTCCTTTGGCTATGTTGCTTTTCATCTGTTTGTTGTTGCTTTTTCGAACTCTCCCCTTTTTTAAGGGGGAGTGGCTGAAAGCCGAGGGGGATTGTAATTGCTTTAGTTTTTTATCCCCCTCCGAGGCAGTGCCTCTCGTCCCCCTTACTTTGCAAAGGGGACAGTTGTTAGGTTTGCCTTTTTTATTCTATTTTAATCTTTGTTTTCGCCGTAGCCATAGCTGTGGCCGTATCTTGTTGCGTAGCCGTACTTGCCATATTTCGCGTAGCGGCCATAGCCATAGTAGTAGCCGTTCTTGCGTTTGTCCATGTCGATGCCGTTTACAAGAATGCCGAAGTTGGGGAATTTCTGTTCTCTATCGAGTTCTTTAACAAGCTCGAACTCGTTCTTGCGGGTGTAGCCCATGCGGCACACGTAGACGCAAAGGTCGGCGACGCGGGTGATGAGGCGTGTGTCTGTAACCATGCCTATGGGGGCGGTGTCGAGAATTACGTAGTCGAACTGCTCTTTCAACGTCTCTATTGCCTTGTCCAACGAGGGGCGGGCTACAAGTTCGGTGGGGTTGGGGGGCACTGTTCCACAGGGCAGTATGTACAGGTTGGGCACTGCCGACTGGTAGCAGTTGTTCATAATGTCGATTGACGATGGGGCGGCAAGGTATTCTGTTATTCCATGCTCCTTTTTGTCGATGCCGAATATTTTGCTCAGGCTCGGGTTGCGGATGTCGAGGCCCACAATTACCACCTTCTTGCCCATGTAGGCGAAGCTTGTTGCAAGGTTGGCGGCGTTGAAGGTCTTTCCTTCGCGGGCGGTGGTAGAGGTGAAGAGTATCACCTTTTCGTCCTCCTTGAGCATATACTGAATGTTGGTGCGCAGGTTGCGGAAGGTCTCTTCCATCAGTCCGTTGTGGTTTTCGCGCACTACAATGCCGAAGCTGTTCTTGCTTTTTACTTGGGGAATGTCGCCGATGATGGGGGCATCGGTTATTGCCTGGACGTCGGTGCGGCCGTCGAGCTTGAAACGCAGTGAGCGTTTCAGCCATATGCAGCCGATGGGGAACAGCAGTCCCAGAATGAATGCCACCATATAGGTGTTGCGCTTGTTGGGCGACACCAATGCGCCGCCGCGTGCCTCTTCCACTATGCGGCCGTTGTTGGCTTTTGCTGCAAGGGTTATTGCATTCTCCTCGCGTTTCTGCAGCAGCATCAGGTAAAGGTTGGCCTTAATCTCCTGCTGGCGGCTGATGTCGCGCAGTTCACGCTCTTGTTTGGGGGCGTTGCTGATTTTTGTGCGGAACTTTCCGGCCTCTACGTCGAGGTTGTTACGGGTAATCTGCAGTGTCTTTTCGAGGCTCTCTACCGTTGCAAGCACTGTGTTGCGTGTGGCGGCGATTGATGCGTCGAGGTTGATTACCGCAGGGTTGTTGGCCTTTGAGGTGCGCAGTAGTCGTTTGCGCTCGATCATCATTTCATTGTATTGCGAAATGATGTTTGTGAGTGCTACGTCGGTTAGTCCCACATTGGCGGGGATTACTTCGTTGTTGTTTTCGGGGTTTTCGATGTAGTTGCGCAGGTGGCCGATGAGTCGCAACTGGTTGGTGTTCTCGGCTCTCTTCTGGTCGTACTCGGAATTCTCTTTCAACGCAAGCTGCGCATTGGTGCTCAGGTCGGTGAGTCCGGCGCGCTGCTTGTAGTCGGCAAGTTCGCTCTCGGTGGTGCTCAACTCTTCGTTGATTACGCGTATGCGCTCGTCGATGAACTCTGCCGTGCGCATGGCTACTTGGTTTTTGTCCTCGTTGGCCTCGTTGTTGTAGATGGCTACAAGGGTGTTCAAAAAGTCGATGCCGCGCATCTTGTTGGTGTCGTAGACGAGCAACTGCACGATGGAGGTGAACTCTGTGGTGGGGGTTGCCGAGAGGCTTGCCTTGTAGGCGTCGGCCACTATCGACGGGGGTGCGATGGTCGCCTTGATGTCCGACAGGATGGCAATGGCCTCGGGCGACAATGTGTCGACGGGGCTTGTAAGGCTCAGGTTACCCACGGGGGTGATGAACACTGCGGGCAGTTTCTCGAACTCTTTGCTCAGCGTCTGCTCGTTTTTCTCTTCGTCTGTGTAACTTACTGTTGCCGATATTTTGTTGTCGCCGGTGCTGCCCAGCTGCACTTCGAGGAGCGAGGGTAGTCGCTCGGCGTCGTCGGGGCTCATCCACACTTGTACGGGCGAGTTTTTGTAGAGCGGGTAGCCATAGCTGAACTTGTTGCTCAGCTCGTGGTTGATGTAAAGTCCCAATGTGTTCACAACCTTCTTGATGAGTGTGTAGGACTGTATAATCTCCACCTCGTTGTCGAAATTGTTGGCCATGGAGAATGTTCCAAGGTCTTGCATCACTGCCATCTGTGCCATGGACGATGCCTTGCTCTTTTCGCCCTGCTTGATTAACACTGTAGAACTTACCTTGTACACGGGTGTCTTGTGGCGCAGATAGACGTAGGCTCCGGCCAGCGACAGTATCAGGCAGATTGCTATTATGGGCCAATGTAGCAGATACTCGAAGATTATTGTCTTGTAGTCGACGGGCTTGTTGCCGTCGTTGAAAATGTCGTTGTATTCCTCTTTTTTCATTTTCTATGTGGGTTGTGAGTGCTATTTGCGGGTGGGTATCAATAATATACAACTACAAAGAGCGACGCGATGGAGATTGCCGCGCTTACGAGGCTTGTCCATATGGTGCTGACGCTGTTGAAGTTGGTAGAGAATACTTTTGTCTTTTTGGGCTTGACGTACAGAATGTCATTCTGTTGCAGGTAGAAATAGGGCGATGTTGTAATGTTGGCGCTGGTGAGGTCGAGGATGTTGGTGCTTACGTTGCCCGATGCATCCTCGCGCAGCAGGTGTACGTCGTCGCGCACGGAGAACACTGTCATGTCTCCGGCGAGCGAGAGTGCCTGGAATATGTTTATGCGCTCGTCGTTCACGGCGTATGTGCCGGGCTTGCTCACTTCGCCCAGGACGCTTACCTTGAAATTCGATACGCGCACCGTTACCGTGGGCTCTTCGTTAAGATATTTCTGCAGTTCCTTGCGCATCATGGCCTCACACTCGCGGGTGGTGAGTCCCTGCACGTAGAGCTTGCCCAGCCCGGGGTAGTCGATGTTGCCCTCGTTGTCTACAAGGTAGTCGAGCAGCTTGGCGTTGTTCATTCCCTGGTTGTTGTTTACCTGTGAGCGATCCTGTCCTATTTTGCGGTAGAAGGGTACCGATGCAAGGGGGTCGGACGTGCTTATGGTAATCGTAAGCTCGTCTTTGGGCATTACTCTGTATTCGTACAGGCTGTTCTTCTGCATCATTATTTCTGCCTTTTCGTTGTCGCTCATGTACAGTGTCTTTTTGTAGGACATGCATCCGGTGAGGAGCAGGGGAACTATGAGTAACAGTAGCGCTTTTATCTGTTTCATTGTGTTAATGTTTTTTTAGTAGTTTCTTTATGTGGTGGATGAATCCTTTCTTCTTGTTGTTGTCGGACGATGCTCTCTCGTCTGCTTCGACCCGGTCGCCGCTTATCGTGCGGTAGATTTTTCCCCAGTCGGGCAGTCCGCCGAAATTGCGGTCGTCGATGAATAGGTCGACCTGCAGTTTGCGCGAATAGCCTTCGTGGCACTCCTTCTCTTCGGGGTAGTTTTTGTTTACGGCGTAGAAGCGGAGGCCTCGCTCGCGGCAGTATTCCACTGCTTCGTCGAGCAGCGCACTCTCGCGCACTGTCCACAGTATTACCTTGTGATGGGCGCACAGGAGCTTCAGTGCGTCTATGGCAAAGGGAATCTCGCGACCTATTTCGGGGTAGCGGTGTTCAACGATTGTTCCGTCGAAGTCAACTGCGATGGTCATTGTTGCGGGGTGTTGCTGTGTGTGAACGCTCCGTGGCTCAGGGCGAGTGCCTCGGGGCCGGGAGTGTTTTTCAGTGTGTATGCGGGAATAAGCGAGGCGGCTTTTGCCTGTGTCGCGCTTATCTCTTTGAATGTTATTGTGTCGCGTCCGATGAGCGAGGTTGCCTTCATCAGCTGCTGGAAGGCTTCGATGCTGCCCAACTGTGCGAGGCTGTTGCTGCGTGCTTGCTCCATAAAAAAGATGCTCTTGAGCGTGGCTTTTTCGTTGCGGTAGCAGGGTGTCTTTCCGCTCCAGGGGGTGCCGTAGATGTGCACTCGGCCGTCGTTGCCGGGACGTATGGCAGGCTGGTCGTCGTTGAGCAGTTGCGCGCCCTCAATGTGCTGCAGCCACAGGGTTGCGTGGGTGCTTTTGCCCACTCCAGAGGGGCCGATGAAGGCGCAGGCTTCGTTGCCGACGCTCACGCACGATGCGTGGATGGTGGCTGTGCCGTGGAGTGCCGAACTGTAGACGAATGCTATCATTATCAGGTCGTTGAGCACTGCGTACGACTCTTGCGCGCACGGCTGCCAATCTGTTTCTATCTCTCTCCAGTCTCTTGTCGCCTGCATCAGACTGGGGGTGCCGTTGTCGGGTATCAGGGCTATCTTGCAGTGCTCGGGGGTGAGCCACACATGGGTGCTCTTGCCCTCGGCTGTGCTTGTGAGTGCGGGGGCGCCGCTCTCGGGGGCTATCTGCTTCCCTGTCTCTATGGTGCAGATGATGTTGCGCTCTTTTGCATGCTGCTCCTCAACGACAAAGGGCGCGAGGTTGGGCAGTCGCTCGGCGGCGTCGGTGCCGCGTATCTCCATCAAAAGGTCGGCGATGCGCAGTATCATCTGTTCTTTCTGTAGTTTGTGGGTGTCGTCCCGTATTTCGACAGGAACAGCCTGTAGAATGTGCGTATGTTGCTGAATCCGGCGTCGGCCGAAATTGCCTTTATGGGTGCGTCGGGGCGTTCGAGCATCAGCTCTCGTGCATACTCCAGACGCATGTCGTTTATGTATCCGTAGAGGTTGGTGCCGGCAAACTCGCGCAGCAACTGTGCGGCTTTGTTTCTGTTGGCCGCTCCCAATGCAATGTATTCGTTGCGCGAGAATTGCGGGCTCAGAAAAAGCCTTTGCTCGATGATGGCGCTGTGAATCTGCTCGAAGAGCATTTTGTCTTCCGCAGTTCTTTTTGCGTTTTTTTGCTCCATACTCTCTTATAGCAGTTGAATGTACTCGGGGCTCACCTCTACGGCTGCTGTCAGCCATGTGGGCAGCTCCACAAGGAGGCGCTTCACACGCGAGCCGCGTATTGTGAGTAGTCGTCCCTCGTAGCCGTCAAGATGGCCGCCCACGATGCGTACTCGGCGGTTGCACATTTCGGGCGAGAGCTCTTCGGGAAGATAGTATCGGGGAGTGCCCACACTCTCGTCGCTCACCGCGTGCATGAATAGTTCCATCTCTTTGTCGGGTACGGACATCGGCTCGCAGTAGGGGCGGCCTTTCAGGTAGCGGTATTGCAGGGTGGGGGTCTTTCTTACGATGGGGTCGAGTCTCTCGCGACTCTCGTGGACGAAAATAAGATCTTGGATGAAGGGGACTTTTTCGCGCACTTGTCGGTTGCCTTTGGTGCGCAGACGCCAATGCATGGGGGTGAAGATTGTTATTCCTTCTTCTTGAAGTTGTTTGTAGGCGGGGAGCTTGGCGTTGGAGCGTTTGAGGTCGCGCATGGCGAACCATTTTTTCTGTGGGGCTTCGCTTTGGGGTAATAGTTCTAGTCCTGCGTTAGTTTGTAATTCGTTGACAACTAAGCAGTTACCCCCCCATTTGTGCTAAATGGTGCGTTTTTCTTTCCATTCTGTGTCCCCTGCATTTGTGCAGTAGCAATAGTTCTTTTCCCGCTGATGTGTGTTTTTCGTGCGGAAGCATTGTGCTGTTAATCAGCTTTTTACCTTTTTGTGTGGGCGTGAGTGTCGTTGTTGCGAATATCCTATTTGTCGCATTTGTTGCCCACAAAGTATATATAAATATACTTTGCAAAGATAGTGATTTTTTTTGTGTGTAATTGCTGTTGATGGATATTTCTTTGCGAGATTGAAACTTTTTTTGTCGCGATTCTCTCCCTATGATAGTAATTGTAAAAATGTTTTAATTGCCGAAAAGGAGTGGTTGAGACTCTTCTTTTTGATGCTTTTTTTTGGATGCACCTTTTGTCCAGGAGGGATAGTTTTTTTGGGGTTGCTGTTGCTTGCGAAAAAACGCTTCCCGTGTAAAGATTTTTATTTGTGTTTTTGATGCTTTTATCTTTTAGTGGTCGAGGGGGATGATTCCGGTGTTCGAGGGGGTATACAAAAAAACAAGCGAGAGGGCTTTTGACCTTCTCGCTGTTTCAGTGATTCGCCTGGGGCTCGAACCCAGGACCCCATCCTTAAAAGGGATGTGCTCTACCTGCTGAGCTAGCGAATCAACCTTGGTGCCGTTTAGCGAGTGCAAAGGTAGGGGTATTTTTTGAATCTGCAAACTTTTTTCGCCTTTTTTTAAGAAAATTCGTCGATTTTTTCAATTTTCTCCTTTGTCTTTCTCATTTTTCTCTCTCTGACGGCCACGTTTCGCTGGTGATGCTGCTTGATGTAGCCCAGAATGAGGGTGGTGAGCGGCAGGGCTACAATCATTCCTATAATGCCCAAAAGTTTGCCCCAGATGGCGAGCGAGAGCAGTATGACTGCGGGGTGCAGTTTCATGCGGCGGCCCATAATCTGCGGCACAAGAATAAAGTCCTGAATAGCCTGGATGATGAGAGTGACTGCAAGGGCCGACGCCAGTATCACCCAGAAATTGTCGCCGGTGTTTGCTGCCTTTATCAGTGCTAGCAGTGTCATTGGCAGCAGCGACACAAGTTGCAGGTAGGGCACGAGGTTGAGCAGGCCGATGAAAAGGCCGAAGCCTATGGCGATGGGAAAGTCGATAATAAGGAATCCTATGGAGAACATTATTCCCACAAGCAGTGCGATGAGTGCCTGTCCGCGGAAATATTGATTCATGCCCTCGGTGAGGTCGTTCATAAGTTCGATCACCCTTTTGCGCCATCTGACGGGGAGCAGCGTCTGCCACTCGTCGGCGAGGCGCTCGTAGTCGAGAAGAATGAAGAAGAGGTACATGAGCGTGATGCACGATGCGAATATCTGCATGACCACGTTTATTGTGCCTATGGCAAAGAACCACGCCTTTTCGACTAATGACTTTGCAACATCCTGAATACCTGAATTTTGCAGTATGTTGATAATGTCGTGCTCGTCGGCGTATTCGCGTATGGAGTCGCTGATGAATGCCGGGATTGTGGGGTTTTTCACGCGGTTGAAAATAAAGTCGGTGGCGACGCTTTTCAGCTGCGAGAATTCGTCGATGAACGATGGCACCACAAGCATGAAGATTCCCAAAATGGCGGCCGAGAGCAGCAACAGCACTGCGATTATCGACGGCAGCCTGTATTTGAACTTCAGTTTGTATTGGAAGAACTTTACAATGGGGTAGATGAGGTAGGCAAGGAGCCACGCTACGAAAAAGGGTAGCAGCACTTCGCTCAGGTTTCTCATCACCGCATAGGAGATGCTTACAATTATTAATAATAGTATTATGTACAAAAAACGTCCGGTGCTTATCTCTCTCATGATGGTTGATTTTTTGCAATTTCTATTTTTGGGGGTGCGTCGCGTGCCGCAACTTTTGCCGCAGACGACGGTTGCCCGGAAATTGCCGTTGCGTACAAAGATAGCCATTGTATTTATGTATAAAGCTAACTTTATGTTAAATTTTACAATCATAATGCCTCAAATAGCATATTTATATTTATTTTTGCATCAACGTGAGCCTTCGGGTGGAAAAGAATTGTAAACGGAAAAGAAAAAATGGGTATTTTATATGTAATCCCGACTCCTGTCGGAAACCTTGAGGATATTACGATGCGTGCATTGCGTCTGCTGCGTGAGGCCGATTTTATTTTGGCCGAGGATACTCGCACCACGGGTAATCTGTTGAAACACTTTGATATTCACGCGCCAATGTACTCGCATCATAAGTTCAACGAACATCAGACGCTGGGGCACACGGTGGAGCGCATCGCTGCTTGCGGCTCCCACGCGGCGCTTGTGTCGGACGCGGGAACACCCTCAATCTCCGACCCGGGCTTTTTGCTTGTGCGCGAGGCGGTGCGTGCAGGGCTTCAGGTAGTCTGTCTGCCCGGAGCGACGGCTTTTGTTCCGGCGCTGGTAAGCTCCTCGCTGCCCTCGGAGCGCTTCGTGTTCGAGGGTTTTCTGCCCCAGAAGAAGGGCCGCAAGACCAGGCTCATGCAGCTGAGCGAAGAGCCTCGCACGATGATATTCTATGAATCGCCCTATCGTGTGGTAAAGACACTCACGCAGTTTGCCGAGGCATTCGGAAAAGAGCGTCCCGCGGCAGCGGTGCGCGAGATTTCCAAACTGCACGAGGAGTGTGTGCGCGGCACCCTCGAAGAGCTTATAGCCCATTTCACAAAGAACGAGCCGCGAGGCGAGTTTGTGCTTCTTGTGGGTGGCACCGATTGCCAGCCTTTTATTGATAATAACGACTAAAATGTTGAGAATATGAAAAAGACAATTTTCCTGTTGGTTGCGATTGCAACACTCTTTGCAAGTTGCACCAATGGCCCCAAAAAGGCCGACCTTATTTCGCAGAATGACTCGTTGAGAAGCGTGCTTGCTTCGCGCGATGCGGCTATGGACGAAATGATAAATACTATTAATGTAGTGGAGCAGGGCTTTAAGGCTATCAACGAGGCGCAGGGACGCATCAACCTCGACGCTGCTGCCGAGCAGAGCAAGCTAGTCACCCTGCAGAAGGATATTAACTTCATCAACGAGACACTGCAGAAGAACAAACAGCAGATTGCCGAGCTCGAGGAGAAACTGAACAAAAATCAGTCGTACTCGAAGCAGTTGAAGACTATGGTCGAGAAGCTGAAGAAAGAGCTTGCCGAGAAAAACGAGCAGATTGCGGCTCTTCAGCAGGAGCTCTCGCAGAAAAATATCCACATTGAAGAGCTCGACAAGAGCGTGCAGCAGTTGACGGGCAGCGTGGACGAACTAAACGCAACAAAGGCTGCCAACGAAAAGATAATCAGCGCTCAAGAGAATGCTCTCAACACCGTGTGGTACGCAATCGGCACCAAGAGCGAGCTCAAGGAGCAGAAGATTCTCGACGGTAAAAAGGTGTTGCGCGACGCTGCGGCAAATATGTCCTACTTTACAAAGTGCGACCGTCGCGAGCTCAAGACAATCGAGACACACGAGAAGAATGCGAAGCTGCTCACCACCCACCCCGAGGGCAGCTACAAGCTCGAGCGCAACAGCGAGAAGAAGTATGTGCTCACAATTACAGACGCCGACAATTTCTGGAGCGTCTCAAAATATCTTGTTATTCAGGTAAGATAATGTATATCAACGGGCCACTCGTCGGCTGTTGATGCAAGAAAGTAGTTGCGGGGCTGCGGCAAAATGAATATTTTTGCCGGCCCCGCCTGCATTTAGTAAAGAATCTATGAAAAAATACAGTACGTTGTTCATCGACCTCGACGACACGCTATTCGATTTTAAAGGAGCGTCGAGCGAGGCCTTCCGCGAGACATACGAACTTTTGGAGTATGGCCGTTTCTTCGAGTCGTTCGACCAATTTCTGCAAATTTACGAGCCGAAAAACAGAGAACTGTGGCTGCTGTACAATGCGGGCAAAATAACCAAGACCGAGCTCAACAGAATACGTTACAGCTATCCTCTCGAGGTTGTCGGCCACCCCGACGAGGCGCTGGGCGCGCGCTTCGGCACCGAGGCTCTCAGTCGCATTCCCCACAAGAATATGCTGCTCCCGGGGGCGTTGGAAATGGTTGATTATCTGTCGAAAAAGTATGAACTTTTTATCCTCTCGAACGGCTTTATGGAGCTGCAGTCGCAGAAGATGGCAACGACGGGGCTGACAAAATATTTCAAGCGAGTGATACTCTCCGAAGAGATTGGTCGCAACAAGCCCGACCCTGCGCTTTTCGAGTATGCGCTCGAGGTTGCCGGTGCCCGCAGGGAAAGCTCGCTGATGATAGGCGATGCCTTCGAAACAGACATTCTCGGTGCCGCAAATGTGGGCATCGACCAGATGTTCCTGAACGCGAAGGGAGAGAAGGATCTCTCTCTTACTCCCACGTTCGAAGTCGCTTCGCTGCGCGAAGTTTGTAAATATCTATAAAATGGCGCGAAACGTAACTCCATTGTATAATTTATTGCAATTTTAACCATATTGCATTATCTTCGCAATCGGTTACCAAATATCAATAAACGTCAGATGGCAAAGGATAAAAAAGTCTTTCTCTGCAACGAGTGCGGATACGATTCTCCCAAATGGGCGGGAAAGTGTCCTGCGTGTGGCGCATGGAACAGTTTCGTCGAAAAGAGTATACGCAAGGATAGTGCAGTGCATGCTGCGCTCCCCGGCGGTGGCGGCTCGGCGCGTCCGGTGCTCATCGACGAGGTTTCCACCGATGAACTGCCCCGCATCGACACCCACGACAAAGAACTCAACCGAGTGTTGGGTGGTGGCCTTGTGCCGGGCTCGCTGGTGCTGCTCGGTGGCGAGCCGGGAATAGGAAAGTCCACCCTTGTGCTGCAGACGGTGCTGCGCTTGGGCGACAGACGCGTACTTTATGTGTCGGGCGAGGAGAGCGTGCAGCAGATAAAATTGCGCGCCGAACGCATAGAGTATTTAAAGTCCAACTGCATGATTGTGTGCGAGACTCGTCTCGAAACAATCTTTGAGCATATAAAAGAGTGCTCGCCCGAACTTATAATAATAGACTCCATACAGACGATGAGCAGCGAGGCTGTCGACTCTTCGCCCGGAAGCGTGGCGCAGATACGCGAGTGTACGGCAATGTTGCTGAAGTATGCAAAGGAGAGCAACACTCCCATAGTGCTCATCGGCCATATAACAAAAGAGGGCGCAATCGCCGGCCCCAAAATTCTTGAACACATTGTCGATGTTGTCCTGCAGTTCGAGGGCGACCAGCACTATATTTATCGTGTGCTGCGCTCCATAAAGAACCGCTTCGGAAGCACGGCCGAAATGGGCATCTACGAAATGCGCCGCGAGGGGTTGCGTCAGGTAGAAAATCCATCGGAGCTGCTGCTCAGCGACCGCCATCAGGGCATGAGCGGCATTGCCATTGCTGCGGCCATCGAGGGTGTCAGCCCCTTCCTCATCGAGGTGCAGGCTCTTGTGAGTACCGCCGCCTACGGAACACCGCAGCGCTCAGCAACGGGCTTCGACACGCGACGCATGAATATGTTGCTTGCAGTGCTCGAAAAGCGCGTGGGCTTCAAGCTTGCCCAAAAGGATGTCTTTTTGAACATCGCCGGCGGCCTTCGCGTGAACGATCCGGCAATAGACCTTTCGGTAATCAGCGCCATTCTTTCGAGCAATATGGATGTAGAGATTGACGCCACCGTGTGCATGGCAGGCGAGGTTGGCCTCTCGGGCGAAATACGCCCCATCAACCGCATAGAGCAGCGCATCTCCGAGGCCGAGAAATTGGGTTTCAAGCAGATAATAATCCCCCGTACGAACACCAAACGCCTCGACCTTTCGAAATTCTCGATAGAGATTAAGGCCGTGAGCAAGGTAGAGGAGGCATTCAGATACATTTTCGGATAACGAGAATCTTTTTAACGATGGTAAATGAATATCAGATAAGAGTAGAGCCGCATATTGCTGCCAGCGAGCAGGCGATAAAAAAGTATATTGCACAGCTTAAAGGGCTCGATGCGAGGACTATTACCGCCGTGCGTGTGCTGCGTCGCAGCATCGATGCACGCCAGCGTACAATATATGTGAATCTCACAATCAGGGTATTTATACACGAACAGCCGCCCGTTGACGAGTACACGAGCCGCGAGTATGGCAATGTAGAGAATTGCCCCGCAGTGGTTGTAGTGGGTGCCGGCCCTGCCGGACTCTTCGCGGCGCTGAAACTTATAGAACTGCGTATGCGCCCCATAGTGGTCGAGCGTGGAAAGGATGTCCGCACCCGTAAGTTGGATGTTGCGGCAATCTCGCGCGAGCACAAGGTGAATCCCGAGTCGAACTACTGTTTCGGCGAGGGTGGAGCGGGTGCCTACTCCGATGGAAAATTATACACACGTAGCAAGAAACGCGGAAACATCGAGGGAATCCTCAATGTATTCTGCCAGCATGGTGCAAGCACTGCCATCCTATCGGATGCGCATCCGCACATTGGTACCGACAAACTGCCGCGTGTGATAGAGAATATGCGCAACCGCATAATAGAGTGTGGCGGCGAGGTGCGTTTCGAGACTCGCATGGAAGAGATTCTTGTTGCGGGTGGAAAGGTTGCCGGAGTCCGCACAGATAAGGGCGAGATTCTTGCCGATGCTGTGATTCTTGCCACCGGACACTCGGCGCGCGACGTCTATCGTTCGTTGCACGCGAGCAACATTGCCATCGAGGCAAAGGGTATTGCCGTTGGTGTCCGTCTGGAGCATCCGTCGGAACTCATCGACCGCATACAGTACCACAATCCCGCCGGTCGCGGAAAATATCTTCCCGCAGCCGAATACTCCTACACTGCGCAGGTCGAAGAGCGCGGAGTGTACAGCTTCTGCATGTGTCCCGGTGGAGTGGTAATCCCCTCGGCGACTGCCGACAACCAACTGCTGGTGAACGGAATGTCACCCTCGAATCGTGGCGGCCGTTGGAGTAATTCGGGAATGGTGGTGCAGATTAACAGCGACGACCTTGCGCACCCCGACCTTCAGATTGATTGCGAGGATAGTGTTACGGTCGCTCCCGACTCACCGCTGCGCATGATGGCCTTCCAGGAATCGCTGGAGCGCCTCTGCTGGATAATGGGCAACCGCCGTCAGACTGCGCCTGCGCAGCGAATGGCCGATTTTGTTAAGGGCAAGCTCAGCTACGACCTTCCGTCGAGCACCTATGCTCCCGGCCTTCTGTCGTCGCCCATGCACTTCTGGATGCCGCAGTTCATCGCTTCGCGTCTGCGTCGCGGTTTCGAGGTCTTCGGACGATCGGCACGCGGCTTCCTCACTAACGAGGCTGCGGTGATAGGTGTCGAGACACGAACATCGGCTCCCGTACGCATCGTACGCAGCAACGACACTCTGCAGCATTTGACTCTTGCGGGGCTTTTCCCCTGCGGCGAGGGTGCCGGCTATGCAGGAGGCATCGTGTCGGCTGCCGTCGATGGCGAGCGTTGCGCCGAGGCTGCCGTTGCCTATTGCAAAAGTATATAAAGGAAAAACATAAACACAAAATAAGCAAAATAACTATGAAAACTGTTCAGGTAGGCGACAGAAGATTTTCGTTGGATATTCCAAGTGAGAAAATTAAAGAGCAGGTGAAGCATGTGGCGGCTGCCATCAATAAAGATCTTGCAGGTAAAAAACCTCTTTTCCTTGTGGTGCTGAATGGCGCATTTATGTTCGCTGCCGACCTTCTGCGCGAAATTGAGATTCCTTGTGAGGTCAGCTTCGTGCGCGTCTCTTCGTACGAGGGTACAAGCTCTACGGGTAAAGTGAAAGAGCTCATCGGTCTCAACGAGAATATTGAGGGCCGCACACTGGTTGTTGTCGAAGATATTATAGACTCGGGAATCACCATGCGCGAAATGTTGCGTATGCTTGGCGAGAAAAATCCTGCCGACGTTCGCGTGGCGTCGCTCTTCGTGAAGCCCGGCAACCTGCAGGTAGAGCTCGACATCCACTACCGCTGCTTCGACATTGCAAACGACTTTATCGTCGGCTACGGCCTCGACTACGACCAAGAGGGTCGCAACCTTCCCGATATTTACCGCGTCTGCGAGTAACGGCAAACAACGAGCGGCCGCAGATTACTCTACAAAAATAAGGTCGCGCATGATAGCATCGCTTATGAAAATGCCCTTTTTCGTGAGTCTGATGCTATTGTTGTCTGTGTGTGTCAGCGTGCCGCGCTCAATGTGAGCGGCTGCTGCGCTCAGCATATATTCTACATACTTTTCCTGGAAATTCTCTCTGAACCAGCCGAGCGGCAGTCCGTCGCGCGTCCTCAGACGGGTGAGCACCGCATCATTGTAACGCTCGCTCTCCGTCAGCTTCTCAATCTCGTAGTCGGGCGCGCCATCCTTTATACCTCTTATATATAGTGCAATGTCTGCGACGTTCCATTGACGCGAAACACCATCGTATGAGTGGCCCGCAGCGCCGCAGCCAAGATAGGGCATATTGTGCCAATAGCTGCTATTGTGTCGGCTCTCGCGCCCCGGACGGGCAAAGTTCGAAATCTCATAATGGCAGTAGCCGGCAGCTTCGAGAGCCTCAATGAGCATGGTGAACTGCTGCAGATTACCCTCTTCGTCGAGCGGGACGATGCTGCCACTCTGAGCAGCCTTGTAGAGTGCGGTGCCCTCCTCATAGGTGAGATTATAGGCCGAAATGTGCTCGGGGCGCAGCTCAATGGCATTTTCAAGGTCGTTGCTCCAGCTTTCGGGAGTGGAGCCGGGCAGCGCAAACATCAGGTCTATACTTATGTTGTCGAAGCCTGCGGCGCGTGCGTCGCCGAAAGCCTCCTTCGCTCGCGCCGAGTCGTGGCGACGTCCCAGCATCTTCAGAAGCGCGTCGTCGAAACTCTGCACTCCCATGCTCAGACGGTTGAACGGCAGGCTGCGCAGCATGGCAAGATAGTCGCGCGAAAGGTCGTCGGGGTTGGCCTCCAAAGTAATCTCCGCACTCTCTTTTACGCAGAAATTCTCTCCAATTGTGGCGAAAATTTTCTCAAAATCATCTTTTTGCAGTGTCGAGGGTGTTCCTCCTCCTATATATATAGTATCGACGTTGCTCTCCGTGTAATTTTTGCGCATGCGCAATTCTTTACAAAGAGCATCAATATATTCCCTCTTTTTCTCCTCGTTGGTAGAAGAAAAAAAACTGCAGTATCTGCAACGCTGCTTACAAAATGGAATGTGAATGTATATACCTGCCATACTTCGACGTACAATTTGCTGACAAAATTAAAATATTTTTGTCATATATTAAAAAAGTTGTGCAATGTAGTTGCTTATTTCTTTATTTTTCCCTACATTGGTGGCAAAATTATTTATTTAGTCTTACTTTTAAAGCAAAAATAATAGAAATATGAAAACCTATCAGACTAACGAAATTAAGAACATCGCAATCGTAGGATGTTCAGGCGCCGGTAAAACCACCCTCACAGAGGCTATCCTCTTTGAGAGTGGTATTATAAAACGTAGAGGTACAGTCGCTGCGAAAAATACCGTAAGCGACTATTTTCCTGTAGAGCAGGAGTACGGATACTCTGTATTCTCAACAGTCTTCCAGGTTGAGCAGAACGGAAAGAAACTCAATCTTATCGACTGTCCGGGTGCAGATGACTTTGCAGGTAGCGCCGTTTCGGCCATGACTGTTGCCGACCTCGCAATGATGGTCATCAATGGTCAGTATGGTGTCGAGGTTGGTACACAGAACTGTTTCCGCTACATCAAGAAGATGAACAAGCCCATGATGTTTGTTGTCAACCAGGTGGATCATGAAAAATGTGATTATGACATGGTTATCGACCAACTGCAGACAATCTACGGCCCCAAAGTGTGCCCCGTGCAGTATCCTCTTGAGACAGGCCCCGGCTTCAAGTCTATCATCGACGTTCTTTTGATGAAGAAACTTACATGGACAGCCGAAGGTGAGGCACCCATTGAAGAGGATATTCCCGTTGCCGAGCTCGACAAGGCTATCGACCTCCACATGAAACTTGTGGAAATGGCTGCCGAGAACAAAGAGGAGCTTATGGACAAATATTTCGAGGATTCCGACCTCGACAAGGATGACATCCGCGTAGGTGCCCGCATGGGTCTCTCTACAGGTAGCGTTTACCCCGTTCTATGCTGTTCGGCAGGTACCGACGTTGCAGTGAGCCGTCTGCTCGAATTCCTCTCTAACGTGGCTCCCGAGGTTGATGACATGCCCCAGCCCGTGAATTCAGAGGGTGAGGTTGTTCCCTACAACAGCGAGGCTCCCACATCTATCTTCTTCTTCAAGACCTCTGTAGAGCCCCACATTGGTGAGGTTAACTACTTCAAGGTGATGAGCGGTACACTGAAGACCGGTGCCGACCTTGTAAATGCCGACCGTGGCTCGAAAGAGCGCATTTCGCAGATCTTCTGCTGCGCAGGTGCCAACCGCGTTCAGGTGGACGAGCTCAAGGCTGGTGACCTCGGTTGTACAGTGAAACTGAAAGATATCAAAATCGGTAACACTCTCAACGACAAGGATTCAAACAACAGCTTCTCACTTGTAAAATATCCCGCATCGAAATATTCTCGCGCAATCAAGCCCCAGAAAGAGTCAGACATGGAGAAACTCATGCAGGTGCTCAACCGCATGCACGAGGAGGATCCCACATGGGTGGTTGTTCAGTCGAAAGAGCTCCGTCAGACTATCGTTTATGGTCAGGGTGAGTTCCACTTGCGCACATTGCAGTGGCGTCTCGTTAACGTAGAGAAGATGCTTGTTAAGTACGAAGAACCTAAGATTCCCTACCGCGAGACAATCACAAAGGCTGCGCGTGCCGACTATCGTCACAAGAAACAGTCGGGTGGTGCCGGTCAGTTTGGTGAAGTGCACATGATTGTAGAGCCCTACGAAGAGGGTGTTCCTATGCCCGACGTTTACCGCTTCAACGGTCAGGAGTTCAAGATTACTCCTCGTGGAACAGAAGAGATTAAGCTCGATTGGGGTGGCAAGCTGGTATTTGTGAACAGCGTTGTCGGCGGTGCTATCGACGCACGTTTCATGCCCGCAATCCTTAAGGGAGTAATGGAGAGAATGGAGCAGGGTCCCCTCACCGGTTCTTATGCACGCGACGTAAGAGTAATCGTTTACGACGGAAAGATGCACCCGGTAGACTCAAATGAAATCTCGTTCATGCTTGCAGGACGCAACGCATTCAGCGAGGCCTTCCGTTCGGCTGCTCCCAAGATTCTTGAGCCTGTTTACGATGTTGAGGTATTCGTTCCCTCGGACAAGATGGGTGACGTAATGAGCGACCTTCAGGGACGCCGCGGTCTCATCATGGGAATGAGCAGCGAGAATGGTTACGAGAAACTCTCGGCTAAAGTGCCTTTGAAAGAGATGTCATCTTACTCAACAGCCCTCAGTTCACTCACCGGTGGTCGTGCATCGTTCATAATGTCTTTCTCTTCTTACGAACTTGTTCCCACAGATGTTCAGGAGAAGCTGATTAAGGAGTTCTCAATTAAGGAAGAAGAATAATTTTTTCTGATAATATTTGATTGTGAGGCTGCGCAAAAATGTGATATTTTGGCGCAGTCTCTTTTTTCAAAGGGTACAATTTGAAAAAATAATTATATGAGACGTGTTTTATGAAACATGTAATAAAATTTTTGCTTCTAATAGCATTTGCTCTTATCTGCAGATTTTACATCATAGAGTATCCTGTCTACAATGAGGCTGCGAACAAAAATGATGCAGCGGCTCAATATGAACTTGGGAAGAGATACTATACAGGTCGCACCGGTGCAGGAAGATATGGTGGACATAAGCAGGATTACAACAAGGCTTTTAAATGGTGGCTTTTGGCAGCTAAGCAGGGAAATGCCGACGCGCAATATGGCTTGGGCGAATGCTACTATTTTGGTAATGGTGTCGATAAAGATTTTAGCGAAGCAGTCAAGTGGTGGCTCTTGGCAGCCGAGCAGGGAGATGCTTATGCGCAAAATTTTTTGGGTCGTTGCTATGAAAATGGTCGTGGTGTCGATAAAGATTTGAATGAAGCTTTCAAATGGTACCGCAAGGCAGCCGAGCAGGGCCATGAAAGTGCAAAGAATAGATTGAAGGCATTGGGTGTTGATTGATAATTTCAGATATTCAGAATGTGTGTTTATATAAAGAGTAATCGCTCCGAAGTTTATTCTTCGGAGCGATTACTTTATTGAGTCCTTTAATGGATATTAAAGCTCTGCAAGTTCGAATACCTTTTCCATTGCGTTCTTAAGGCCTTCGACGTTCTTTCCGCCTGCAGTTGCGAAGTGAGTCTGGCCGCCACCGCCGCCCTGCATCTCTTTAGCTGCCTGACCTACGAGCTTGCCGGCGTTGATACCTGCCTCTACAAGGTCGCCACTAGCCGAAATTGTGAGCTGGGGCTTGTCGTTGCTTACGCTACCGATTACACACAGCAGGTTGTCGGGCATTTCGCTGCGCAGCATGAATACAATATCCTTAACGGTGCTTGCGGGCAAGGGCAGTATTGCGCTTATTACGCGTATGCCTTTTCTCTCCTTAACCTCGCCCATGAGCTTGTCCTTTGTGCTTACAGCCTTCTCGCGAGCATACTCCTCGACCTGTTTTTTCAGCTCGTTGTTCTCGCTGATAGCCTTCACGATGGTAGCCTTCAGATTGGGGACGTTGTTGAAGAGTGCCTTAATCTCGGCAATCATGTCCTGCATCTTGATGATGTTCTCCTCCAATGCCTCGCCTGTGATTGCCTCGATACGGCGCACACCTGCAGCTACTGAACTTTCAGAGATTATCTTCACCATTCCTATGCTGCCGGTTGCCTGTACGTGGATACCGCCGCAGAACTCGATAGACTTGTCAAACTGGATGACACGTACTCTGTCGCCGTATTTCTCGCCGAAGAGTGCTATTGCGCCCAGCTGCTGAGCCTCGGCAATGGGAATGTCTCTGTGCTCGGTCAAAGGGATGTTTGCGCGTATGCGTGCGTTCACAATCTTCTCGACCTTCTGAATCTCTTCGTTGCTCAGCTTCTGGAAGTGTGAGAAGTCGAAACGTATGCCCTCGGGTGTCACGAGCGAGCCCTTCTGCTCTACGTGTGTGCCCAAAACCTCGCGCAGTGCCTGGTCGAGGAGGTGGGTACAAGAGTGGTTGGCTGCGCATGCATTGCGCTTGGCAACGTTAACCTCGGCGCGGAAGGTTGCCTCGGCGTTTGCGGGCAGCTTCTTGGTAATGTGTATGGGAAGGTTGTTCTCCTTCTTTGTGTCGATAACCTCGATGCGCTCGTCGCCACAGATAAGGTAACCTGTGTCGCCCACCTGACCTCCGCTCTCGGCGTAGAAAGGTGTCTCGCAAAGAACAATCTGATAGAGTGTCTGGTTCTTCTGTTTAGTCTGACGGTAGCGCAGAATCTTTGTGTCGCACTCTGTGAGGTCGTAGCCTACGAACTTGCTCTCGCCCTCGGCAATGTTCGCCCAGTCGCCATTCTCCACGGCTGCAGCGTTGCGTGCGCGTGTCTTCTGTTTGAGCATCTCCTCGTCAAACTCGGCCATGTTCACAGTAAGGTCATTCTCGCGCAGAATGAGCTGTGTAAGGTCGATGGGGAATCCGAATGTGTCGTAGAGTGTGAATGCCTCGACACCGCTAATCTCCTGCTTGCCGTCGGCTTTTGCAGTGGCGATAATTTTGTCGAGAAGGTGGATACCTGTCTCCAGAGTGCGCAAGAATGCCTCTTCCTCCTCTTTGATTACCTTTGTTACAAGCTCTCTCTGTGCACCAAGCTCGGGGTAGGCGTCGCCCATATTCTCGATGAGTGTGGGAACGAGCTTGTACATAAATGCCTGCTTCTGTCCCAGGAATGTGTATGCGTATCGTACGGCACGGCGCAAGATGCGGCGGATAACGTAGCCGGCTTTTGCGTTAGAGGGTAGCTGACCGTCGGTGATTGAGAATGAGATTGTACGTATGTGGTCGGCAATTACGCGCATAGCAACGTCTACCGAAGCGTCGTCGCCGTAGTTCTTGCCCGAAAGCTCGCTGATTTTCTTGATGATGGGCTGGAAGATGTCAGTGTCGTAGTTCGAACGCTTGCCCTGCAATGCCATGCAGAGACGCTCGAAGCCCATTCCTGTGTCGATAACCTTTGCAGGGAGTCCTTCGAGAGAGCCGTCGGCCTTGCGGTTGAATTGCATGAACACAAGGTTCCATATTTCTATTACCTGAGGGTGATCGTGGTTCACAAGGTCGCGTCCGCTTATTTGTGCACGCTCTTCGGCAGAACGCAGGTCAATGTGAATTTCAGAGCAGGGACCGCAGGGGCCTGTGTCGCCCATTTCCCAAAAGTTGTCCTTCTTGTTGCCGTTGATGATGTGGTCTTTGGGCAGATATTTCTCCCAGTAACCGGCAGCCTCGTTGTCGCGCTCCAGTCCATCCTCTGCGCTACCCTCGAATACGGTGGCATAAAGAATTTCGGGGTTCAGTTTAAGTACATCTACCAAATACTCCCACGCCCATGTGATTGCCTCTTCTTTGAAGTAGTCGCCGAACGACCAGTTTCCGAGCATTTCAAACATTGTGTGGTGGTAGGTGTCGTGACCAACCTCTTCTAGGTCGTTGTGCTTACCGCTTACGCGCAGACACTTCTGCGAGTCGGCCACACGTTTGCTCTTTGCCGGGCTGTTGCCCAGGATAATATCTTTAAACTGGTTCATTCCGGCGTTGGTGAACATCAGCGTGGGGTCGTCTTTTACTACCATAGGAGCCGAAGGCACGATAAGGTGTCCTTTCTCCTTGAAAAATTCCTTGAAGGATTCTCTGATTTCTTTTGATGTGAGCATATGTTTATTGCTTTTTAATATTCTTTGTCTGTAATTTGGAATTATTTATATAATTCCGGGTTACTTTTTCTTGGTTTTTTGCAATCAGTTTGCAATTAGTTGCAAAGATAATTCAGATTTATTATTTTTGCCAAAACTTTCGGCGAAAATAGGAGGATAAGTTCCAATCTTCGTCCGGCTCGGCAAAATTAATAGGCATTTTACATCTATATGCGCAAAGTATATTACATATTCAACCAAAAGACACGCACCTACGACAGGGTGTACCCCAATACGGCACAGAAAATCCTTACGTGGTTGCGCGGTTTTCTCTTTTTCTTCATCTTCGGCGGACTCTCTTTCCTTGTCTTTTACCTTTGTATTCAGACACCGTCGCTCAAAGAGGTGCAAGAGGAGAATTCCAAACTTCTTGCGCAGTACCGCATTCTCTCGCAGCGTCTGGACGATGCGATGGAGGTGCTCGGTGATATACAGCAGCGCGACGACAATCTCTATCGTGTGCTGATGAATGCCGAGCCTGTTGCCGAGGCTGCCCGTACGTCGGGCTACGGAGGCACGGGACGCTACGATGAACTTATGGATATGGACAATGCCGCTCTTGTGGTAGAGACTACCCAAAAGGCGGACATGCTCGCCAAACAGCTCTATCTGCAGATAAAGTCGTTCGACGAGATTGTCGAGCTCAGCAAAGACCAAGAGGAGTACCTCAAGCATCTGCCTGCCATACAGCCCATTGCCAACCGCGACCTTAAAAAGACCGCGTCGGGTTACGGCTATCGTATAGACCCCATCTACAAGACTCAGAAATTCCATTCGGGAATGGACTTCTCGTGCGACATTCGCACGCCTGTCTATGCTACGGGCGACGCTGTTGTTGTCTCTTCAAAATGGGAGACAGGCTACGGAATGACCGTCGAGCTCGACCACGGCTATGGCTATCGCACACGTTACGCCCATCTGCACAGCTCCAAGGTAAAGGTGGGGCAGAAGGTTGTGCGTGGCGAGTATATTGCCGACAGTGGAAACTCGGGCAAGAGTACCGGCCCTCACCTGCACTACGAGGTTGTGCTCAAAGGTCGCAAGGTGAACCCTGTGAACTACTATTTTATGGATCTTGATGCCGACGGCTACGACGAAATGTTGCGCATGGCCGAGAATCACGGCAAAGTTTACGATTGATACATTTACTCCCGACGATGGCACTCAACAGAAACAAGAATCACAAGCTCTTTTACTCCATTGGAGAGGTTGCCGCCGAGGTTGGCGTCAACGAGAGCACTCTGCGCTATTGGGAGACTGTATTCAAGCAGATTGCCCCGCAGAAGGGCACGAACGGAGTGCGTCGCTACACAAAGGACGACCTTCAGGCTGTAAAGCTTGTGCATCATCTTGTAAAAGAGAAGGGAATGACGCTCTCGGGTGCGCAGACCTATCTTAAAGGTCGTGGAAAGGTCAAGCAGGCCGAGATTGACAGCTCTGTCATCGAGCGCTTGCGTTCGATACGTGCCGAGCTTATTGGCCTGCGCGATGCTCTTGGCGAGCTTTGATGCCCGCCGTCATTGTGGTCAGTCTACGCGTGCCACACTTTGAATCCCCTCTATCTTTTTCAGCTTTTCGCACAGCAGCTTCACGTCGTTCACGTCGCGGATGTTCAGCCATACGTTGCACTCGAAAACTCCATTCTTGTTCTCGAATTCGAACTTTTGGATGTTCACGTTCATCTGCTGCGAAGTAATCTCTGTAATCTGATTAATGATGCCTATGCGGTCGATGCCCTTGATGTTTATGGGCACGATGAATTGGTGCAGACGGCGGGTGTCCCAGCTGGCCGATAGTATGCGATCGCCGTGGCTGCTCTTCAGCCTATCGGCTACGGGGCATTGGCGTTTGTGTATCACAATGTGCTTGTTCTCGTCGTAGTAGCCGAGAATGTCGTCGCCGGGAATAGGGTGGCAGCAGTCGGCAATGATAAAATCTTTCTGCAGATTCTCGTCGGTGAGAATGATGGGACGCTTGCGGTCAACGTCGTCGAAAGAGGCAATGTTGCTCTGCTTTTTCTCCTCTTTCTTCTCTTCCTTGTTGAAGAAGAAGAACGAGAAGCGGCGTTTCTGGTTGCCCAAGAGTGCCTCTTTGTCCTCTTCGCCCAAAGTGATGGTGCCGTTGCCAATGGCTGTGAGCAACTCCTCTTTGTCCTTGAGGTTGTGGTGCAGCCATATTCTTTCGATGTTGTTGGCGAAGCTTCCGAGCTCCTCCTTTTCGAGGAACGCATTGAGCCTCTCTTCGCCCTCTTTCTGTATCTTACGCTGTTCGCGTCGCAGGGCAGCCTGTATCTTTGCGCGGGCCTTGGCGGTGGTTGCAAACGACAGCCAATTTGCCTGAACATGCTGTGAGTTAGAGGTTAGAATCTCCACCTGGTCGCCACTCTGCAGCACATGATTCATGGGCACAAGCTTGTGATTCACCTTTGCGCCTATGCAGTGGTTGCCCAAGAATGTGTGTATGCTGTATGCGAGGTCCAGAGCCGTACAGTTCTGCGGCATTGTCATAATTTCGCCCTTGGGGGTAAAGACGAAAATCTCCGTTGCATAGAGATTCAGCTTTATGGTGTCGAGAAAGTCGAGTGCATTGGGCTGCGGGTCGTCGAGAATCTCTTTTATCGTGTGCAGCCAGTCGTCGAGCATTTCGTCCTTGCCGTTGCTGTTCTCTTTGTTCTTGTATTTCCAGTGTGCGGCAACGCCTTTCTCGGCAATCTCGTCCATCTGCTCGCTGCGTATCTGCACCTCTATCCACTCGCCCTGCTTGCTCATGAATGTTGCCTGAAGCGCGCGGTAGCCGTTGGCGCGGGGCTTGTTCACCCAGTCGCGCAGACGGTCGGGGTGCACGTCGTACAGCTTTGTGAGTGCAATGTAAATGTTGAAGCACTCGTTGTTCTCGTCCTTGCCCTCGCGCGGGGTAAAGACGATGCGCACGGCAAGAATGTCGTAGATGTCCTCGAAGGCAATGTGCTTCGTCTGCATCTTGTTCCAGATGGAGTAGGGCGACTTCAGACGTCCCATGATGCGGTAGCTGAATCCAAGTGCGTCCAGCTCTTTGCGTATGGGGCTTATAAAATCATTATAGAGCTTGTCGCGCTCAAGCTGTGTCTTTGCGAGTTTCTTTTGAATCTTTTCGTACTCCTCGGGGTGCTCGTAGCGGAAGCTGAGGTTTTCGAGCTCTGTCTTTATGCGGCTCAATCCCAGGCGGTAGGCGATGGGAGCGTAGATGTAAAGAGTCTCGCCTGCAATCTTATATTGCTTGTTGACGGGCATGTACGCGAGGGTGCGCATATTGTGCAGTCGGTCGGCTATCTTGATGAGAATCACGCGGATATCCTCGCTCATGGTGAGCAGCAGTTTCTTGAAATTCTCGGCCTGCACCGATGCCTGTGTGCCGAACACTCCTCCCGAAATTTTCGTGAGTCCGTCTACAATCTGTGCAATTTTTTCTCCGAAGAGGTTGCGTATATCCTCCACCGTATAGTCTGTGTCTTCGACAACGTCGTGCAGCAGTGCCGCGCAGATAGATGTCGAGCCCAGGCCTATTTCGGCGCAGACGATGCGCGCCACTGCCAGCGGGTGCATGATGTACGCCTCGCCGCTGTTACGACGCACGCCCTTATGGGCCTGTCGTGCAAAGTTGAAGGCTTTTGTGATGATATCCACCTTGCGTCTGTGCTGCGACGCAAGATAGGTGTCGAGCAATTCCTGAAAGGCGGCCGAAATTTCGGCCTCTTCCTCTATGCGGCGTTTCTCTTCGTTTGTTTCCATGACATCAATATATATTAATGTAACGTCCGGCTCTGATATTTGTATTTTTCAATCCGTTGGCGCGCATCAGCTGTTTCACCGAGACGCCGTACTTGCGTGCAATGGTCGAGAGTGTCTCGCCGTTGCGCACCTTGTGGCGTTTGCTTGTGCTGCGGCCTCCGTCGTTCAGCTTGACACCCTTTTCGAGCTGCGCAAGCTGTGTGGCGGGGAAGAATACCTCCTCTTTGTGCTTGTATACAGAGTCGCCCAGATTGAGCAGGCTGGTTATTGTCTCGTTGGGCAGACGCAATACGCAGGTACCGCTCTTGCCGGGAATAATGTCTCTGATGTATTGGGGATTCATGGCCCTGATGGCCTCGAGCTCGATGTTGCACAGCTCCGACACCTGCGAGAAGTGCAGGTTCTTGTTCACGTGCACCGTGTCTGTTGCTATGGGCAGCGAGGGCTCCATGGGGGTGATTCCATGCTCCTCGTAGTAGGTCATAATGTAGTTTGCGGCGATGAACGCAGGAACATATCCGCGTGTCTCGCGGGGCAGGAAACGGTAAATTTGCCAGAAATTTGTCTTTCCGCCCGAACGTATGATTGCCTTTTTCACGTTTCCTGGGCCGCAGTTGTAGGCTGCTATCGCAAGGTCCCAGCTCTGGAAGAATTTGTAGAGGTCGCGCAGATAGCGTATGGCTGCGTGTGTCGACTTCAGCGGGTCGAAACGCTCGTCAATGTAGCTGTTGGCCTTGAGACCATAAAATTTTCCGGTCGGGAACATAAACTGCCACAATCCTTTGGCTCCCACGCGCGACACTGCCTTGGGGTTGAATGCCGACTCAATTATCGGCAGATATTTGAGCTCTTGGGGCATATTGTAGCTGTCGAGCGCGCTCTCTATCATGGGCAGATAATAGGTCGAGAGTCCCAGCATGTTCGACACCAAACGACGGTGCTTGGTAGCGTAACGCTCTATGAACTGCTTGGTTACGTCGTTGTATGTCATTTCTATTATCGAGGGCAGGCGGTCGAGACGATCGGCGTAGATGGAGTCGTTCACGGGGAGCGCCTCGCCTATGCTGTCGTTCTCGAGCAGCTGCAGCAGTGTGCGCGACTGCCAGTTGTTCATGAGGCTGTCAATGTCGAGCATCATGCTCTCGGGAATGTCAAATTTTATGCTGTCTTTGTCGCTTATGTAGTCCAAGTGCAACGCACTCAGAGGCTTGTCGTAGTTTGCGGTCATCTTCTCCGCCACCACTCCCAAATTCTCAAGGTCGATGCGTGCGGTGTCATTCTGTGCCTGCAGGGTGGTGCAGCACAAAAGTGTAAATAGTATAGTCGCTATATTTTTCAATTGTGTTCTTTTTTAAAATGAAATGTTGCAGTTCAGTCCATAGTAGTTGCCGTTGGCACCCGAGGGCTGTACGTCGGGGTGGATGCTCAGGTTGATGTCCTCGCTGATGTCGAAGCTCGAAAGGTGGGCGTCGACGTATGCATCGACAATGGATACAAGATAGACTCCCACGCAGGCAAACACGCTGAGGTCGCGCCAGCGACGATAGCGGTTCTTGCGTTTCTTGAAAAGCTCCTTCAGGTACTCTTCGTTGCTCTGAAAATCGTAACCCGACGGGAAGAATGTCTCGTAGCTCTTGCTGTTGGGGTCGGCGTCCATAATGTCGAGGAACGCCTGACGATAGTCGCTGTACATCTGGTTGTTCCAGTTGTAGGCATACAGACAGCCCATGATTCCTCCGTAGACGATGGGCAGCTTCCAATATTTGCGGTTGTATATCTGTCCGGCACCGGGAAGCACCACTGCGAGCCACGTAGCCTTGTAGGGCTCGGGCTTGAAGCGTGCGATTCTTTCGGTGACGCCTGTCGCCGAGCGCTTTTTCGACACTCGGCTGCTGTCGCTCGCGAGAGCCGCAGTCTCTCTTTGCACGCTGTCGATGCTGAGAGTGTCGTTTGCAGTCTGCTCAATCGATATTTTTTCGGGAATGTTGCCTTCGCTCTTTGTTGAGTCGGCGACAACCTGTGCCGATACTCCCGTTGCAAGCAACAGCATCATTGCCATTGCCACTATATGCAGTTTGTATGTTGCTCGTTTCGGTAACAAATTACTGTTTGTTTAGTTTGTCGAAAATAGATATTATTCGCTCAAGCTCCTGTTCGTCCTTGAACTTGATGCTTATCTTGCCGTTTCCTTTGGCTGTGCTTGTCAGCTGCACGGGTGTCTGGAAGAACTGTGTGAGCTGCTTTTTCAGCTGGCTGTATACGGCCATATTCTGATGCTGCTCCTCGCTCTTCTTCGCTACTTTCTCTTCGAATCCCTCCTCCTTTATGCGGCGAACAAGCTCCTCTACCTGTCTCACAGAGTAGTCGTTTTTCTGTATCTCTTTGAATACCTCAATCTGCTGTTTGGGGTCGTCGAGCGACAAAAGTGCGCGTGCGTGTCCCATGTCTATGCGCTTCTCCTTCAGTGCCATCTGCACGGGTGCGGGGAGCTTCAGCAGACGCAGGAAGTTGGCGATTGTTGCGCGGCCTTTGCCCACGCGTTTGCTCAACTGCTCCTGCGAAAGGTTATTCTGCTCGATGAGCATCTGATAGGCAAGAGCAATTTCGAGTGCGTTCAGGTCCTCGCGCTGGATGTTCTCGACAAGGGCCATTTCCATTGTGCTCTCGTCGTCGGCAGTGACAATGTAGGCGGGGATTGTATCTTTGCCTGCAAGCTGCGACGCGCGGAAGCGGCGCTCGCCGGCAATAATCTGATAGCGCTCGCCCTCAATCTCGCGCAGGGTGATGGGCTGCACGATGCCTATCTCTCTTATCGAGTCGGCAAGCTCGCGCAACGACTCCTCGCTGAACTCGCGACGGGGCTGGTTGGGATTGGCCTCAATCTGGCTCAATTTTATCTCTCCTATGGACGACGAGCCCGACGTGCGCACCGCCTCTGTCGAGATTAGTGCGTCGAGTCCTCTGCCAAGTGTGAATTTCTTTGTCATCTGTTAATTTTTTCTTTGTGTGATTTCTTCGGCCAACGCAAGGTAGTTTCTTGCTCCTATCGAGTCGGCGTCGTACAAAATAACGGGAATGCCCATGCTGGGTGCTTCGCCCAGACGGATGTTTCTCTGTATCACAGTGTTGAATACAAGCTCGCGGAAGTGCTTTTTCACTTCATTGTAAATCTGGTTGCTCAGTCTCAGGCGCGAATTGTACATTGTGAGCAGGAATCCCTCAATGTCGAGCGCGGGGTTAAGCTTCGACTTTATAATCTTGATGGTGTTCAGCAGCTTGCTGATTCCCTCGAGAGCGAAATATTCGCACTGCACGGGTATTATCACCGAGTCGGCTGCTGTGAGCGAGTTTACGGTGATGAGTCCCAGCGACGGCGAACAGTCAATGAGCAGATAGTCGTATGCGTCCTTGATGGCTGCAAGCGAATTCTTCATTATATTCTCGCGGTTGGGCATGTCCAGCATTTCAATCTCTGCACCCACAAGGTCAATGTGCGAGGGAATGATGTCCAGCCCCTCGATGCATGTGTGGTGGATACCCTCTTCGGGTGTCGAGCCGCTGATGAGGCATTCGTATATTGAGTTTTTTATCTGTCTAATGTCAATGCCCAATCCCGACGAGGCGTTTGCCTGCGGGTCGGCGTCTATTACCAGAACTTTCTTGCCCAATGTTGCCAATGAGGCTGCAAGATTAATGGCTGTGGTGGTTTTTCCCACTCCGCCTTTCTGGTTGGCTAAAGCAATTATTTTTCCCATTTTTCTCAGTTTGTTGTGTTTGTCGCTTTTTGCAACAGCAATGTTGCGAAGATAGTGCAGGCGAATGGGTGAAAATTTATTTTCATTCGCAATGAGCGCAGTCTATGTTCGCAAACTTTTGTTTGCAAAGATAGCAAAAAAAATCATTGCTTAATTCTAATTCCTGTTATTCTTATGAACTCTTTATTAACAATATATTATAAAAAATGTTACCCAACGTTTAAATACGCGGGTAACATTCTGCTATTGTGCGTGTCGTGCAGTGGCTATTTCTCGTTAATAGGCACAAATTCGAAGATGCATTTTTCTTCTTCGCCCATCTTTTTGTAGCTCTCGCCAAGATAGCCGCTGTTGTAGACGCGGTCGTTGTCGGGTGTCACCATCCAGAAATTCTTTCCGGCTCTTCCGGCTGTATGTATCGAGAATTTACCGTTCGCTCCGCGTTTCAGTATGTATGTGTGCCACGTTGCGTCGTAGGGGTTGGTGCTGTTGCCGGCCGAGAATGAGCCAGTCTCGTTAAGGTAGCGGTTGTCCTGCGCGTTAACAATTTTGTAGCGCTCAGTGTCTGTGTCGAGCGAAATTATCCACTCCTGACGCTGGGGCTTAACCATGTCTCGCTCGTCCTTGAATACGGGCGCTGTTCTCGGGGTATTCTCCTTTTCGTTGGTAAGGAATTTTCCGTTCACCTTTATGAAATATTTTCCATTCTCCACCACCTGTTTGGGGAATACGTCCAGCCTGTAGTCGTATGCTTTTTTGTACTCGTCAATGTATTGCGCTACGCTTTTCTTGATGAAAGGCACGATGAACGTTGTTGCAACCACGGGGTTGGGGGCCTTTATCGAGCCGGGGAAGTCGCGCGAACGAAGTGCCATCTGCTGTTTGTCAAGTTTCTGATAGTCAAGATAATTCTCTATGAATGCTTCGGGACGGTTGCTTTTCAGTGCCGCGAGCATTTTCATTGTCGACACTCCCTTGAGGGCAAGCAGTTTCATGGCCTTGCACCAAGGCTCAATCTCGGCCGACAGGCGCGGTGCCTCGTTTGTTGCAATCATTGTCTCGGCAGCAACAATCATCTGGTTGAAGTGTGCCGTCAGCAGCTTGGTTGCGGCTATCGTGTCACCCTCGTTCATCAGCTTCCCGAACTGCTGCAATGCGGCATTGAATCGGGGCGACTCACCCTGGCGGCGCAGTCCGTGGCCGGTGACACCAAGGTCGATGTTGTTCTCGCAGAAAAGGCGGAACTCGTCGGTGCATCCGGGTACAAAATACTCCAACGCACGCTGCCACGATGCGTCTGCGTCGTAGTCGCCCATGTTCCATGTGTAGTCGGCAATGCTGTAGAGTGATATTTTCGATGCCTCGGCGTACTCCATGGGGTTTGCGGTGAAGCCCGCCAGCATATTGGCAATGTCAAGGTCGTTGCCGTATGTGGGGCCCATGAGCATATGATCCACGCAATAGTCGTTCACGGGGTAGTTGAGCCAAATGTAGGCGTTGCGCTTTATGCGGTTGTTTATCCACTCCATGTCCTTTTTGTTTATCATGTCTATGACGGAGTTTCCTGTCCACATGATGTTCGTCTCCTTGTAGCTCTTCTCGCCCAAAATGTCAAGATAGTTGCCGCTCGACCATCCTTTGTTGTATTGTGTGGGGCACAGTATGAGCGGTGCAACATCGTCGTGTTTCTTTACAAATTCGTCGCTGATGTAGTTGAGCAGTCCCGCCTGGCGGGTGGCGTCTGCTCCCTCGCCCCAGATGTCATCGAAAAATACTGCGTAGGTGCGTATTCCAAGCTCGTACATGGCATTCAGCTTCTTAATCATGTTAAGGCTGTCCGTGCGATTCCATTTGATGTCGTTGCCCGGGTGGATGGCCCACACAAAGTCCACTTTGTTGGCTTTTGCTGCCTTTACGTACTCGGCAATCTTCGCGGCCTCGGCTGCGGGGTACTCCTCGCGCCATTTTGCTCGGTGGTAGATGTCGTCTTTGGGGCCGTAGATGTAGGTGTTCATCTTCTGCTTGCCGAAAAATTCGAACATGCTCTTTCTGTCCTCCTCGCTGTAGGGGTTACCATAATATCCCTCGACCATTCCTCGTGTGGCAACGTCGGGGTAGTCGCTGATGGTTACGCACATAACCTCGTCGGCCGATGCTATCTGCAGGAACGTCTGTGTGCCGTAGTATGTGCCGCGCTCGTCGTTACCGGCGATGACAACCTCCTCGGGGCCGATGCTCAGATAGTAGCCCTCGCTCTTTTGGGGAATCATGGAGTTGTATTTTTTCACTGCCTTGTCGCCTCTCTCGCCGATGATGAGCTTTATTTTCTTTCCGTCGAGGTTGAAGTTCTTTTGCAGCAGTGCAACAGCGTCGGCGTCGGCGCTCTTCAGTCCCTTAACCTTGAACGCGACACTCTTGTCGAATGCCTTTTTGCTGCCCCAGTTAATCTCTTGTGGCAGAGGCGATACGGTTACTTTCTGCGCATCTGCGGCTGTGCTTGCCGCGAGTGCCATAATTGTGAATAGTGTGTTTTTGAATAATCTTCTCAAGTTCATGACTTTTGTGTGGTTGTTTTTTTGTTTCGCTTGTAAATGTAGTAATTTTAGTCGGATTCCGCAATTTTTTATTAAATTTGTCGTAAAAGGCGAATATATGCGGCATCCGCCATTTGAACTTTTGCTCGTTTGTAACTATCTTTGTAAAATGAACAACAGCATGGTGCGACCGTGCAAAAATAATTTATGATTATGAAAGATACAAAAAGACCTTTGATACTTGTTTCTAACGACGACGGCTACAGCGCCAAAGGCATCAACTGCCTTGTAAAGGTGCTCGCCGAGTTTGGCGATGTTATTGCGATGGCCCCCCACACGGGACGTTCGGGCAAAGGCTGCGCAATCACAAGCGAACAACCTATAATGTTCAAGCCCGTTTCGCGCGAAGAGGGCATAGAAATATATTCCTGCACCGGCACCCCCGCCGATTGTGTGAAGCTGGCCTTCAACGCCCTGCTCACACGCAAGCCCGACCTTGTAATCGGTGGCATCAACCACGGCGACAATTCCGCAGTGAATGCCCACTATTCGGGTACAATGGGAGTGGTGTTCGAGGGCTGCATGAAGGGAATCCCTTCGGTGGCATTCTCGCTATGCGACCACGACCCCGATGCCGATTTTACCCCCACACTTCCCATTATACGCAACATTGTGAGCGAGGTACTCAAACGCGGCCTGCCCAAAGGCTGCTGCCTCAATGTCAATTTCCCCGAGAAGGCTCCCTATAAAGGCGTCTCAGTGTGTCGTCAGGCAAATGGCGAGTGGGTGGGCGAGTACGAGGCGCACGACCATCCGCGTGGCGGAAAATGGTATTGGCTGACGGGTGAGTTTGTTACCGAGGAGAAGGATTGCACGGCCGACAGAGTGGCGCTTGCCAACGGCTACGTTGCAATCACTCCCACGCGCATCGACCTTACAGACTACGACCTTCTGCGCGAAATGAAAAGCTGGGATTTGTAAAATTGTAACCTCCGCAAATAAACTATTATGGTCAGGAATTCTCTTCTTCTGCTTTTTGTTGCCTTTCTGCTCGGCGGCACTTTGTCGGCGCAGAAAAGGCCACTGCTCGATTTTGACTTTGGGCAGGGGGTGAAGAAAGAGGATTGGGTGCAGGCTATCCGTCTGCTGCAGCCCGAGTGCCGCAGCGACGTCTCGGGCAGGGTCGAGGTTAAGTTCGTTGCTCCGGGAATGTCGCGTGCAAAGGCAATGTGCTGGGGCACGAGCAATGAAAAAGAGCGTGCGCAGTGGGGCCGCGACATTAATTTGACTCCCAAGGGAATAAAGCTGAAAAAAGATGGTCGCGGCAGTTTCCGCTTCGACGCCGATTCTTTGCCTCACGGCCCGATGACCGTGCGCATTTACGCAGCTTCGGACGATGGCAAGAAAGATATTTTTGAGCTTCAGCTATACAATAAAGGCGGCATCAGATGGCGCGAGGGAATCCCCGCGGCAGCGCCTGTCGCAGCCGAAGGACTCAAACTTATATTCTCGGACGATTTTGACGATGAACTTTCAATCTCGGACGATGGTCGCGGGGCAAGATACAATGCCCACAAGCCCCTCTCGGGCGACTTCAGCGGCTGGCCCTTTACCGACGTCAGCAGCGAGGACAATCCCTTCTCGCGCGTGGACACCTATCTGAAGATAGCTGCCCGCAAGCGCGACGGCAGCAAAGGAAGCACCGGCCTTATAGCCTCGGTGAATATGGACGGCGAGGGCTTTTGGTTCAAGGCTCCCTGCTATCTTGAGTGCCGCTTCGTGGCCCAGTCGGCATCGGGCACGTGGCCGGCATTCTGGACAGTGAATCAGATACGTCCCGCCCCCGGCGACGAGCTTGATATTATCGAGGTCTACGGCGGACAGGGCGAGGGCAACCCCGATTTTTGGGGCTATAATTGCACCACCCACTATTGGGAACAGCGCGACGAAGATGGACGCCCCCGCGAGGCTCTACACAAGAGCATAGACATGCTCTCGATTGGCGGTCGCTCGTCGTGGTCGACAACTTTCCACACATACGGATTGTATATAGGATTAAAGGAGACAATATACTATCTTGATGATATTGAGGTCTTCAGGCACCCTACAAACTATATCTCCCGCGACTTTCCCCATCTGTTCATGGTAAACTACGCCATTGGGGGCATCAGCGGTTGGAAAATAGACCTTGAACGCTACGGCAACGGCTCGGACATGTACGTCGACTACATCCGCGTCTATGGTAAATGATTTTTGTAAACATAAAAATACGTCACAATGAAATATTATCTTATAGTTGGTGAGGCATCGGGCGACCTTCACGCCTCCAATCTTATGAAGGCCCTCAAAGAGGTTGATAGCGAAGCGCAGTTCCGTTTCTTCGGCGGCGACCTTATGACAGCCGTGGGTGGCACACGTGTGAAACACTACAAAGAGCTTGCCTATATGGGCTTTGTGCCTGTGCTTCTGCATCTTAGGACAATATTTTCCAATATGAGCATGTGCAAGAAAGATGTTGCCGAATGGCGTCCCGATGTTCTTATCCTCGTCGACTATCCGGGCTTTAACCTAAAGATTGCCGAGTTTGTCCACGCAAACACCGACATTCCTGTCTATTACTATATTTCCCCAAAGATATGGGCGTGGAAAGAGCACCGCATAAAAAATATCAAGCGCGACGTCGATGCACTCTTCTCCATCCTCCCGTTCGAGGTTGAATTTTTCAAGAAACACGACTATAAGATAAACTACGTGGGCAATCCCTGCGTGGACGCTGTTGCCGCCTACCGCGACACATATAGCGAGACTCGCGACGAATTTATCGCCTCTACGGGCCTGCCCGACAAAAAGATTGTGGCCCTGCTCGCCGGCAGCCGCAAGCAAGAGATTGACAGTAATCTGCCCATGATGCTCGATGCAATGGAAAAATACCCCGACTATGTCCCCGTAATTGCAAAGGCGCCGGGCATCGACAAAGAGTACTACGATAAATATCTGCAGGGACGCAAGGCCTGCCTCTTCGAGGGAACTTATCGTCTGCTCATGCACTCCTACGCAGCATTGGTAACCTCGGGCACTGCAACATTGGAGACGGCACTCTTCCGTGTGCCACAGGTAGTATGCTACGCAACACCAATGCCCAAATTCTATTCGTGGCTGCGTCGTATGTTCCTGAAAGTGAAATACATTTCTCTTGTCAACCTCATCGCCGACCGCGAGGTCGTCACCGAGCTTGTGGCCGACACAATGTGCCCCGCCTGCCTCGATGCAGAGCTGAAAAAACTCCTTGAACAGGATTCCGAATACCGAAACCTCATGTTCAAGGAGTATGACAGGATGATTGATATTTTAGGTCCGGCAGGAGCTTCGCGCCACGCTGCCGACGCTATCTACAAAATGTTGTACGCACCCAAGATGTAAAGGTAGACAACCACCGAGGGAATTGCGAGAATTGCGCTGTCGAAGCGGTCGAGAATACCTCCGTGGCCGGGCAGGATGTTACCCGAATCCTTAATTCCCATTTCGCGCTTCATGCACGACTCGATAAGGTCGCCCCAAGTGCCGGTGACCACTACCACTGCGGCCATTCCCATCCACTCGATGGCGCCCAGAGTGGGGTAGAAGAGCGACAGCACATAGGCTGCAACGAGTGCAAGCACGCCTCCGCCAATGGAGCCCTCCCACGACTTTTTAGGAGAAATGCGCTCGAAAAGTCTGTGGCGGCCGATTGCCGAGCCCACAAAGTAGGCACCGCTGTCGCTGCACCACAAGAAGATGAAAATCGACAGGGGCATAATGTAATTGTATGCGCCGGGGCCGAATGTGCTCAGTATGTTCAGCAATGCAAAGGGCAGCGCCGCATAGAGCTGCGACAATGCAAAGTAGGCCATATTGTCCAGGGGACTGTCAGCCTTCTTGTAAAGCTCGCGCACAAGGGCAAACGCAATGAGTATCAGGTAGGGGACGAAGAGCATGAAAGGCTCGGCTACCTTGTCCATCATAAAGAATGCAAGGAACAGATAGAGTCCGCCAACCACCGCAACGGGGGTGCTGAAAGTGGTCTTTTTATACTCGTGTACAAGGTTGCAGAACTCATTCACCGCAAGGCAGGTTACCAGCGCAAAGAGCGCGCCGAAACTGATGTTGTTGTACAGGATGCATGCAAGAAGTACTACTCCGAAAACTGCTCCTGTAGCTACTCTTACCAATAACTTTTTCATAGGTCTGTTGTCTTTTCACTCGCCTCGCTCTCTGTTACATTCTCCTGCGGGGTTTCGTGCTCGTTAATATTTGTGTTTGTTTCGTTCGATTCGTTCTTCTCGAAAATCTCCTCGCTGCGCGACGCCCAGGGGCGCTTGCCGAAAATCTCTTCAACATCCTCGGCAAAGATAACCTCGCGCTCAATCAACAGGTTAGCCAGACGATGATGGCCCTCGCTGTGCTCCTGGAGCATGCGTTTGGCACGTTCATACTGCTCTTTTATCATCTCTTTCACCTCGTTGTCTATAAGCTCGGCAGTCTTTTCGCTGTAGGGACGCTGGAAGGCAGCCTCTTCGTTATTGTAGTAACAGAGGTTGGCGAGTTTGTCGCTCATTCCCGCATAGGCAATCATTCCGTAGGCTTGCTTGGTTACGCGTTCAAGGTCGTTCATTGCTCCTGTGGATATTCTGCCGATGAAAAGCTCTTCGGCGGCGCGTCCACCGAGGATGGCACACATTTCGTCGAGCATCTGCTCTTTGGTCGTAATCTGACGCTCCTCGGGCAGGTACCATGCAGCGCCCAATGCTCGTCCGCGAGGCACGATGGTCACCTTTATCAGGGGATTGGCGTGCTCGAGGAACCACGAGAGTGTAGCGTGTCCCGCCTCGTGCAGCGCTATTGTACGTTTCTCTTTGTCGGTCATCACTTTGGTCTTTTTCTCGAGTCCGCCGATGATGCGATCCACCGCGTCGAGAAAATCCTGCTTGTCTACAGCCTTCTTCTGGTGACGCGCAGCAATGAGTGCCGCCTCGTTGCAGACGTTGGCAATGTCTGCTCCCGAGAATCCCGGAGTCTGACGCGCGAGCAGGTCCACATCAACCGACTCGTCGAGCTTCAGCGGACGCAGATGCACTCCGAACACCTCTTTGCGCTCGTTAAGGTCGGGAAGGTCCACGTGTATCTGTCGGTCGAAACGTCCGGCGCGCAGCAGAGCCTTGTCGAGGATGTCCACGCGGTTGGTTGCGGCCATGATGATGATTCCGCTGTTTGTACCGAATCCGTCCATCTCTGTGAGCAGCTGGTTCAGGGTATTCTCGCGCTCGTCGTTGCCACCCATCGAGGGGTTTTTCCCGCGGGCACGTCCCACAGCGTCAATCTCGTCGATAAAGATGATGCAGGGAGCCTTCTCTTTTGCCTGACGGAAAAGGTCGCGTACACGCGATGCACCCACGCCCACGAACATCTCTACAAAGTCCGAACCCGAGAGCGAGAAGAAGGGAACTTCGGCCTCGCAGGCAACAGCCTTTGCGAGCAATGTCTTTCCTGTTCCCGGAGGGCCCACGAGCAAAGCTCCTTTGGGGATTTTTCCTCCAAGGTCGGTGTAACGCTGGGGGCTGCGCAAAAAGTCTACAATCTCCTGCACCTCCTGTTTCGCACCCTCTTGTCCCGCAACATCCTTAAATGTTACGCGGTTTTTGTCATCTTTCTCAAAGAGTTTCGCCTTCGATTTTCCCACGTTGAACACTCCTCCCTGGGCACCTCCGCCACCGCTCATGCGGCGCATGATGAAAATCCATATTCCCACAAAAGCAATCAGCGGGAATACGTTCCAGAAGAGGCCGCCCCAATAGTCGGGCTTCGAGTCGTACTTCACCGTGCCCGAGTATTTTCCATTGGCCTCCTGCACGTCGATAAACTCCTCGAACTTCTCTTTCGAGCCAATCTGCGAAACAATCGTCGGGCGCTCAATTGCGCGGCCCTTACGCTCGGTGAAAATATATTTTGCCGAGTCGGGGTAGACGAAAGCCTCAACCTCGTCATTGTCGTAAACGGTAATCTCGCTCACGTACCCTTTCTCTATATAGCTCTTCAGTTCAGAATAGTCGGCCTCTTTCACCATAGAGCCGCCATCGCCGCCGTTAATATAGATGAACAGCAGCACCGCACCGGCTATAATGTACAGCCAGGTAAAGTTGAACTGAGGCATCTTTTTAGGTTGTTTGTTATCCTGCGTCATAATTATCAGTCAAGGTCGGGGATTATTTCAAGCTTGGCATCGGCCCACAGGTGGTCAATGTCGTAGAATTCGCGTGTCTCGGGCATGAAAATATGTACGAGCACTTCTCCGTAGTCCATAGCCACCCACTGTGCGTTGCGCAGTCCGTCGATGGCTATCGGACGGTAGCCTGTAGCCTTTTTCACCATATACTCCACAGAGTCGGTAATTGCGCTCACCTGTGTGGGAGAGTTTCCGTTGCATATAACGAAATAATCGCATATAGTGTTTCCCAATTTTGTCAAGTCTGCTATAACTATTCCTTTGCCTTTTTTCTCCTGAATGGCCTCTGTAATCTCTTTTAAGAGAACTTTTGTGTCTATTGTTTCTGACATTGTTTGTATGTTTATGTGATTTTTTTATTCCTTTTAGAAAATTTGCTCAATATAAATAATGTGGACGGATGGCTCCGCCTGCCATACTTTTGCAGATTTTCACTGCAAAGATAGTCTCTTTTGCGTTTCAAAGTGCCCCGCAACAAAAAATTTTAGCTTTTTTGTGAAAAAAAATGCCGAAAATATTTTTTTTTGAAAAAAAAGCACTACCTTTGCATCGCAAATGGGAATTGACCGATGGTGTAATGGTAACACTACAGATTCTGGTCCTGTCATTCAAGGTTCGAGTCCTTGTCGGTCAACAAAGGAAAAGCATCGCACAAGCGATGCTTTTTTCGTTGTATATTTTCTTTTGCCTATTGGCTCAGCAGCAAAGCCATTATTTAATGCCTGTCCTCGGGCTTTGTGGGGTCGCTTACAATGTGTAGCGGCACAATCTCTATATAGTCCAAAAAATTAGGAACACAATTATTGGCCCAAGCATCATATAACTTACCAATGAAGCGGAAACGTATCCAGTGCTCTCCTTCTACAAGATATTTTATAGCAGCAATTTTGCGCACTGTTCTGTGGCAGTCTCTTGCAGAAATCCAGCTTTGGGTTGCTTCATTGTATGCCAAATAACTGTCAGGGGCTTTCATCCAGCCTTTGTTTCTTAACAATTTGTCATTTTCGGCACCATTGTCATAGGTATTTTCATCTGCAACCCAGCCAATACTTTCGTCTGTCATCGGAAGTTTTTGAACAACGGGCAACCCACATATTTTACCATCGAAATATACTTGGAATATGTCAGTTGCTTCCATCCAAGGATTATGATTCTTTTCGGGCATAAAAACATCGTATCTTATTTCGTATGTTCCACTGGGAACGGGTGGCAGTTTTATAGAAAAGTCATAATAGTTCATGAGTCCTATGTTGTCGCCATTGTACCAACCGGGATAACTTATCCAATAATCGTCGCTGACTACTCCTTCGCAATATCCGGGAGGAATACATGTGGCTCCATTCTGCCAAATGTTATTGCTTGCAAGTTCGTGTGTCAGGGCCAAGAGATCAAAGCGCATGCGTTCGTTAAGAATGTTTCCCACCATTTCGTCCTCGTTGTAGATGAGAATTTTATCAATGGGGTGTATCAATCCGTTGGATGCAGCAGGCACAAATGCTGCATACTTTTCGTTCATCTGCGTGAATTCCGTGAGTTCTATAATGCGAACATTCAGGTGGTTGCGCATTTCAAAATTATAAGGAATTGCGCGTTTGGAGTAGTTAATGTATATATTATGTCCGTCAGTGGTACTCAATGGCTTTAAGACTTTCATCAATTTCCCATATTTGGTTACAAAGTAATTATAGTGGTCGTGCCCGGGGTTGTTGAATTTGTTATAAATTTCGCTTCCCAAGCCCGACTCCGATGGTACTATCCTGTCGTAAGTTATTTCGCCATTGAGAAAATGGTAGGCAACGAATTTATATAGGGCATTTTTAGGGCTCGCATAATTTCCTTTATCCTCGGTGCCGTACCATTTTTCGGCAAAAGCTATAAGGTCGTTGAGCGAATAGATTCCATATTTATTAAAAACCTCGTTGGGCTCGACAAATGCTGTATATTTTATGTATTTTTTATTTGGCTCGGGAGACTTAATATTAGGTTTTACATATGTCTCGTCAATTATATGGGAAACGGCATCGGCAAAGCCTGTAGCTGCCATTGCGCTGTGGAACAGACTAAAAAAACCGTGATTCCCAATCTGCGTGGCTATCGAGGGCCTTATTGGGTCAATGGGACGGTCAATGAGGTGAACAATACCATTCTCAACGTCGTGGTCGCTACTGATGATGGCCGAATTGTTGTTGAGCATAATGTAGAAACCTTCATCAGTCACCTTGTAGTTTATGGTGATTATCATGTCGTTGAAGTTCCATTTTCCTATTGCTCCCTCGCCAAATTCGGCAGTGTGGTAGTTTCTTTCTATCAGATGGGTGCGTGCGATGACAGTCGCCATCGAGTCGCTTATTTCCTCTACGAGTGGCGATGTTACTCCCGTCCAAATGGGTGAGTCTGTATCTTTTGTTGCGTGGTAGATGCTGTCTTTTTCGGCAATGAACTTTTCAACAGCATCGTTGTCGGGCAGAAAAAGCGTGTATTGTCCGTAAGTGGATAGTAGTCCCCAAAGGTTAGCTCTTTTAAGTAAATAGATAAAATACGAATACCTGTCGCTTCTATTTTGCACATAGTCGGCAATCGTCTCACCTGTGAAGGTGTAACGGTTACTCTTGTCAATGTCGTCGGTGCAAGCGACGATTGATAATGCTAATGCGAGTATGTAAATTATACGTTTCATTTTATTTTTTCTTT
>JAFYPH010000060.1 GCA_017547585.1 Bacteroidaceae bacterium | reverse complement strand
CCCATTGCCTCAAGGTAAGAGCCGCCAAAGAGTGCGCATCCTGTTCCGGCGTTGAAAATGTAGTATTCATTCTCGTTGCCGGTGGGTACGAATGCCCACAGCATATAGTCGTCGGCCTCCTCTTTCGAGGTCTCTGTGTGCATCATATAGCTTACGTATCTTTTTGCCGAAAGCTCCACGCTCAGATATTTGCTGCTTTCGCTGTACTTAATGTAGTACCATGCGATTGCGCTGTTATTGCTGTTCGAGGGGTAGGCGGGAATCACTGCGTATGCTGCTGTAACTGCGTCAATCGCTGCCTGCAGCTTCTTGGCTGCGTAGCCGTAGTCTTCGGTAACCTCTGCCGCGAGGATGCTCTTGGCGTCGGCGTTCTCGGCTGTAAGCACCTGTGCAAGCTCCACGAGGTTGCTGCTCTTGACGAGTATATTCTCGTTGGGAACGTAGTTGCCGCCTGCAAGCTGCTCGGCGTCGAGAAGCTCGGCAACAACGCTGTCGGCTGCTGCGATGGTGGCGTTGAGAAGCTCTGTGTCGTAGGCTGTCTGGTTATCCTCGACTCTCTTAATCATCCACCAGCTGTCCTGAGACTTAAACTCTTTACCCACGATGGTGTTGTCCGATTTCCAGCCTACGCATCCGCCGTGAACATTGTCGAGCTCCATGTATATGTAGCCGTTCTCGAGCGACACGATGCGGAATTTTGCCGCCTCGCTTGCTCTTGTTGTGGTGGTTGCAGCGTTGTTCTTGGGCATCGATGCAATGTAGACACCGCTCTTGCTCTTTATGCGGTAGAGGCTGTCATCCTCTGTCTCGAAGGCCCACTTTTTGCTATTCTGTGTGTTTCCGCCCTTTGTGACGTTCAGTGTCGAGCCCGACACGTTCAACGAGGTTGTGGAATTGTTCTTGGGCTGCAGTGTGTAGTAGTCGAGCGGCTTTATGCTGATAATAGAATTAGATTTGTACACATTGCTCAACTCTTCGTCGATGAGTGTAAGGTATTCGCCGAATGAGTGTGCGCTTGTGTCGTTGTTGTCGTAGGCTGCCTGTGCCTCGTCCTTAATCTCGCTCAATCGTGCAAGCTTGCCCTGATAGTAATATCCTACTCTAAGGCCGTACTTGTCGATATTTTTTATGTAGTAGTCGGTTGTCTTCAGTGCATAGTTGAGGGCTGCCTTCTGTGCGTCGGCGCCGTTGTTTGCGTAGGGTGCAAGCTCAACCTCGCCTCCGTCGCCCTCGGCTGCAACGATTCTCAGGCCCGGGTCGGTGGCAAGCTCTTCGGGGATGGTGAACTTCAGAGTGTTCGACATTGCTTTGTACTCGCCTTTGCCGTTGTACACTTTGAATCCCACGGCTCCTGTGCCTTTTTCGATGATGATGGTCTTTCCCACCTTTGTGTAGCTGTAGCCTGTAGCCTGCGGTGCATCGGCGTTGAAGAGTGTGAACTGTCCAACGTCGCCGCATTTGCCCAGCGCAATGTCACTCTGGAATCTGTTGCCTGTGCCGCCGTCCAGTCGGGGGGTAGCCTCGATGCGGTCCTCGATAAACTCGATGGCGGGTGCCTTGCGGCTGTACGAGGCCATCTTGGCGAGAGTCTTGTCAATCATCGCCTGTGTCACGGTGAGGTCTTTCCACGCAGCCTCTTTGTCGGTAAGCTGATGGATGGGCTGGAAGAATCCCCATACTTTAAAGTACTCTGTGAGGTCCATGTTTGCAGCCTCGCAGCACTTCTCGGCAAAGTGCAGAATATCTTTGTTACCCTGTACGTGCTCGGGAGAGGTGTCGATGCCATCCTTGCGCAACAATGCAAAGAGTTTGGGGTAGAATTCTGTGTCGTTACCTGCCATATGGAAGTACAGGTACAACTGCCACCACATTCTCATGCGGCTCTCGCCCAGCATGCTTGTCCAGGGCTTGCTCTGTGCAAAGTCCTTACTCAGTGTGGCGATGGTGTCTCCGCGAGACATATATTTACCCATCTTGTACATTGTAAGGTTGGCAAATACGTTACAGCTGAGCTCGGTGGTACCGATTACCTGAATAGAGCCCTGATGGGTGTGTCCAAGCTCGTGGCCGGGGCCCCATACGTTGTCGTGGTTGCTCTGTACAGTTTCGAAGGGGAGCAGCTTGTACAGGTATCTTACTCCATACTGTGTGCGGTAGGCTGTCGATGCCTGATAGGTGTGGTCGTCGTCGAGACTGATTGCGCAGTGCAGGTTGTTGAACTTCACTCCGTAGATGCCTTTGTCCCAACCGAGAAGCTCGTGGTCCCATTTGAGCATGTTGTCCCACCAGCCAATGGCGTCGGTGATGGTGTTCTTACAGCAGTTGTCGGCTGTCACCCAGCTGCGCTCCATGTGATAGAGCACGCGGTCGCCCTTGACCTGAATAACGGGGTGTGTGGCGAGGTTCTGTGTAATGTCGCGCCAGTCCTCGTCTGTGTGTACGCCCTTCTCGAAGAATCCGTTCACTGTTCCGTTCTCAATGTGTATCTTGATATTGGGGAAGTCGGCGAGCACTTTTCCGCTGTTGTGTGTGTTCACTTCGTAGCGGATGAAGAGGGTCGAAAGGTCGTAGCTTATGGGAACGATATTGAGGCCCACCTTCAGTGTGTCGAGAATGCCGCTGGTGTTGGTGCTTACAACCTCGTAGAGTCCCAGCAGGGCATTGTCCTTAATCTCGCCCTCGACGAAAATATATATCATTTCGTTGGCTCTTCCGTAGATACCTGTGGGGTTGTTCAGATAAGAGTATTCGTTGGCCTGCAGCAGTTTGTGCCATTCGTCGGCATTGGCGTAGGCCTTGTACTCTCTCACACGGAACTCTTTCTCTCTTTTGCCCCAAGCGCTGTTTTTCACCTTGATGGCAGTGTTTATCACCACTTCGGGCATCTCTTTCATTGCCTCGCGCAGTGCGTCGTCGCTCATCGATGCGTATGTATCCTTAAGCTCGCTGCACGAACGGTCGGTAAAGTATTCTGTGAGCTTGCTGTTGTACACGTCGACGTTCTTGATAATATCCTGCTGCTCGCGGAATTTATTCTGCTGCTCGGCGAGGACATCGATGCTTACGCCTGCATTCTCGAACACCCACTCTGTGGCGCTCAATGTGCCGGCCTCGGTAGATGAATACCAGAGTACAACCTCGTTGAAGGGGCTCGAGTGCATTCCTCGCGACTCGGTAGATGTACACAGAATGTTGTAGAATCCCTTGTTCTTGCTGTTCTCTTTGATGAAGAACTCTCGGGGAGTCTCGTCCATTCTGAAGTAGCCCGAGAGCTGCGAAATGTGCTGCACATAGCTTCCGGTGAGTCCGTTCTTTATGTACACGCTGTTGTCGCTTGCCTTTTCGAGAATCCACATCTGCTCATAGGCATTGTTGCTTTTAGGCATTGTCTCAATGAGGTTGTCCTTGTAGTTGGCAACCATACAATCGTAGTTTTTGCCCGGGGTGAGAATGCGGTAGGCTTTTCCGGTCTCGGGGGCAACATACTGTCCCATTGCAAATGTGCAACAGAGCAGCGTTGTCATGGTGATAAATAGGAATTTTTTCAGCATAATAATATGTTTTTTATTTTATTTGCGAAATTTGGTTGAAAGATAAGAATTTATGTTCGATTACGAAAGAGTATTCCCGCTAAAGTTAAATTTATTATATAAATTTTACGTTCGGGGCCGCGTGGGGCTAAAATAGAGTCGCGGCTGCACCCTGCGTGGGCACAACCGCGACTCTATCCTGTCGTGAGACTATCTTGCCTCTTTAACGATTACCTTTTTCTTGTTTACAATGTAGATTCCGGGTGCGGTAATCTTCTCAATCTTGCGGCCCGTGAGGTCGTATATTTCCTGCTCATCGCCCTCAGCCTCAATCTCTTCGATGCCTGTCGATGCATCGTAGTAGAGCTCTATAGTGCTTGCTGTGTTCGAGCTTCCCGGCAGTGCCTTGATGTTAATTTCGAACGGTGCCAATGTTCCTGCCTGTGTGCTCTTTGTGCATTTGTTGCCGTTGAGTGTGTATGTGCCAATCTTGTAGCTTGTTCCAATGTATGAGGTGAGCAGATAATCGGTCGCGAGGTCCTCTTTTGTGCTTGCCTCCACTGTGACGTTGGTGGCTGTTGCGGTGACGCTCTCGCCGTTGGCAACCACGAACATGGGGGTGTTCTTCGTAAACTCTGCATAGGCAAGCGTGAGTGTGCTTGTGTCGTCAATCTTGCCGAATGTGGCGGGCGCTGCTGTTGTCAGCTTGTTTGTGGGTACAAAGGGCAGCACAATGGGGCGTATATTGTTGCCCGCAGTGTTTGCGTCTGTGTAGGTGACGCTCGATGCTGTAAAGCTTTCGGGAACATAATATATTGATTCGTTGTTCATGTTCATCACTTTACATGCTCCGTTCTTGTCCACGACATTGCTTCCGGCCGCGGCTGCGCTCTCGGCGTCGAGGCTTGTGTAGTAGATGGTGTTGCTTGCTCCCAGCTGCTCACGGCATTTGGCGATTAAAAGCGCGGCATTGCTGCTCTCTCTAAGGTCGATGAACGCTGCGTTTGCTGCGCCGGCAACGTAGATGTTGCTGTCGTCGGTTGCGGGCTTTCCGTAGGCTTTTCTTCCATAGGGCTCTCCGTCGAGCGAAGCGAGCAGTGCATTGTCGCTCTCGAATGCCTTCTCAAGCGAATAGTAGTTGGCCTTTGCATTCAGCTTGGGGTAGGTTCCTGTGCCGTATATGAAGCTCTCGCCGTTGCCGATGGTGAACGACAGCTTGGCTGTGTCGAGGGCGAGTGTGTAGGGCTGTGCAGTGCCACCACCCATTGCCTCAAGGTAAGAGCCGCCAAAGAGTGCGCATCCTGTTCCGGCGTTGAAAATGTAGTATTCATTCTCGTTGCCGGTGGGTACGAATGCCCACAGCATATAGTCGTCGGCCTCATCTTTCGAGGTCTCTGTGTGCATTATATAGCTTACGTATCTTTTTGCCGAAAGCTCCACGCTCAGGTATTTGTTGCTTTCGCTGTACTTAATGTAGTACCATGCGATTGAGCCGTTCTTGTCGTTCGAGGGGTAGGCGGGAATCACTGCGTATGCTGCTGTAACTGCCTCCATCGCTGCCTGCAGCTTCTTGGCTGCGTAGCCGTAGTCCTCGGTAACCTCGTTTGCGAGGATGCTCTTGGCGTCGGCTGTCAGTGTGACAAACGCCTGTGCAAGCTCCAGAAGATTGTCGCTTTTTGCAAAGATGCCGCTGTTTGTCACGTAGTTGCCGCCTGCAAGCTGCTCGGCGTCGAGAAGCTCGGCAATGATGCTGTCGGCTGCTGCAATGGCGCTGTTGAGAAGCTCTGTGTCGTAGGCTGTCTGGTTGTCCTCGACTCTCTTTATCATCCACCAGCTGTCCTGCGAAGTATACTCTTTACCCACGATGGTGTTGTTCGATTTCCAGCCTACGCATCCACCGTGAACATTGTCGAGCTCCATGTACAGGTAGCCGTTCTCAAGCGATACGATGCGGAATTTTGCCGCCTCGCTTGCCTTTGTGGTTATTGTCGCGGGGTCGCCTTTGGGCATCGATGCAATGTAGTAGCCGCTCTTGCTCTTTATGCGGTAGAGGCTGTCGTCGTCTGTCTCGAAGGCCCACTTTTTGCTATTCTGTGTGTTTCCGCCTTTGGTCACGCTCAGGCCCGACGATGACACGTCCAACGAGGTTGTGGAATTGTTTTTGGGCTGCAGTGTGTAGTAGTCGAGCGGTTTTATGCTGATAATCGAGTTCGAAGTGTAGATGCTTTCGAGCTCTTCGTCGATGAGTGTGAGGTATTCGCCGTAAGTGTGCGCGCTCTGGTCGCTGTTGTCGATGGCTGTCTGTGCCTCGTTCTTAAGCTCGCTCAGTCGCGCCAGCTTGCCCTGATAGTAATTTCCCACTCTCTGGCCGTACTTGTCGATATTTTTTATGTAGTGGTCGGTTACCTTCATTGCGTATCCGAGGGCTGCTTTCTGTGCCTCCTCGCCGTTGTTTGCGTAGGGTGCAAGCTCAACCTCGTCGCCGTCGCCCTCGGCAGCAACGATTCTCAGGCCCGGGTCGGTTGCAAGCTTCTCGGGGATGGTGAATTTAAGCTTGTTCGACATTGCCTTGTACTCGCCTTTGCCGTTGTACACTTTGAATCCCACGGCTCCGCTGCCCTTCTCGATGATGATGGTCTTTCCCACCTTTGTGTAGCTGTAGCCTGTGGCCTTGGGCGAGCCGTTCACGTCGTAGAGTGTATACTGACCAACGTCGCCACACTGTCCTACAGAATATACACTCTTCTCTTTATAGCCGCTTCCTCCGTCGGTGCGCAGAATGGGCTCTATGCGGTCCTCTATAAACTCAATGGCAGGTGCCTTGCGGCTGTACGATGCCATTTTGGCAAGGGTCTTGTCAATCATCGCCTGTGTCACGGTGAGGTCTTGACTTGTGTACTCTCTACCCTTCAATTGGTCCATAATATGGAAGCATCCCCACACTTTGAAGAAGTTTGTGAGGTCCATGTTTGCGGCCTCGCAGCACTTCTCGGCAAAGTGCAGAATGTCTTTGTTACCCTGTACGTGGGTGGGCGAGGATTCGATGCCGTTCTCACGCAAAAGAGCAAACAGTTTGGGGAAGAATTCTGTGTCGTTGCCTGCCATATGGAAGTATAGATAGAGCTGCCACCACATTCTCATCTTTACCTCTCCCATGATGGTTGGCCATGCTTGTCCCTCGGCAAAGGCACGGCTCAATACTCCGATGGAGTCTCCACGAGACATGTATCTGCCCATCTTGTACATTGTATAGTTTGCATAGAAGTTGGCACTGATTTCACTTGTGCCCATAACCTCTATCGAAGCCTGGTTGAAATGGCCCACTTCGTGACCGGGGCCCCATACATGGTCGTGGTTGGACATTAGTTTATCGTAATTGAGTATTTTATATATTACGCTCACATGATACTGTGTGCGATAGCCGGTAGATGCCATGTAGGTCTTGTCGTCGTCGAGGGTGATGGCACAGTGCAGGTTGTTGAACTTCACTCCATAGATGCCTTTGTCCCAACCCATAAGTTCGTGGTCCCAGCGGAGCATGTCGTCCCACCAGTTGATGGCGTCGGTAATAGTATTTGGGCAGCAATTGGAAGCGGTTATCCATTTCTTCTCCATATGGTAGATGTTGCGGTCGCCCTTCACCTGAATTACAGGGTGGGTCGCAAGATTCTGTGTAATGTCGCGCCAGTCTTCGTCGGTGTGGGTGGCCTTGTCGAAATATCCGTTCACCGTTCCATTTTCAATGTGTATCTTCAGGTTGGGAAAATCGGCGAGCACCTTGCCACTGTTGTGGGTATTGACCTCGTAGCGTACGAAGAGGCTCGAGAGGTCGTAGCTTACGGGAACGATATTGAGGCCCACCTTCAGTGTGTCGAGAATACCGCTGGTGTTTGTGCTCTGAATCTCTTCGAGGCCCAGGAAAGCACCGTCTTTAATCTCGCCCTCGACGAAGATGTAGAGAAGTTCGTGTCCGTTTCCGTAGATACCCGTGGGGTTATTCAGTCGCGAGTAGGGGTTGGTCTGCAAAATTTCTTCCCATTCACCGGGGTCGGAATATGCCTTATACTCTCTGATGCGGAACTCTTTCTCGCGCTTGCCCCAAGAGTCGTTCTTTATCTTCAATGCCATATTGCGAATTACTTCGGGCAATTCTGCGGTTGCTTCGAGAAGTTCGCTGTCGCTCATGGCTGCATATGTTCCCTTGAGCTCGCTGCACGAATAGTCTGTGAATATTTGTGCAAGTGTGGCGTTGTAATTTTCGGCATTTTTTATAATCGCCATCTGCTCGCGGAACTTCTCTTGTTGCTCGGCGAGCACGTCGATGCTTACGGCTACATTCTCGAATAACCACTCGCTGGCGTCAATTTTGCCACTTGTGGTCGATGGTGTCCATCCGACTACCTCGTACGAGGGGCTTGTGTGCAAGCATCTTGTGCCGGTGCTGGTTGTCAGAATATTATAGTATCCTTTATTGTATTTGTTTTCTTTGATAAAGAACTCTTTTGGGGTGTCGGATAATTTGGAAAGCTCCGAGTTTTTTGTCACATGCTGTATGTACTGTCCGGTGAGTCCGTTCTTTATGTACACGCTGTTGTCGCCTGCCTTTTCGAGAATCCACATCTGCTCGTAGGCTTTTTCATTTTTGTCAACTGCTCCGATTGTGTTGTTTTTGTAGTTGGCAATCATGTATTTATTGTTTCTGTGGGGGTTGAGTACTCTATACACTTTTCCAACTTCGGGTGTTGAGTATTGTCCCCAAACAATGTTGCAGCATAGAAGTGCCGCGAATGTCAAGAATAGAAATTTTTTAATCATCGACGTATGTGTTTTTATTTTGTTTGCGAAATTTGGTTGAAAGATAAGGCTTTATGCTCGAATTTTGTGTAATTATTTATGATTTTATTACACAAAGTAGGTTAAAATAACGATAACTATTATAATTAACATAAAAACAAAAATGCCTCTTCGTTGGTTCTTAGGAAGATAGAGTAATTTGCGTATCATAAAAATATTTAATAACCTGTTAGTCTACTTTATTTTGTGTATCTTTGCAGACGTGTTTGACGTCGTTGCCGCCTCTGTGTGCGAAAATACATAAAATAGGCTGTATACGGCACTTTTTTTGAAAAAATATAGCTATTTCCCCAAATGAATTCCCTTGTTAGATTCGTAAAGCGTTACCCTTGGTCGCTGGTTGTGGTTGCGGCAATTCTTTTTCTGTCGTTTTTCAAGCCTCCCAAGCAGGATATTGTGCATGTGACCAATCTCGATAAAATTGCACATTTTTGTATGTACGCGGGCTTCTGCTCGGTCGTGTGGCTCGAGTATTTCTTTTCGCACAGGGCTGTGAGCCGCCGACGCGTGATTATCGGTGCGGTTGTGGGGCCCATCCTCTTCAGCGGATTGATTGAGGTTGCCCAGGGCTACCTGACCTCGTACCGCGGAATGGATTTTTACGACCTTATTTTCAATACTATAGGTGTTATCTTTGCACTCTTCTTTGCAAAGTATTTTCTGCGGCCGTGGGTGCTGGCGTATAAAGAAAAAAAGAGCAGCAAAAAGTAATTTTGCTGCTCTTTTTTGTAATTGCTAATATTGTCGTCTCTCGTTGCAAATAAGCGAGCTTTTCTTTATTCACTCTTCCAATACTTATACGGGAAGCGGGTGAGGTGGGAATTGTAATATTTTTTGTCGCCCGTGACCTCTTCGCCCAAGAAGGCGGGTTTTTCAAAGGTCTCCTCTTCGTCGTCGAGCTCAATCTCGGCAACCACAAGGCCTTCGTTGTCGCCGTAGAACTCATCGACCTCGTAGACGTGCTTGCCACACTTCACCAGATAGCGTCGTTTCTCTATCTGCGCGTCGCCGCAGAGCAAAAGAAGTTCTTCGGCCTCGGCGATGGTAATCTCTTTCTCCCACTCGTAGCGGCTCAGTCCGCCGTTGAGCGACGGGCCTTTTATAGTCAGAATTCCTTTGCCGTCCCTTATTCTCACTCTAACAGAGTTTCCATTCTGTCGGCACAGATAGCCTTGCACTATCCTGTCCGAGCGAAAGGCCTCGGTGCGGTAACTTTCGTTGGTTACCAGGAATTTACGTTCAATTTCGAGTGCCATAGTGCTGTGCTTATTGTGCCTCCTCGGCAAATTCCATCAGATAGGCTTTTATGAATCCGTCAATCTTTCCGTCCATCACTCCGCCCACGTCCGAGGTCTGGAAGCCTGTGCGGTGGTCCTTCACGCGACGGTCGTCGAATACGTAGCTTCGTATCTGCGAGCCCCACTCGATTTTTTTCTTTCCTGCCTCTATCTTGTCCTTCTCGCGCTGACGTTTCTTCAGCTCTTTGTCGTAGAGCTGCGACTTCAACAGCGCAAGAGCCTTCTCTTTGTTCTTTGGCTGGTCGCGGGTCTCGGTGTTCTCGATCAAGATTTCCTCCTCCTCGCCTGTGTCGGGGTCTTTATATTGGTAGCGCAGACGCACGCCCGACTCTACCTTGTTCACATTCTGTCCACCGGCACCGCCGCTTCGGAAAAGGTCCCACGACAAGAGTGCGGGGTTGATGACAATCTCAATAGTGTCGTCCACCAGAGGGGTCACAAACACCGATGCAAACGAGGTCATGCGCTTGCCCTGTGCATTGTAGGGCGACACGCGTACAAGGCGGTGCACGCCATTCTCGCCTTTGAGGTAGCCGTACGAGAAGGGGCCGTCAATCTGTATGGTGGCAGTCTTTATTCCCGCCTCGTCACCCTCTTGCAGGTTGATGGTCGAAAGTTTGTATTTGTTTGCCTCGGCCCAACGCATGTACATGCGCATGAGCATTTCGGCCCAATCCTGGCTCTCGGTGCCGCCCGCGCCCGAGTTTATCTTCAGCACGCAGCTCATTGAGTCGGCCTCCTGACGCAGCATGTTCTTGAGCTCAAGCTCTTCGATGGCAGCGAGTGCTCTTGCATAAGCGTCGTCAACCTCCTCTTCGGTTACGGCCTCTTCGCGGAACATTTCCATTGCAAATTCCACCTCCTCGGTGAGGTTGTTCACAGCCTTGTAGCCATCTATCCAGCCCTGCAACGATTTTACCTTTTTCATCTGCGCCTCGGCAGCTTTTGCATCGTCCCAGAAGCCCGGAGCCTGTGTGCGCAGCTGCTCCTCCTCGACCTGGATAATTTTCTCGTCTATCGCAAGGTACTGTTTCAAGGCGGCTGTCCTCTCTTTTATGTCTTTTAATTGGTCGGCAGTAATCATTCTGTTTCTTTTATTTATAATATATTTGCAAAGGTGGCGCCAACGAGTGGGTGAAAATTTATTTTCACACGCAACGAGTGTAGCCATGTTCGCATTATTCTGCAAAATTAGTGCAATCCTCCTTTTGTACAAAATTTCGACGGTAAATTTGCTCTTTTGCCACCCATGCATTAATTTTGTGTTTAATTAAAAACAGGATCATGGAAATAACAAAAGGAGATATAGAGCAGGCAGTGGGGCTGCTCAAGATACTAATAAGCACCCCCTCTATCAGTCGCGACGAGAGTGCGGCTGCCGACAAACTGCAGTCGTACATTGAGCGCAGCGCCCCCTTTGTAGGCACAGTGCATCGTCATTTGAACAATATATGGTGCGTGGCACCCGGTTACGATGCGTCGCGTCCCACCATACTGCTCGACGCCCACATTGACACCGTGAAGCCCGCGAGCGCATGGACAAAATCTCCTTTCACCCCCATCGTCGAGGACGACTGCCTCTATGGTCTCGGCAGCAACGACGACGGCGGCTCGCTTGTCACCATGCTGCACGTCTTCTACAAACTGTGCCAGACACAGCAGGCCTATAACCTCATCTTCCTCGCATCGGCCGAGGAAGAGGTCTCGGGCAAGGATGGCCTCGAGTCGGTGCTTCCCATGCTGCCGCCAATCTCGTGCGCCATCATCGGCGAGCCCACAGGCATGCACCCCGCCATTGCCGAGAAGGGCCTGATGGTGCTCGACTGCACCGCGCACGGAAAGTCGGGCCACGCAGCACGCAACGAGGGTGTGAACGCCATCTACGAGGCACTGCCCGACGTCGAGTGGTTCCGCACCTATGCGTTCCCCAAAGTGTCGCCTCTGCTGGGCGCAGTAAAGATGAGCGTCACACAGATAAACGCCGGCACGCAGCACAATGTAGTGCCCGACGTGTGCAAATATGTGGTGGACGTGCGCAGCAACGAGTGCTACAGCAACCGCGAGATTGTGGATATTGTCACCGCACACGTAAAGTCCGACGTCAAGCCCCGCTCGGTGCGCTTGAACTCATCGTCCATAGAGCTCGATCATCCTCTGGTGCAGCGCGCCGTGGAGTTCGGACGCAAGCCCTTCGGCTCGCCCACGCTCTCCAATCAGGCACTGATAAACAATGTGCCTTGTCTGAAAATGGGCCCCGGAGAGTCGTCGCGCTCCCACACAGCCAACGAATTTATCAAGCTCAGCGAGATTAAAGAGGGAATGGAACTCTACCTCAGGCTGCTCGACGGACTGAAACTGTAAACAATGAAAAACATATAATCCCCAAAAATATGAAAAGAATAGCAGCTTTTGCGATTGTTGCCGCAAGTATCGTCACAGCATCGGCGCAATCAATTTATTATCAGGATGCAACAAATGTAGACATGGCGCGTCACACGCTGCGCAACGATGTTCTTCGTCGCGAGATTGTGCTGCCCGAGGTTAACGGCTACAAGGTGCTCAAGGCCGACCTTCACAGCCACACAATATACTCCGACGGAAACGTAACCCCTGAATACCGCGTGCGCGAGGCGTGGGTGGACGGACTCGATGTTCTTGCAGTTACCGAGCACGTAGAGTACCGCCCCAGCGAAGGCAAAATGTACAGCTACCTCAAAGGCTATCTGCCCGAGAATATGCAGAATATAAACATGAGCAATCTTGTAAAAGAGGTGGGAATCCTTACCGACCTTAACCTCTCTAATGAGCTTGCTACAAAGGCTGCCGAGAGCTATGGAATCACCATTATTCCCGGTGTCGAGGTTACCCGCACTCCCGAGACTATCGGCCACTACAATGCACTCTTCGTAAAGGATGCAAACACCATTTACGACGCCGACCCCGCCGCTTCAATCCGCAAAGCCCGCGAGCAGGGAGCGATAATCATGCACAACCACCCAGGATGGCGCCGCAAGAATCTGCAGATGACAGAGTTTGAGCAGAAAGTATATGGCGAGGGCCTCATCGACGGCGTCGAGATTATGAACGGCTCGGAATTCTACCCCTCGGTAGTCAATCGCGCATCAGAAAATAAGCTGTTCATGGCAGCAAACACCGACATTCACAGCACCACAGCCATGGACTACACCAATCAGGGCCACTATCGCAACATGACCTTCATCCTCGCCAAAGATGCGTCGCAAGAGTCGTTGATGGATGCACTGAAAAAGCGTCGCACATTGGCCTACTCATTCGGTACTATTGCCGGTGACGAAGAGCTTGTGAAGGACTTCTTCCTTGCGTGCGTGCAGTTCGAGACTATCCGTGTGGACGAGAAAGGTCGCCGCTACATGCGCATGACCAATAATACCTCTATGGATTTTGTCCTCAACTTCGGCGGAAACCCCGTGCAGCTTCGCTCGTTCACTTCGCGCAACGTCAGCGTGGCAAAGGGCAAGGAACTTACATTCACTGTAGAGAATATGTGGGTACCCACTGAGCAGAAACACCCTGAATTTAAATTGAAGTTCAAAAAGTAACAACGGGTAATGATAAAATCAAAGGGCTGCGCATGATCTGACCCCAAAAAGTTGGACGGATTAATAAATAAATTTATTGGTAAAGAGTTCGGTATTGTACCGGACTCTTTCCTTTTAGTCTCAGTTTTATTCTATCATTGTTGTAGTAATGGATATACTTCTTAAGTTCCAGT
>JAFYPH010000059.1 GCA_017547585.1 Bacteroidaceae bacterium | reverse complement strand
CATACCTAGTATGAATGTAATTGATGGAATAACCTTCTTCAAGCATATGCATATATTTTAGCAATGCTGAATAATCGTGTTTCTTACGCATAAAATAAACCCCAAAAGTTTTTTGTCTAACTTTTGGGGTTCACTTCATTAAAAGATTAGCAGCCTTTTTTGTATTCTACGAGATTATAATTTTCTAAAGAGAAAAACTCCGGCGAGCAGCGGAAGGAGCCACATAGCAATCGTTCCCAATTGCAGCTTTTTCTGCTGCCAGAAAGTGAGCCTCTTTTCTACTTCTACAATCTTGGTGATAGTATCGACGCTGAGAACATTTACAGTGTCGCGCACAATCCTGTCGCGGTAGCGGTACTGCACACGGGAGAAAAAGACTGTATCGGCCTTAACGGCAACAAAGACACTGTCGCGCTCGAATATGCTGTCGCGCTGCGCTTTCGCCACGTAGACACTATCCACCTTTACACTCTCTACAGGTACATATTTTGTAGTGGTGCAGGCGGCGAAAATAAACGCCGAAAGTAAAAGAAATATTTTCATACTGCTGCTACTAAAGATTAAACGGAAAGGAACATTTGTCGTTCGGCCTCGCGCCGCTTCACTAGGCCCGCGAGCCGCTCCTTCTTGCCATTGACTGTGCCGAACACCCATTTGGGGAATTCCTTTGCGACATCTTCGCGCGCTGCATTGGAGCATAGTTTCCGACGCATTGTAGATGCTGCAAATGCTGCAATTCCTACATTGAAGATGAAACTCACGAGCGCGTCGAACATTCCTTGAGTCAGGCTACCGATGAAAGGCTGCTTGTTCAGGTATTTCTCGAAACGCTTGACATCCTCTCTTAGAAGAGCCATTGCCTCGCCTTCTGTGATTTTCATTCCCCGCACAACGGGAACACCATCGACGTCGCCTGTGTGCCCGACACCTATTGTCCAAATGCCCGCAGGGCAGCGGTAGGCATTAAGTTCAATACCCTCGAAAGCAATGATACTCTGCAGTCCCTTTTCACTTGTTCGCATGATAGTCCTCCTTTCTTTGCTTAAGTATTTCCGAGACAAAAGGCAGTGCCTTTACAAATGCGAGCGTAAGTCCATTGTAGAGAAGATCCAAAGTCCTGTAAGCAGGAGTCTCGGTGCGCAGCACACAGCGTATGTTGCGCACAATGTTAGTAGAGTAGCAATAGACAAGAATCCAGCAGAAGGAGGATACACATTGGTTGAGCATCTCCTCGCACACATTCTGAAAATGGCCGATTCCATAGAGCGAAGCGCAGAGTGCAAAGAACATTGTCGCATGGGTGAGACAGGCAATAGCCTTGCGCATGGAAAAATCGTTGCCTCGCAAAATGTCACTCAAAAGTCCAAAGAAAAAATTCATCGCAAAGAGCCACACTAAAGCAATGAAATTATTCTCTATGGGAGCAAAAAAGGCAAGCATTTCCGACAACAGCCCTATGATAGCAGCCTTTGTAAAAGTTACAAAATCGTTCATGATAATATATTTTACTGCAAAGAAAGGCTGACTACCAACGAAGCAGTTTGCAGAATTTACACTTTCACATTTTGCGGTAATGGCATTTATATTAAATGCACATAATAGAGTACAAAAACTACTGCAATAACCCACAAAAAAAAGCGCGGACTGCACATTGCAATCCGCGCCACAAATATTTTCGATAGAATCTTACTTCATAAGTTCGATGCTGCGTTTAACGAAATTGTTCAACGCCTCGCCTGTGAGCATATTATTCTGCAACAGAGTAATATCTATCAGCTGACGAACATATTTGTCGCCCACTGCATACTCGGCAAGAACAGCCTCTTTGTCGCTCTTGAGCTTGGTGATCTTCTGCTCAACATCTGAAAGCTCGTCTTTCTCGGCCTGGGGAATCTCATCATCCTTCTTATCCTTGCGGGCATCGTAGAGCTCTTTGCGACGACCTTCGAGAGTCTCATTCTCACTGTCGATGGGCAGCAGTTTCTCGGCGCAACCGGCCTCGGCATCTGTAAGCACGCGCTTGATGAGAGGATGCTCCTCGTTCAGGACAACTGTGTACATATCTGCCATGTCTCCGTAGAAGCTCATTCCCGGCTGGATGGCAGCCATCTCCTTCATACGACGCATATACTCCGACTGGGTAATCATCATGGGAGCACCATTCTCGCCCATTGCCTGCACCTGTACGTAGAACTCTTTCTTCTCCATCTTGGGCATCTGGCTCTGGAACATTCCTGTGAGAATGTCGCGTTCGCTGTTCTTGAGCGATGATTCCTTCTGCTCCTCTTTTACGATGAGGCGCTCTACAGTGTCGCTGTCGACGCGTGTGAAACGTGTCTTTTCGAACTTGCGCTCGAGCAAGCTGATGAGAGCAACGTCAAGCTGACCGTCCATCAAAAGGACATTGTATCCTTTGGCAGTAGCAGCCTCAATGAATCCATACTCCTTGTCCTTGTTGTTTGTGTAAAGATAGATGATATTTCCCTCTTTATCAGTCTGCTGAGCCTCGACGAGAGTCTTGTACTCCTCGTATGTATACTTTTTGCCATCGGTGTCCTGCAAGAGAGCATATTTGCTTGCCTTGTCATAGAAGTCCTCCTCGGTGAGCATTCCGTAGCCGATGAAAATCTTCAGGTCGTTCCATTTCTCCTCGAACTCTGCGCGGTCGTTCTTGAAGATTGACTGCAGACGGTCGGATACCTTCTTAGAGATATAGCCCGAGATTTTCTTTACGTTTGCATCGCTCTGCAGATAAGAGCGCGACACGTTCAAGGGAATGTCGGGAGAGTCGATTACTCCATGCATAAGAGTGAGAAAATCGGGAACGATTCCCTCGACCTCGTCGGTAACGTACACTTGATTGCAGTAGAGCTGAATCTTGTTTCTCTGCATGTCAATGTTGCTCTTTATTTTGGGGAAATAGAGCACTCCAGTAAGATGGAAGGGGAAGTCCACATTCAGATGAATCCAGAAGAGGGGCTCGTCGCTCATGGGGTAGAGGGTGCGGTAGAAATTCTTGTAGTCCTCGTCCTTGAGTTCCGAAGGCTTGCGTGTCCACAGGGGGGTAGTGTCGTTGATGATATTATCCTCGGCTGTCTCTACCTGCTTGCCATCTTTCCACTCTTTCTTCTTGCCGAATGCGATTGCCACGGGAAGGAACTTGCAATATTTGTTCAGAATGGCCGAAATGCGCGACTCTTCGAGGAACTCTTTGCTCTCGTCGTCGATGTACATTATAATATCTGTACCGCGCGACTCTCTCTCGGCCTCTGTAATTTCATACTCGGGGCTTCCGTCGCAGCTCCATTTTACAGCCTGCGCACCATCTTTGTAAGATTTTGTCACAATCTCGACACGCTTCGACACCATGAATGCCGAATAGAATCCGAGACCAAAGTGGCCAATGATGGAGTTTGCTGTGTCCTTGTATTTCTCGAGGAAGTCTGTTGCGCCCGAAAGTGCAATCTGATTAATGTACTTGTCAATCTCCTCGGTGGTGAGGCCGATACCATTGTCACTTACTACGATTGTGTCGTCCTTCAATGTTACTGTCACTTTAAGGTCGCCAAGCTCGCCTTTGAACTCTCCCTTTTCGTAAAGAGTCTTCAATTTCTGTGTGGCGTCAATAGCATTTGAAACAATCTCACGCAGGAAAATCTCGTGGTCGCTGTAAAGAAATTTTTTGATTACGGGGAATATATTTTCAGTTGTTACCCCAATGTTACCTTTCTGCATATTATTATTTTTTTATGATTATTCGATTCTATAGATATATAAACAAAAAAAATGCCAGATGGGTCGTCATCTGACATTTTGTCTGCTTATATGTTATTTATGCAGTTTTTTCATTCACTGACAACCGTGAAACGCAGTTTGTCATTCTCGGTGTCGACTGTGACACTAATATTATTGCCCTCGCTGATGCTCTGAGAAAGGATAAGCTCGGAGAGCTCGTCCTCTATGAAATTCTGGATGGCGCGCTTCAGGGGACGGGCACCAAACTGAACATCGTAGCCCTTCTTTGCAAGGAACTCTTTTGCCGAAGCATCGAGCGACAGAGTGTAACCCATCTCTTTTGTGCGCTTGAGCACCTGTGCAAGCTCAAGATCAACAATGTTGACAATAGCGTTAAGGTCAAGCTGGTCGAAGTTTATAATCTCGTCCACACGGTTGATGAATTCGGGCGCGAAGCGTTTGTTCAACGCCTTCTGTATCACCGCACGCGAATGCTCTTTGTTGCCGGCATTCTCGATTTTTGCAAAGCCGATGCCCGCGCCAAAATCTTTAAGCTCACGTGTACCGATGTTGGAGGTCATAATAATCACAGTGTTGCGGAAGTCTATAGTGCGTCCATAGCTGTCGGTGAGTCGACCCTCATCCATCACCTGCAACAGAAGGTTGAAGACGTCAGTGTGGGCCTTTTCAATCTCGTCGAGAAGAACAATAGAGTAGGGACGACGGCGCACACGCTCGGTAAGCTGTCCACCCTCTTCGTAGCCTACGTATCCCGGAGGCGCGCCTACGAGACGCGACACTGTGAATTTCTCCATATATTCGCTCATGTCTATGCGCACAAGAGCATCGGTAGTGCCGAACATGAAGCGCGCAAGCTCTTTTGCGAGCAGGGTTTTTCCGACTCCTGTGGGGCCCAGGAACATGAATGTACCGATGGGCTTGTTGGGATTCTGCAGGCCCACGCGACTGCGCAGAATTGCCTTTGTGAGTTTGTCTATTGCTGCATCCTGGGCAACAACCTTGCTTGTAAGCTCGGCCTTCATTGTCCTGAGACGTGCCCACTCATCCTGTTGCATGCGCTGCATGGGAACGCCCGAAATCATTGAAACAACCTCGGCAACCTTCTCTTCGTCAACAGTCTGACGTTCGCTGCGAAGGCTCTTCTCCCACTCGCTTTTCATTTCGGCGAGGCGCTCTTCCATCTTTTTCTCGTAATCGCGGTAGTTGGCTGCACGCTCAAAATCCTGACACTTTACAGCCTCGTGTTTCTCGCTGCGAGCAACCTCGACAAGCTTCTCCTGCTCCTCAATCTCGCGGGGAACGGAAATATTTGTCATATGCATGCGCGCGCCAACCTCGTCCATCGCGTCGATGGCCTTGTCGGGGAAACATCTGTCGGTAATGTAACGCTCGGTCAATGTCACGCAAGCCTTGAGAGCCTCTTCGGTGTATGTTACATTGTGGTGATTCTCGTAACGTTCCTTTATATTCATGAGAATGTGAAGAGTATCCTCGGACGAAGTAGGCTCGACGATAACCTTCTGGAAACGACGCTCGAGCGCGCCATCCTTTTCGATGCTCTTGCGGTACTCGTCGAGAGTGGTTGCACCGATGCACTGCACCTGTCCGCGTGCAAGAGCGGGCTTCAGGATGTTTGCAGCATCCATAGAGCCGGGCGACGAGCCTGCACCTACAATAGTGTGCATTTCGTCAATGAAAAGTATAATATTGGGATTCTTCTCAAGTTCATTGATTATGGCACGCAGACGCTCCTCGAACTGTCCGCGATATTTTGTGCCGGCAACCACTGCGGTCATGTCCAGCGACACTACACGTTTGTCGAAAAGCACACGCGACACCTTACGCTGCACGATGCGCTGGGCAAGGCCCTCGACGATTGCCGACTTTCCAACGCCCGGCTCACCAATGAGTACAGGGTTGTTCTTCTTTCTGCGGCTCAGAATCTGAGAAATGCGCTCAATCTCATTCTCGCGACCGACAACAGGGTCGAGCGTTCCATCTTTAGCAGCCTGTGTCATGTCAAAGCCGAAATTGTCGAGCACAGGAGTGTCGTTCGACGAGCGTTTCTGCTGTGTAGTCTCCGAAGATGCCTGACGCGAGCCCGAAAAGCCGCGTCCGTTAGAGTGGAGGTTATCATCCTCTTCATCGTCCTCTTCGGTGAATCCGAATCCGTCGCGAACATCGGGCTTAATCTGCAACGCCTCGCGGACATCGGAATAGCGAACATCGTTCTTTTCAAGAATCGACGCTGCATTATTGTTCTTCTCTTTCAAAATAGCGAGCAAAAGATGCTCAGTATCAACTAAATTACTTTTCAACATACGCGCTTCGAGTATACAAAAACGTAAAACTTTTGATGCATCCTCGTCAAGAATGACATCAGAAACATTCTGTGCATCATCGTCACCCGAAAGAGGGAAGCAACTTTCAATCTCCTCTCTCAGCTTGGCAAGGTCGACAGACATGCTGTTCAGTATGCCTGCGGCACGGCCGTCAGTGTCGCGCAACAGGCCCAACAATAGATGCTCGGACCTGATACTTTTGCAACGCAAGCGGCAAGCCTCTTCCTTGCAGAAGTTCATTATCCGGGACATATTTTCAGAAAATTGGTTGTTCATAGTTCATTCCTCCTCATTCAATATTCAAACTGTTTGTGAACACTATTTATACTGACAAAAAGTCAGAAGCAAAAACTTTTGTCATGAAAATCATGCAATTTTGGGTGCGAAATTAATACCGCGCATGTCACTACACAACTATTTTTACATAACAATCCTTACAAAAACCGTGCCAACATATTAAAAAACACTAATTGGCAGACAAATTTATGGAAAAAAGACAAACAGGAAATATTCATACTAAATAATGCAAAATATACATTCGCAGTAATAAATTTCTGCTGAATGTATATTTTTACAAACTCTTTAATCGTACATTAATTTAAAAGAAAAGTATTTATAAAGTGGAGCAACCATCAGTGACTGATATATTTGGTTGTTATCTAACAAAGATTTCACCTTTGTTTCACTCATCAAATGTACAGTTAATTCTTCAGTTTCATCTAACGACGGATTGGATATTTTCTCTACACCCACTGCAAGGAAGCAATGTGTCAAATTACTCATTGAACCAGGATTGGGGGCAATGGTCATTAACTTGCTCCATTCGCCATTTCCGTAACCTGTTTCTTCAAGCAGTTCGCGTTGAGCCGCTTCAAGTGGCTGCTCGCCCTTCTCCATCACTCCACAAGGAAGTTCGATGCTATTCACACCTAAACCGTGACGGTATTGTTTCTCCATTATAAACTGACCGTCCTTAGTTATTGCGATTACATTCACCCAATCTGGGTATTCAAGGACATAGTACTCCTCTATGATGCGTCCGTCGGGCAACTCTACTTTGTCCCGTCTTGCCGTAAGCCACGGTCTTTGAATAATATATTCTCTGTCAAGGACTTTCCATTTGGTAAATTCATTTTCCATATTATATTGCTGTTTCTTTATCAAGCAAAATTGCATCAATATCGAATATAATTTTTATTATTAGTTATAATTTAAAATGCTTTTATCTAGAAATAATGTAAGCCATACATAATTTTACAACGTGATTCAAGAAAAAATATTATTTTTAAAAGTGAAATTTTGCAATCTATGTTATTTTCTCAAAAAATCCTCTCTCGTCTGCAAACCGACAAGATATACACTAAAACAAACGGCAATATATAACCTTTTTTAACTATGCAACATAATCACTTATTGGACAATCAATAAGATATTGCAAAGAGCAGTACCCCAAGTGCACAAAAATAAGATTTTTTTTGCCTGTTTCGCGATTTTTATGTAATTTAGCACGTTTTTATGCAGCATTGCATACTTTTTTAGAATATTACACTAACAGATTATAATAATAAATTACTATAAATGCTTGACAACGACAGAATTATAAAAATCAATATTGAGGAGCAGATGCGTTCTTCATATATTGACTACTCAATGTCGGTGATTGTAGCGCGTGCGCTCCCCGACGTTCGTGACGGACTTAAGCCCGTACATCGCCGTATCCTCTACGGAATGATGGAACTTGGAAACACATCCGACAAAAAATATCTGAAATCGGCACGTACAGTCGGAGACGTACTCGGTAAGTATCACCCTCATGGTGACTCATCAGTATATATGGCACTCGTACGTATGGCACAGAGCTGGGTGATGCGTTACCCGCTGATTGACGGACAGGGTAACTTCGGTTCAATCGACGGTGACTCTCCCGCTGCTATGCGTTACACAGAGGCACGTCTGCGCAAGATAGGCGAGGACATGGCCGAGGACCTCTACAAAGAGACTGTGGACTTTGTTCCCAACTACTCTAACGAGACCGACGAACCTGTGCTGATGCCTACACGTATCCCCAACCTGCTCATCAACGGTTCTTCGGGTATCGCCGTGGGTATGGCCACAAACATTCCCCCGCACAACCTTACCGAGGTTATTGATGCATGTGTGGCATTCATCGACAACCCCGACATCGACACTGACGGCCTTATGCAGCATGTTAAGGCACCTGATTTCCCCACAGGTTGCGACATCTACGGCCTTGCAGGCGTTCGTGACGCTTACGAGACAGGACGCGGAAGGGTAGTGATGCGCGCAGTATGCGAAATTGAGACAGACGACAACCACGATAAAATTGTTGTAACAGCAATCCCTTACAATGTAAATAAGGAGGAGCTTATTAAGGACATTGCCGCAATGGTCAACGAAAAGAAGATCGAGGGCATTTCCAACATCAACGACGAGTCTGACCAGTCGGGTATGCGCATTGTGATTGACGTTAAGCGCGACGCAAACGCAAATGTAATTCTTAACAAGCTCTACAAGATGAGCGCATTGCAGACATCATTCAGCGTGAACTGCATCGCACTTGTACACGGACGTCCCCGTCTGCTCACATTGAAAGATTGCATCAGCAATTTCGTTGAGCACCGTCACGAGGTTGTCATCCGCCGCACAAAGTTCGACCTACGCAAGGCCGAGGAGCGCGCACACATTCTCGAAGGTCTCATCATTGCATCGGACAACATCGACGAGGTTGTACGCATCATTCGTGCAGCAAAATCTCCCTCCGAGGCGAAGCAGGGACTTATGGACCGCTTCTCACTGAGCGAAATACAGGCTAATGCAATCGTAGAGATGCGTCTGCGTCAGCTCACAGGCCTTCTTCAGGAGCAGCTGCACGAGGAGTTTGACGAGGTTACAAAGAAAATCGAATATTATAAGGAGATTCTCTCTAACGACGAGCTCTGCAAGAAGATCATCAAGGACGAGCTTATCGAGGTTAAGGAGAAGCATGGTGACGAGCGTCGTTGCCGCATCGAGTACAGCGCTTCGGAGGATTTCAACCCCGAGGACTTCTACGCTGACGACGAAATGGTAATCACAATCTCTCACTTGGGCTACATCAAGCGTACACCGCTTGCCGAGTACAGAGCGCAGCACAGAGGCGGCGTTGGCTCACGCGGAAGCGACACACGCGACTCGGACTTCATAGAGCACATCTACACAGCCACCATGCACAACACAATGATGTTCTTCACTCAGCGTGGACGTTGCTACTGGCTCAAAGTATACGAACTTCCCGAGGGTGGCAAAAACTCAAAGGGTCGTGCTATTCAGAACCTGCTCAACATTGCGCCCGAGGATTCACTCAACGCAATTGTGCGCGTGAAGACTCTTGCCGACAGCAACTTCATCAACAGCCACAACCTTATCTTCTGTACAAAGCAGGGTGTGATAAAGAAGACCAGCCTCGAGCAGTATTCACGTCCCCGCGCAAACGGTATCAACGCAATCACCATCCGCGAGGACGACAGAGTAATCTCTGTAGCACTCACCGACGGCGACAGCGACATTGTACTCGCTAACCGCAAGGGACGCGCCGTACGCTTCAACGAGAACACAGTACGTACAATGGGCCGCACAGCTACCGGAGTACGAGGAATGGCACTCGACGAAGGCGACGAGGTTGTAGGCATGGTAGTACTGAACAAGGAGACTCCCAAGAGCATCCTTGTACTCTCGGAGCAGGGCTACGGCAAGCGTTCGGAGAGCGAAGAGTACCCCACAGTGAACCGCGGATGTAAAGGTGTGAAGACAATCAACGTCACTGAGAAGACCGGTGCCCTTATTGCTATCATGGGCGTTACAAACGACAACGACCTGATGGTAATCAACAAGTCCGGCATTGCAATAAGAACAGCCGTAGAGCAGATTCCTGTCATCGGCCGTGCAACACAGGGAGTGCGCATCATCGACCTCAAGAAGAAGAACGACACAATCAGTTCAGTCTGCAAGGTTAGCCACGAGGCTGAAATTGAAGAAGATGGCGGCGAAACAGCACCCAACGAAACAACAACAAACGAGAACATTAACGAATAATTCATTCTTTAAACTTTTAAGAACATGAAAAAATTAATTTTATCTTTAGCTGTAGTTCTTGCTGCAAGCGCCGTGCCTGCACAGCAGCTTACAAAAGAACAGATAAAAGCACAGAAGAAGGAGCAGAAAGCCCTCATTGTCAAGGCAAAAGAGGCTGACAAGGCAATCACAGCAGGTGACCCCGCAAGCGCGCTCAACACCATTCAGGATGCATTGAAGAGCCCTCTGACAAACAAAGATGCTTTTGTATGGTACGTAGCATGCAAGGCCAAGAAGGGTGTAATCGATGGCGAGAACTTCAAACGTTCACAGGGCCAGGCATTCAACGCCGACCTTCTCTACAATTCAAGCTACGACATCTTCGACTACCTTATTAAATGTGACGAGCTCGACAAGGCTCCCAACGCAAAAGGCAAGGTAGCACCCAAATACTCTATGGAGATTGTACAGATGATGTACGAGAACCGCAACCAGCTTTTCAATGGTGGTGCATACTTCTACAATGCCGAGAACTACGATGCAGCTTTCAAGCAGTTTGACATGTTCATCAAGACCTCTACATTGGAGCCCCTTGACACACTTCCTGCTGTAAAAGACAAAGAGCTCAACGCAAACGCAGCTTATTATGCAACACTTTGCGGAATGCAGACAGAGAACTACAAGAATGTATTGAAACACATTGACCTTGCAATCGAGGAGCCCAGCTTCAAAGAGAACGCAACAAAGTACAAGGCAATGGCACAGGTACAGACAGGCGACACAGTTGCTTGGGTGCAGACTCTGAAGGGTGGTGCAAAGGCATTCCCCGCTAACCCCTACTTCTACCAGAGCCTCATCGCTTACTACCAGACAAAAAATCAGCCCGAGGAGATGACAAAGTTCGCCGACGAAATGATTGCTTCTAACCCCGACAACCCCTTGTTCTTCTTCGTTAAGGGTATGGTGTTGCAGGAGAGCGGAAAACCCGCCGAGGCTGTTGAGTGGTACAAAAAGACTTTGGAGAAAGACCCCAACTACGAAGGCGCTCTTGCCAACCTCGGTCTTTGCTACACACTCCTTGCACAGAAATACAGCCAGGAGAATGCAAGCACAAACATCAAGGACAAGGCTAAGCTGAAAAAGGACAAAGAGGTTCTCAACGGTTACTTCCAGGAGGCTCTTCCCCTCTACGAAAAGCTCCGCCAGTTGCAGCCTAACAAGCCCGAGCTTTGGGTGACAGGTCTCTCTAACTGCTACTACAACCTCAACATGACTGACAAGTTCGAGGAGATTGAGAAACTTCTTCCCAAGGAGTAATCTAATACAATAAAACACGAATCGCCCAAAAGCCTGACTTTTGGGCGATTTTTTTCGAGAATATGAAATGCAAGATGGAGAGCAATATTCGATTACTCTCCATCTTGCATTTTATTATCAAACGATTACTTTGTTCCGAAAATTCTATCGCCGGCGTCACCAAGGCCCGGAAGAATATAATTCTTATCATTCAGTCCCTCATCGAGTGCCGCAAGATAGATGTCAACATCAGGATGCTGCTCGCTTACAGCTTTCACACCTTGCGGCGATGCTACAAGACACATCATTTTAATATGCTTGAAGCCATCCTTCTTTAAACGCGAAATAGCGTCGCAGGCACTGCCACCGGTTGCAAGCATCGGGTCGGTGAGAATAACCATGCGGTCTTTATTTGCAGGCATCTTATAGTAATAGAATACCGGCAGACAGGTCTCTTCGTCGCGATAGAGTCCAATGTGGCCGATGCGTGCCGAAGGGATGAGACGCGTCAATCCATCAATCATTCCGAGTCCGGCTCTGAGGATGGGGACAACAACCACCTTCTTACCCGCAATCTTGGGGGCATTCATAGGCATCAACGGAGTTTCAATCGGCTCATAGGTCAAGGGCATGTCTCGGGTAATTTCGTAGCCCATCAACATGGAAATCTCCTGAAGCAATTCTCTGAATTTCATTGTAGAAGTCTCTTTGTCGCGCATAAGGCTGAGTTTATGCAACACCAGCGGGTGGTCGATAATATGTAAAGCCATAATATTTTGTTTTATGTTTCTGAATGCAAATATAACGCAAAGAATGGTAATTTTTCTCCATCGGCAGAAAATATTGAAACTATAGCTTAATTTTCTGCTGTTTGTTCTTATTTTTGCAAAAACTTAATAATCAAACACAGCATTATGAAAAACAGCACACAGCTGGGCCCTGTACAAAAGACCGTCGTAGGTGCCCAATTTCTATTCGTTGCCTTCGGGTCAACGGTACTTGTGCCTCTGCTTGTTGGGCTCGACCCCTCGGTAGCGCTCTTCACAGCCGGAGTAGGCACACTCATCTTTCATTTAATCACGAAGGGCAAAGTACCCATCTTCCTCGGCAGCAGTTTCGCATTCATTGCACCTATCATCAAGGCAACCGAGCTTTACGGACTCCCGGGAACATTGTGCGGACTTGTTGCTGTTGGTGCCGTCTACGGATTGATGAGTGCACTGATACGTCTGCGTGGAGTAGGGTTCATCACCAAACTCTTTCCCTCTATCGTTGTCGGCCCGGTGATTATGCTCATCGGTCTTTCGCTTGCAAGCACAGGCGTGGATATGGCAAAAAGCAATTGGCCGCTCGCAATCACAGCACTGCTGACGACAATTATCGTTTCGTTGTTTGGCAAAGGCCTGTTGCGTCTCATTCCCATCTTCGCAGGCATCATCGTAGGCTATATTGCAGCCTCAATCTTCGGATTAATCGATTTTCAGCCTATCATCGATGCTCCGTGGTTGGCACTGCCTGCATTCGTGAAGCCCGAATTCTGCTGGGAGGCTATCATATTCATGATTCCTGTTGCCATCGCTCCTGTCATCGAGCATATTGGCGACGTGTATGCAATAAACGAAGTAACAGGAAAGGATTTTGTTAAAGACCCGGGACTGCACCGCACAATGCTGGGCGACGGACTTGCATGCGTGGCAGCATCGTTCATCGGCGGCCCTCCCGTGACCACATATTCAGAAGTTACCGGCGCAATTTCGCTTACGAAGATTGCCGACCCGGCGGTTATACGCATCTCTGCAATCATAGGAATACTTTTCTCGGTATTGGGTAAGGTGAGCGCATTGCTGAAGACTATTCCCAACGCAGTGCTAGGGGGAATCATGCTGTTGCTTTTCGGTACAATAGCGGCAGTGGGCGTAAACACTTTGGTTAAGAACAAAGTAGACTTGGGCAATACTCGCAATCTTATAATTGCATCGCTCATACTCACCCTGGGCATCGGTGGAGCAGAAATGACATGCGGCACAATCACCATCGGTGGCATCGGACTCGCTGCACTTGTGGGAGTGATACTGAATCTTATCCTTCCCCAGGAAAAATCGGAGCAAAAGAAAAATTAAGCATCAAATGAAGAACAAGAAAGGGACTGCAAAGTGCAGTCCCTTTCTTGTTTATAACCTATCAGAATATTGCAGCAATGCCGCTTATCATCATCATTATATAGACAATCTTTTTAAGCAAAGAACTGCTTATATATTCGAAACAGCGTGAGCCGAGCCACGCGCCGACAACGAGACCTATCAGTCCCACCGCCCAATAGAGAGGGGTGCTCTCACTGAAAAATCCCACATTGGCTCTGAAGATTGTATAGAAAAGATTGAAAATAACCGAGAAAGCCTGCAATGTTGCTATATATTCGCGTTTGTCATTGATGACAGTAATACTGTAGAGAACAACAGGCGGGCCGGGCATCGCAAACATTCCTCCCATACAGCCGCTTACGGCGCCAACAATAGCCTGGGACAATCGGGAGCGAAAAATCATCTTCACCTTGCCATCGAAGAACATAAAGTAGAGCGCTATTACAACGAGCATCACTCCCAACCAGCGTTTAAGCGCCTCGTTACTCACAGAGGCCATATACTCAATGGCAATATACGACGCGAGTACATTGAAAAGCACTATCGTCCACATAATGCCCCAACGTATATGCTTGAAATTTCTGATGGCGATAAGCAGCGCCGTTGTTCCCGCCAGAAGCCCCGAAAGGGTAATCGACTCGCCGTACGACGGAAGGAAGAATGGGAAGAACATCATTACGAAAATCCCGAATCCGAAGCCACTGACACGCTGTATGAAACTCGCAGCAATGGTAAGCACCAATATAAGCAGTAGGGTAGTATCCATCTTTAGTAATAAAAATATATTCAGAGACAGGACATTCTCGAGTCACCGTATGCACTATTGAATTGCAAAATTAATAATTTAAAAAAGAAAGAGGATTGCTAAAATAGAAATATTTTATCCTTTGCGAACAATCATTCGAAAAGTAGATATTGCTACCCATATTTTTCGGCCAAACATTTGCCCGAACGACAAATAAAAATTATTTTTGGGGATAAAAGTTTTTCACACGCAAACTAAAAAACAAAATAAAATATGGGGGAACAGAAACGTCTGGAGTCACTCGACATTCTTCGCGGACTCGACCTTTTTTTATTGGTCTTTTTTCAGCCTGTATTCAAGGGCCTCGCACGCGAGTTGAAGCTACCGATACTCGACCCGGTTGTCGAGCAGTTCAGCCATGTACATTGGGAAGGGTTCGCCACATGGGATATTATAATGCCGCTGTTTATGTTCATGGCAGGAGTCTCGATGCCTTTCTCACTGAAAAAATACACAGCCCCGGCGCAACCTAAAGGCAAAGTGTACCTGCGCATATTCAAGCGCTTCGTCCTGCTCTTTTTGCTTGGAATGGTGGTGCAGGGTAATATTCTCTCTCTCGACCCCGACAGAATCTATCTATATAGTAACACACTGCAGGCAATTGCTTCGGGCTATATAATCACGGCACTCATTTATCTGTGGGGCGGCGCAAGAGGAGTGGTCATAGGCCTTGTGGCGCTGTTCATCATATATTGGCTGCCGATGAGCATTGTGGGCGATTTTACCCCCGACGGAAATTTCGCCGAGCGGGTGGATCGCATAGTCCTCGGCCGCTTCCGCGACGGAGTCGCAGTGCAGGGCGACGGCTCGTGGAGCTTCTCGCCACACTACCGCTACACTTGGGTGTGGAGTTCGCTTAACTTTGCAGTCACAGTGATGCTTGGCTTCATCACCGGTCACACGATGCAGAAATATTCGTCAGACGGAAAGAGAGTAGTAAAAACCCTCGCTGCAGCCGGCGCTCTCTTGATTCTTGCGGGAGTGCTTCTATCCTTTCAGATGCCTATAATAAAGAAAATATGGAGCAGCAGCATGACTCTCTTCTCGGAAGGAATCTGTGTACTGCTGATGGCATTTTTCTACTACATTGTCGACTATAAAGGATGGAAGAGTGGCCTCGAGTGGCTCAAGATATACGGAATGAATTCCATTGCTGCATATATTATGGGACAGGTGGTAAATTTCCGTTGCGTGGCCGACTCCGTAACACACGGACTGCAGCAGTTTATGGGAGACTATTACGATGTTTGGCTCACATTTGCCAACTATCTAATCCTCTTCTTTATATTAAGAATAATGTACAAAGCAAAAATTTTCCTAAAAGTATAGTATGAAAATAATACACACAAGCGATTGGCATCTAGGGCAGAATTTCTACGGACACGATCGCAACGAGGAGCACCTTTTTTTCTTGAAACAGCTATGCGCAATTGTAGGCGAAGAAGAGCCTGATGCACTTGTCATCAGCGGCGACATTTACGACAGTGTGGCACCGAGCATTGCCGCGCAGAAACTCTACAACAGAATGATACTCGAACTGCGTGCGACGGCTCCAAAGATGAAAATCGTCGTCACCGCCGGCAACCACGACAGCAGTTCGCGTCTCGAGCTCAACGGAGAACTGTGGGATGTTTTTGACGTGAAGATTGTGGGATACGTCGAGCGAAACGAGGATGGGGTAAATTACGAAAAGCATATTATTGAAATTAAGAACGAGAGCAACGAAGGCATCGGTTACATTGTAGCCGTTCCTTACATTTACTATGCAAATTACCCTGCGACAGAGGATGAGAATGTGAATCGTATGCAATATTTTCATCAGCAGTTGCTCAACCGTGTAGCCGAGAGAAATTCAGGCAATCTGCCGGTTATTCTCACGGGACATCTTGCTGTGAATGGTGCAAAAATCACCGGACACGAGACGAAAAGCACTCACCTTGTATACGAAAAAATAGAGGACTTAGGCAGCGGATACGATTACCTTGCGCTTGGACACATTCATCATCCGCAAGCAGTGAAAGGCAACGCAAGAGCAAGATATTCGGGAAGTCCCATTCCCATGAGCTTCGACGAGAGCTATCCTCATAGTGTCACCATTGTCGAAATTGAGAGCCACGGCTCAACGCCCGAAATACGCGAAAGAGAGATTAAGCCTCTCGTGCCCATTTTCACCATTCCCAAAAACGGAGAGGGCATTGAGAAGATTCTCGAGGAGATAGAATCTCTGCCCAAAGGAAAGTCGTACGTGCGTGTAAAGCTGAAAGTGAAGGACGTTGTTCCCATGAGCGAAAGGACAGAGATTGAGAGCCGCTTCACCGGCCTCGAAGCCATACTATGCGAATTGCAGCCCGTACGCGAGGCGACAACAGAAGCAAAAGAGCAGCTTGCCCTTGCTACCGATGAGTTCAAACAACTGACACCCATGGAGATTGCCAAAGACTACTACCGCAGGCGTTTCAGCCGCGAAATGGACGAAGAGCTATACAACATGCTCACAGAGTGCATAGAGGAAGTAAATAACGCGCCAAAAACTGAATAAAATGAAATTCATAAAACTCGAAATAAAAAACATTGCTTCCATAGGAGAGGCAACGATAGATTTTTCTACAGCACCGCTTGCAGGCGAGCCATTGTTCCTTATAAGCGGTGACACAGGCTCGGGCAAGAGCACCATTCTCGACGCCATCTGTCTGGCACTCTACAATACAGCTCCACGTCTCGAAGGGTACGGAAACGAAGATTATGAGGATACGGAATTGAATTTAGATTCGGGAGAAAAGGTGAAAATCGCTAACCCTCTCCAGCTTGTCCGTCGCAACGCAAAGGAAGCCTTCGCACGACTGACTTTTATCGGTAACAATGAAAAACACTATCTTGCCACGTGGCACGCGCGACGCGGTGTTCGAAACGACAAGCTCAAAGCCACCAGCATACTCTATTGCCAAGAGACAGAGATTACTATAGATGCACGAATAGCATTCGATGCACAGATTGCAAATCCCGAGGTTGTCGGACTGAAATTCGATGAATTCTGCCGTACGACAATGCTTGCCCAGGGAGCCTTCACAAGATTCCTTAATAGCAAGGCCTGCGAAAAGAGTGACATTCTCGAAAAACTTACGGGAACAGAAATATACTCAAAAATAAGTATTTACATACACAATACGTACCGCAATAAAAAGGAAATTCACGAAACGAAAAAGCTGAATATAAAGGCCAATGAGCCTCTCAAAGCAGAGGTACGTGAGAACATCTGCACGCAACTTAAAGAGGAAGAGAAGAGGGTTGAGAAATTCAAAAACGATATTGTCGAGGCCGAAAAGAAACTCACATGGCTCAATGATTATGCAAACAACAGCGCAGAGGTAAAAAAAGCCGAAGAGCGTTTGGCGGCAATTGTAGAGAAATGGGAGGCGGATGAAAGAAACGAAGAGAAGGAACTTCTGAAGGACTGGAAGGCGACCGACGAGGTGCGCCGCAACCATTCTATACTCGAAAAAGCAGTCGCCGACAGCGAAAAGCAAAATATCAGAAGGGAGGAACTGCAGAAAGAGCATACTATTCTTCTCTACAATTCCCGCGCAATAGGAGAAACAATCCAAGAAAAAAAGGAGGAGCAACAGCAGTTACAACTGCGTCTGGATAATGCTCAAAAGGATATCCCTATGTACGAAAATGCCGGTGCACTTGTAGTACGAATGAAGGCACTCATCAAAAAGAATGCCGAAGAGAAAAGAATACGCAACGACATTGATGAAAAAGAAATAACTCTTAAGAAGTTAAGCGATGAATTTGAAGCACTCTTTGCCGAACGTCAGGCAAGAGAGGCAGAGTTTAAGAAGAAAGGAGAGGAGCACGAAAAGGCAGTAGAAGAGTTGCAGAAACAGCCCTCTCTATTAGAAACTGCGCAACGCAAAGAGCGCGTCGAAAAACTCGCAAACACCCTGAAAGAGATTGAGCAATGCGAAGACCGCACCCGTGTACAACAGGAAAGAATAAAAAACACAGAATCGGAACTCACAAAAGCATATAGCGAAGAGAAGAAGATAGATGAGGAGAGAAAAGAGGCTGCTGCCGAGTGCAAGCGTCAGGAAGAGCTGTATGCAGCAATGCATCTGCGCATAGACGACCATGCAAAGGCTCTTCGCGCAAGGCTGAAGATAGGTGACGAGTGTCCCGTATGTGGAGAAATTGTACGCAGCATTCTCCACGACAATGAGATTAAGGAACTTTTGAGCCCCATTGAAGAGGCAAAAGAGAAAGCCCTCAAGCGTCAGGAAAAAGCCGAAACAGCCTACAAGAATATTACAATATCAATAAGTTCGCGCAAGACTATCTGCGAAGAGGCTGCCAAGCTGATTGAGTCCGAGAACGAGACACACAAGAGACTCGTTAGACTGTTCGAGGAATTATGCACAAAATGTGGAATCGCGTCACAGGAGAGAAAGAATGTATACAGTGCTATTGAGGAGGAGCGCAGCATAATAGCCGACCTTCAAAAGAGACTCATAACACTATCAAATAATGTGTCTACACTCTCTAAGGAAAAGGACATATTAGTCGGCAGTTTGAATTCATTCATGAAGATATACGGCCGTAAAGAAGCAGATATTAACCAGACAAAGAATTTTATCGAGAGCGATAAGATGCAACTGAATCAATGCTTGGAGGAGATTGCATTGACGCGTGACGAGCTTGCTTCATCAATTACATTAGAGGACTGGGAGGAGAATATTGAAAAATCAATAGAGACACTCGAACAACGTGCAGCATCGTACAATAGTGTAAAAGAGAAAAACGAGCAGACGAAGCAATTCATCACCAAGTTCAAGGATCTTGAGCAACGTATAGAGAATATGCGCAAGGATGCATCTTCGCTATTGTCATCGTCCGAAGGCACAGAGAATGTCACAAAGGTGATTCCCATCGAAAAGCTCGAGGAAGAGTGGACGCTAATTGCAAAAGCCTGTATACTTTTGAAACAAGAGATTGAACGCACAAGCGAGGAAAAAAAGCAATACGAGAGTCTCATTGACACATTCTACGGAGAGAACACCTCTATTACGCGCGAAAGAGTCGCACTCCTAAGAAAATACGATAGTGGCACTATTGCAGAGATTGAAAAAAGAATCTCCACTCTGAAACAGGAACTTGAAAATGCAAAATCTCTCGCCATAGAGTGGAAGAATAAGTTCGACGCATTAATGCTCCGCAGCCCGGAATTAAAAGAGGAAGAGAGTATTGAATATCTTACCGAGCAGAAAAAGAGCATAGAAAATATGCGCTCCGAAGCAGAGAAGAACATAGGAGGCTACACTGCAATTCTAGAGGATGATGACAATAAAATCAAAATGATGGAAAAAGAGCGCGAAGAAGAGAAAATGCTCGAGAGAGAGGTTGATAAGTGGAAACGCCTCAATGATATTTTCGGCAGCTCCGACGGAAAGAAATTCAAGCAAATAACGCAAAGTTACATACTGATGCAGTTGCTCGAAAATGCCAATTATTACCTGCGTCAATTTACCACGCGATACGAGCTTGCCACACAGCCCGGAAGCCTTGTGATACTCATTACCGACAGAGAGAGCAACGATGTTTCGCGTCCGTCGAACACACTCTCGGGTGGCGAAAGTTTTATGGTCTCTTTGGCATTGGCGTTGGGACTCTCATCGCTCAACCGCAACAACTTCACCCCCGACACGCTATTCATCGACGAGGGCTTCGGAACGCTCAGCAGCGACTGTCTGAACACGGTCATCGAGACACTCGAAGTGCTGCACAGCATAGGTAATAGACGCGTGGGCATCATCAGTCACGTGAACGAACTTTACGAAAGGATAGCCACTCGCATAGATGTTAAAAAACGAGCGGGTATCAGCGAAATAAAGATTGCAAGATGACACAAAAAGAGCAACCTTCGAAGACTTCGAAGGTTGCTCTTTTTATTGCGAAATGCTTGAAGTTGAATAAGGGAGAATGTCTCACAATCCTTCACAAGCAATTGGCGTTGCAATTTTTTCATTATAATTACTTGCCCAGCAGACTATCGATAGCCTGTACAAGTTCGCCGAACTCCTTTTCGTTGTAGAGGCGTGTAAGCTTCACGATGCGTCCGTCGCGGTCGATGAGAATATTGCGAGTGATTCCCGACTTTCTCTCGGCGTACGACGCAAAAACATCGGCCTTGCTGTCAAGAGCCATAGGGTAGGTGATTCCTGTGCTCTCGGCAAATTTCTTAACATCCTCGAGAGGCTCCTCGCGGTCGATGCCCAAGAGTACAAAATCTTTATTATCTTTATTGGGCAACCAGATGTCGCGCTCGATGAAAGGCATCTCCTTGCGGCACACTCCGCACCAGCTTGCAGTGAACTGCAACATTACCACCTTTCCGCGATTCTTCGAGAGGGTAAATTCTGTGCCGTCAGTCAACGACAATATAAAGTCGGGAGCAACGTCGCCAACCTTCACAAGATAGTTATTCTCGTATACTACGGGAGCAGCCTGCTCACTCTGTGCAGGAGCAGCATTCTCGGCCGATTGTTCGGTTGTCTGTGAGGCCTTCTTCCCGCACGATGCAAGAATCAGGGCAACAGAGAGGATTGAAAATAGCTTTTTCATAGTGAATATTATTCTGTAGATTAATAATTGTTACTGAATTTCTGCGTGCGAAGATACAAAATAATCGCAACTTTTTATGCAAAAATGCCATTATCATTCAAATAAGAGAGAAGATAAAAGAGACTAGGTTGCACTTTCGTGCAACCTAGTGAGAATCAATCGTCGATGCGGACGCTGCAACCATCAAAGATATTGAGGCCGCTCTTCTCCATAATATATTTTATTGCAGCCTGCGCACGGACTGAATTTCCGGCATTGTCGATTGGCGGCGCGAAGGCGGAGATTCCGAAGAGCCCGGGAAGAACTCCCATCACTCCGCCGCTTACGCCTGATTTCGCAGGAATTCCAGAAGAGAATAACCAATTACCGCTGTGCTCGTAAAAGCCCACACTCGCCATCATCGATATTATTTTCGCACTGAGCCTGCTCTCGAAAATCCTCGTCCCGTTCCTGGGATTCACGCCTCCGTTGGCAATGGTAGCTGCAAATGTGGACAACTGCTCGTTTGTCACTCCCAACGAACACTGCTTGGTGTAGAGGTCGAGTGAGAGTTCGGGGTCGTCGTATACGCGGTTGTAATTTTTGAGCAGCCACGCAATCGAACGGTTATTGAAATTGGAAAGAGCCTCAGAATGATAGAGCTCATCGATAAGTTCCGTATGACCGCCGCACAAGGCATTGATATTCTCATAGATGGCTTTCCACTTTTGCTCTTTGTTACCCACAGGAGAGACCATGCTCACGGCAGCTATTGCTCCGGCATTGACCAAAGGGGTAGAGGGGTGGTTATTTTCCAAAAGTATTGCCATTATGGAATTGAATGGCAACCCCGTTGCATCGGCACCGATCATATTAAGTATCGTTTCGCAACCATATTCTTTGAGAATCAACAAGGCTGTTGCTACTTTAGAAATGGACTCCATTCCAAAAATGTAGTTGTAATCTCCCACGTTTATTGTGTCGCCATCGACGAAGCACAAGGAAATTGCGAAAAGGTCGCTGTTCTCTTTGGCAAGATAGGGAATATAGCTTGCATTGTTGCCCTCTTTGATTTTTCTGCAATGCTCGTAGGCATCGTTAACAATCGCCGAGAGTTCCTTTTTGGTTATTCTTTTCTCCATGAGATTTCTCTATTTCTTTTGCTTGGCTGTTCCTGTATGGGTGTAGACGCTTCCGTGCACCTTAAGATTGTTGTCGGTGGCGAGACGCGAAGTTGTAGGATACTCCAATTTCTGCAATTCGTTCACAGCATTGGCAATGTCGGTAAGCAACTGGTCGGCCATGTCTCGGCTGAATCCCTGACGCACAACCACACGCATCACTATAGTCTTTTCAAGATGCGCGGGGAGTGTATAGGCGGGAACCATCCATCCACTCTGACGCAATTTATCCTGAAGGTCGTAAAGTGTCCATTTTGCACTCTTCGCATATTCGGGCTCCATGTACCAGATGAAGAGAGGATTGCATATTTTCTTTGAATAGTTGCAGAAGGGTTTCATCTTGCCTATCTGCTCGTGCAGATATTCGGCAACCTTCATGGTATTGCTCTGAATGCTCTTGTAGCCCTCGAAGCCCAAACGGATAAACTGATAATATTGACCGAGAATCTGCGCAGCGGGACGCGAGAAGTTAAGACCCACCTGTGTAACCTCGGCACCAAGATAGTTGACGCTGAACGACATTGTCTCGGGCAAATATTTTTTATCCTTCCATATTACCCATCCAAGGCCGGGGTAGACTAATCCGTACTTGTGTCCGCTGGTGCTGATGGAGTAGACCCATTTGAGACGGAAGTCCCACTTTTTGTGCGGGTCGAGGAAAGGCTGTATAAAGCCTCCCGAAGCGGCGTCCACGTGGATGGGAATATCGTAGCCCGTCTCTTTATTGAATTTGTCAAGATGCTTGTCGAGCTCTTCGACGTCGTCGTTAAGGCCCGTCCATGTGACACCCATAATGGGTACTACGCAAATGGTATTCTCGTCGCAGAGCTTGATAGCCTCTTCGGGGTCGAGAGTGGGCTTTTCGGCTGTGAGAGGCACGGTGCGCATCTCTATCTGCCACAATTGTGAGAATTTCTCCCACACAACCTGATAGGCTGATGAAATTACAATGTTGGGATTGGTGACGGGCTTGCCTGCGTCGGCTCTTTTCTTCTTCCAGCGCATCCAAGCTGCAACGCCACCAATCATACAAGCCTCGCTGGAGCCGATGCCCAGGGCTCCGGTCTTCCATTTGCTTGTTTCGGGAGTGTTCCAAAGATTGGCGATGATGTTTATGCACTTTGCACACATCACAGCAATGCGCGGATACTCTGTCTCGTCAATGTAATTGATGGCGATAGCTTCGTTCATCAATTTCGTTGCATAAGGATCCATATAGGTGGTTACGAACGTTGCAAGGTTCAGGCGAGGCTGTGTCTGGGCATACGTTTCGTCTTTAACCATGCTGTAAGCAATTTCGGGAGTGGTAGAATGCTCGGGAATCTTATCTACAGGAGCAGGCTCCAACATTTCTCGCGAGCCGAATACTGCGGTTGTCGCAGCATCGGTGTTTGTCTCAAAAGGATTGATGTTCATAATGATAATTTGTAAAATATTAATATGTTGTCCATTACCGCCATGCGGATGAACGTTTTTCATTAAGAACATTCTCTCTTTTCATTGGTTCGCAGTTTAGCATTTATTTGCAGTATAAACTTTTGTGCGCCACTATTGTTTATTGAGAAAAAAGAAACTTTATGAAAATAAAAACAGGAAAAGGAGAAATCTCTTTGGCAGCGATGATGGGAATATGGTCAATCGCCGCATTAACATCGCTGCCGGGGCTGGCAGTGTCACCCATCATGGGCGACCTTTCAAAAATCTTTCCCAAGGTGTCGGAACTTGAAATTCAGATGCTGACCTCGCTGCCGTCGCTGCTGATAATCCCCAGCATATTGTTCGCCGGAAAGGTTGCCGAAAAGGTGGGCTACACAAAAGTGCTTCTCGTGGGACTGACACTATTTTTTGTGAGCGGAGTGCTCTATTTTTTCTCTAACACCATAAACGGGCTCATACTGATAAGTGCATTGTTGGGCGTGGGCGCGGGAATGATAATACCCCTTTCCACGGCATTAGTCTCGCGCTTTTTCAGCGGGAATTACCGCACAAGGCAGTTTGGTTACGTATCGGCAATCTCGAATCTTACACTCGTTGTTGCCACCGCACTCACGGGGTATCTTGCCGATATCAGCTGGAGGTTGCCTTTTGTAGTCTATCTTCTCCCCATCGTGTCGATTATTCTTCTGCCACAAATATCGCACACCGAGAGTAACGACACACAGGTTGACAGTCACAAGAGCAGCGACAGCAGTGCCAGCAGTGGTGGAGAGATAAATACAAAGGCGCTATTATCGAATATGTGGTACTATTTTCTGATAACATATATTGTGCTTATTATCAGCCTTAACCTGCCTTTCCTGTTCGAAAGTTACGGTTACCGCAGCGATGCAGCGGGAGTGCTCATTTCTCTCTTTTTCCTCGCAATAATGTTGCCTGGCCTTGCTATCGACTTTTTCAAGAAATACTTTGGACAGGGAATGCACTTCTGGGCGCTTGTGATTATGGGCGCAGGAATTGCAATGCTGCTTGCCTTCCACACACTGCCTACAAAGGCCATAGGCTGCCTTGTTGCAGGCTTCGGATACGGAATTGCGCAACCGCTGATATACGACAGCACTGTGGTAGCGGCGAGCCCCTCGCGAGCATCGTACGCACTCGCATGGGTGATGGTGATGAACTACGTTGCAATACTTACGGCACCATTCATAATAGATTTTGTACAAAATATATTCCACGCAAAGTCGCAACAGTTTCCTTTCATTTTCAATATGATTATAGCCTTTATCGCAGCTATTATTTATCTTCTCGCGCGAAAGAGAAAAGGGTAAAGTGACTGTTGCTAACAAACGGATATTTTACTACTTTTGCAGTGAGAAGAGACTCTGCAAATTATGAAAGTAAATATATTCCTTAAAATAACGCTCGTTGCAATAATTGCTGCGTGTACAATCTTTACAGCCTCGGCGGACAACAATAGAAAAAGCGTAGCTCACGACTGTGTCATCGATGGAGTGGAAAGAACATACAAGCTCTACCTTCCGGCAAACATCAAGCGCAAGGCGCCGCTGGTCTTTGTCCTTCACGGCTACGGAGGGTCGTTTAACCTCGACGACAAAGGATTCAACGAGGCTGCCGACCGCCACGGATTTGCCGTGTGCTACCCACAAGGCTCAAAGGACGGCCGCGGGAAAAATTGCTGGAACGTAGGCTATCCTTTTCAAGCGGACATGAGCGTGGACGATGTTTCGTTCCTGTGCAAGCTGGCAAGGAAATTGCAGAAAGAGCACAATCTGAGTCGCAGAAACACATTCTGCACAGGAATGTCCAACGGCGGAGAGATGTCCTATCTTCTTGCTTACGAACGACAGAATACATTCAAGGCGGTGGCACCAATCGCCGGACTCACAATGGAATGGATGACAAAGGCCTACACACGCACGCGCCCCATTCCTCTTTTCGAGATTCACGGCACCGAGGACAGGACTTCGGAGTGGACGGGCGACCTTGCAAACAAAGGCGGTTGGGGAGCATATATTGCTGTTCCCGACGCTGTAAATTATTGGGTGGAGCGCAACGGTTGCAAGCGCGAGACGGTTGATACTCTGCCGTTAAAGAGTGCCGGCTCGAATAGGGTAGTTACCCATAAATACATTGACGCAAAAGGTGGAAAAGATGTGTGGCTTTACGAAATTATAGGCGGCAGACACACTTGGGGCAACAAAGACATTGACACTGCCGAAGAAATTTGGAAATTCTTCAGCAATTTCATCAAATAGAATCTTTTACTGCAGGGTAGCAAGCAGTTTCTTCATGATGTTTCTTCGTGCACACGCGACTGAGGGCGCAAGCATAGAAACGTCCATCGTGTCGAGCACCATTTTCAGTTCCGCAAGAAGTTCTTTATATGTTGCGCATTGCCTGAATGCAAGCTTCATGCACGATACTTTTATTGCACAGGGTGTCTTTGCCGACAAAATACTATCTATACAATAATCAAGGAATTTCACATTTATATTTGTAGTGTCCGATGGAAGTTTCTCGAGCAGTGAGAGAAGCAGGCGGCGACTCTTCTCAAAGGGGGTCGACTGAACAACCTCCATTATGAATCCCGTATGCCCGGAGAGACAATTTTGCAAACTTTTCTGCGCACACAAAAGCACATAGGCAGCATTGCCCGAAAGCTCTTTATCATCCTCGGCTATCAGGGGGAGTATTTTGTCGCAATCACAGCCATTTACAGTTTCTGCAAATGCGAGAATCGCCTCTTTGGACATTCTCCGCGTCAAAGAATCGCGCATTTTCTCTACTTCTTGTACCATTTGCTCATCATATGCAAAAAACGCATCACAGACGCAATGTATCTTAACTTTGCGGATGTAAGGCTTTTAGAGTCTGTTTTTATAAACTTATTTTGCAAAAATAGATATTTCTTTCAAAGAAGCATCTTTAATTTCATATTTTCAAAAAAAAATGATAACTTTGCGCATCTTAATAGAAATGATAGAAAATGGACAAAAAATTTCCGGTATATAACCAATTGAATCTGCCCCAGATTAACAAAGAGATTCTGAAAGAGTGGGACGAGAATGATGTATTTACAAAAAGTATGACAGAGCGCGAAGGTGCTCCGTCGTTTGTATTCTATGAAGGACCTCCTTCGGCAAACGGAATGCCGGGAATTCACCACGTAATGGCACGTGCCATCAAGGATACTTTCTGCCGTTTCAAGACCATGAAGGGTTTCCAGGTGAAGCGCAAGGCCGGATGGGACACTCACGGACTGCCCGTAGAGCTTGGCGTTGAGAAGAAGCTCAACATCACCAAAGAGGACATCGGCAAGAAAATTTCTGTTGACGACTACAATAGAAACTGCCGCGAAGAGGTTATGAAATATACTCGCGAGTGGGTGGAGCTCACACGCAAGATGGGCTATTGGGTAGACCTCGAAAACCCCTATATTACATACGAGAACAGCTACATCGAGACACTTTGGTGGTTGCTCAAGCAGCTCTACAACAAAGGATTGCTCTATAAGGGCTACACTATCCAGCCCTATTCTCCCGCAGCAGGAACAGGTCTCAGCTCTCACGAGCTCAACCAGCCCGGTTGCTACCGCGACGTTAAGGATACTACAGCTGTGGCACAGTTCCGCATGCTCGACCCCAAGCCCGAAATGACAGAGTGGGGCACTCCTTATTTTATAGCTTGGACAACAACCCCCTGGACATTGCCTTCGAACACTGCATTGTGCGTAGGCCCCAAAATCGACTACGTTGCAGTTCAGACATACAATTCATACTCGGGCGAGCCTGTAACAGTGGTGCTTGCAAAGGCGTTGCTCGCGGCACACTTCAACCCCGCAGGTGCAGAATTGCCTCTCGACAGCTACAAGCAGGGCGACAAAGTCGTTCCTTACAAGATTGTAGGCGAGTATAAAGGCACCGACCTCGTAGGCATGCACTACGAGCAGTTGTTCCCTTGGGTGAAGCCCGTCGTTAAAGACGAGAATGGCAAAATTACCCCCTCGGATGCAGCTTTCCGCGTAATCCCCGGCGACTATGTAACAACAGAGGATGGTACAGGTATTGTACATATTGCACCCACATTCGGTGCCGATGACGCCGCTGTTGCAAAGGCAGCAGGCATCCCCTCACTCTTCATGGTGAACAAGAAGGGCGAGACACGTCCCATGGTAGACTTCCAGGGCCGTTTCTGGGTGCTCGACGAGCTTGACGAAGAGTTTGTAAAGAATTGCGTAAACACAGAGGCCTATGCAGAGTATGCAGGCGCATACGTAAAGAATGCATACGATCCTCAGTATACTGTTGATGGTAAATTCGACGACAAGGCTGCTGCAAAAGCCGAGACTCTTGACATTCAGCTTTGTATGTGGATGAAACAGTTGAACAAAGTGTTCAAGATTGAGAAACACGTACACAACTATCCCCACTGCTGGCGCACAGACAAGCCCGTCCTTTACTATCCGCTCGACAGCTGGTTCATCAAGGCATCGGAAATGAAAGAGCGCATGTCGCAGTTGAACAAAAATATCACATGGAAGCCCGAATCGACAGGTACGGGACGTTTCGGCAAATGGCTCGAGAACCTCAACGACTGGAACCTCAGCCGTAGCCGTTACTGGGGAACACCCCTTCCCATCTGGACAAGCGAGAGTGGCGAGGCTATCTGCATCGGCTCAATCGAGGAGCTTTACAATGAGATTGAAAAGTCGGTTGCAGCAGGCATCATGCCCAGCAACCCCTACAAGGATAAAGGTTTCGTTCCCGGCGACTACAGCAAGGAGAACTACAACAAGATTGACCTTCACCGCCCCTATGTTGATGATATTAAGCTTGTTTCATCGACAGGAGAGGTAATGAAGCGCGAGCTCGACCTTATCGACGTATGGTTCGACTCGGGTGCAATGCCTTATGCTCAGATACACTATCCTTTCGAGAATAAAGAGGTATTCGACAATGGCTCAATCTACCCCGCAGACTTCATCGCCGAGGGTGTCGACCAGACTCGTGGTTGGTTCTACACACTGCACGCAATCGGTACAATGGTATTCGACAGCGTAGCTTACAAGACTGTAATCTCTAATGGTCTTGTGCTCGACAAGAACGGCGACAAGATGTCTAAACGTTTGGGCAATGCAGTAGACCCCTTCGGAACAATCGAGCAGTATGGTAGCGACGCGCTCCGTTGGTACATGATTACAAACTCGGCACCTTGGGACAACCTCCGCTTCAACGAGGAGGGTGTAAAAGAGGTTACACGCTCGTTCTTCGGCAAGCTGTACCAGACATACAGCTTCTTCACAATGTATGCAAACGTGGATGGCTTTACATTTGCCGAGCCTATGATTCCCGTTGCCGAGCGTCCCGAGCTTGACAGATGGATAATCTCGGAGCTTAATTCACTTATTAAAGATGTAAACGACTGTCTCAACGACTACGAGCCCACAAAGGCCGGCCGCTTGATTCAGGATTTTGTAATAGACAATGTCAGCAACTGGTTCGTTCGCCTCAGCCGCAAACGTTTCTGGGGCTCGGACATGAGCAAAGACAAACTCTCTGCTTACCAGACACTCTACACTTGCCTTGAGACTGTTGCACGCCTCATCGCACCCTTCGCACCCTTCTACGCAGAGCGTCTCTACAAGGACATGACAAGCGTGACAGGCTGCAAATATTCATCTGTTCACCTTGCGCAGTTCCCCGAGTGCGACGAAACATGCGTAGACAAAGAGCTTGAGTTCCGCATGGAGCTTGCACAGCAGATTTCTTCAATGGTGCTTGCACTGCGCAAGAAGGAGCACATTATCGTGCGTCAGCCCCTGCAGAAGATTGCAATTCCCACAACCGACGAGGTTATGAAGAACAGAATAGAGGCTGTGAAGGCATTGATTCTCAGCGAGGTCAATGTAAAAGAGCTTGTATTCGTAGAGGGTGACGGCATTCTCGTGAAGAAGATCAAATGTAACTTCCGCACACTCGGCAAAAAGTTCGGCAAGCTGATGAAGAGCATCAATGCAGCAGTTGCAGAAATGACTCAGGAGCAGATTTCAGCACTCGAAGCAAACGGCAACATCACTCTTAACGTAGAGGGCGTGGATGCAGTTATCGAGACAGCAGACGTTGAAATCTACAGCGAGGATGTTCCCGGCTGGACAGTAGCCAACGAGGGAGCTCTCACTGTTGCTCTCGACGTTGAGGTTACCGAGGAGTTGCGTCAGGAGGGTGTTGCACGCGAGATTGTCAAGAAGATTCAGACAATGCGCAAAGAGTGTGGCCTCGACATTGTCGACCGCATCAACGTAACCCTCTCGAAGAGCAGCGCAAGCGACGATGCTGTAAACAAGTTCGGCGACTACATCAGCAATCAGGTGCTTGCCGACTCTTTGCAGCTTGCAGAGAATGTTGACGGTGGAGAAGCAATCGAGCTCGACGACACGACAATTTATGTAAGCATTGCAAAAGCTTAGAAACTAACCCTATAAATATATATATACTATGGCAGAAAAACTTCGTTATTCAGATGAAGAGCTTGAAGAGTTTCGCGCGGTGATAAACGCAAAACTCGAGCTTGCTAAACGCGACTACGACCAAATGATGAGAAGTCTCCGCAACGAGGATGGAAACGACGTTGCAGACACTTCACCCACATACAAAGGGCTCGAGGACGGCAGCTACACATCTTCGAGAGAAGAGCTCATGCAGCTTGCACAGCGTCAGGCAAAGTTCATTCAGGGACTTCAGGCGGCAATTATCCGCATAGAGAACAAGACTTACGGTATTTGTCGCGAGACAGGAAAGCTCATCGCAAAAGAGCGTTTGATGGCTGTTCCCCATGCAACATTGAGTATTGAGGCTAAAATGGCCGGAAAAAAATGATGCTTACAAACAAAAAACGTTTAACACTATCGCTCGCAATCCTTATATTGTCGATTGCAGCGGACCAGATAATCAAATTCGCGGTAAAGCTCTCGATGTTCAAACACGAGAGCATCCGCGTGTTTGATTGGTTTTATATATACTTCACCGAGAACAGGGGAATGGCCTTCGGAATGGAGCTTTTCGACAAGCTGTTCCTTACAAGCTTCCGTCTGGTGGCTGTAGGCTTCATCGCATACTATCTGAGCAAGATAATAAGCAATGCAAAGTTCCCCACAGGCTACATTGTATGCATTGCGCTTGTGCTTTCCGGAGCAATTGGAAATCTCATCGACTCAATCTTTTACGGCGAGATTTTCACCGACAGCGACGGGCGCGTGGCCGAGCTTGTGAAGTGGGGCAGCGGTTATGGAGAGTTCCTGCATGGCCACGTGGTGGACATGTTCTATTTCCCGCTGTTCGGGTTCGACTGGCCACAATGGATGCCCATCGTAGGCGGTGAACATTTTATATTTTTCAGTCCTATATTCAATTTTGCCGATGCTTGCGTTAGCTGCGGCATGATTGCCATACTAATTTTCTATGGCAAATATCTGAATATGAGTTTTAAAAAGTAATTTATGAAGAGATTACCCATAAATCTGTTATTTGCAATATGTTCGTGTATCATATTGTTTGCATCGTGTCAGGTAAAAACCCCAAAGGATATTATACAGCCCGACAAGATGGAGGCATTGCTGTACGATTATCATATTGTTCAGGCAATGGGTAACGAAAGAGGCAATACTCAAGAGTACCATGTAAAGCTCTACCACGACTATGTATTCAAGAAGCACGGAGTAACAAAAGCCCTTTTCGACTCTTCAATGGTGTGGTACACACGACACCCCTCGCATCTTACACAGATGTATAGCCGTCTACAAGAGCGCCTCGACTATGAGGTTGCAATCATGCAGGATGAAAAGGCTGTTGCAAAAATTGCAAATGAAGGCGAAAGAGACCTCACTGCCGATACTTTGGAACTGTGGAAAGGCAAGAGTGTCACCGAACTTACATCGGCGCCCTACAACAACAAACTGCTCACAGCATTCGAGTCGGACTCGGCGTTTGTTATTGGAGACAGCATTGCCATGAATATAGGCGCACGCTTTTTCTCGACAAAGAAGAGCATGCAAAATATTTATGCTGCTATTCTCGTCACCTACAACGACGGCACTACAGCAAGCGCGGCAACAAACATAAACGCTTCGGGCACATACACGCTACAGGTTGCACGCGACTACGAGCGTAAAATAAAGGAGCTCAAGGGATTCATCTACTACAATGACAATGACGACTCGGCAAAATCGGGAGTGGCATTGAGCGGCCTTTCACTGTTGCGCATACATCCCCTTGCCGAAGAAGAGAGCAAAGAATGATATACGCCACTCATAAATTATACGACCGCGACCATCAAATGACAACCTTCAGGGTGGTCGAGACAGAAGATGGCCTTGTCTCGAAAATATATAATTTCGAGTGCGAGAAACACTCTATGCTGTGGTACGATGCTATTGTGCTCTCGACAAAAAACCGCAAAAATTGTTTTTTCGAGACCTTAGACAAGGTTATTGAATATCTTGAATGCAACGACGATAGCCGTGAGCTTCGCGCTTACGGCGTTACATACGACACGGATGGTTGCATACTCACCCTACTAAAATAGTTATAGACAACGGCGACGAAATTCACCGCAGACGATTGCTGTGGCTGTAGATACATTCAGCGACTCGGACGTTGCACGTCCGGCGGGGTAGTTGGGAATAAGGATGCGCTCATCGATGAATTTCTCGCACTCGGCACCGATACCTTTTCCTTCGTTGCCCATCACTATAACTCCGTTAGCAGAGAGCTTGTGCTCGTAAATATTTTTTCCATCGAGGAAAGTGCCGTACACGGGAATCGATTTTTCGAGCGACGAAAGGAATTGCGGGAGGTCAACATAGTATATGTTCACACGCGAGATTGCGCCCATTGTAGCCTGTACGGTCTTTGGATTATAAATATCAACAGTGCCTATGGAGCAATAAATGTGCTCAATACCGAACCAATCGGCTATGCGGATGATTGTTCCCAGGTTACCCGGGTCCTGAACATCGTCGAGTGCAAGGCAAAGTTCGCGGCGGGGAGTAGCAATGTTGGGAGTACAATTTTTCTGCTTGAACAGTCCCACGATTCCCTGCGGAGATTTCAAGAAACTAACCTTTTTCAGCTCTTCATCATCGACAACTATAAGTTCAATATCACGATTGTTTCTCAACGCAGCAGCATGCTTCTCGGTTGCAATAATCTTAAAGCTCTCGACACCCGAAGAGATAAGGTCATTAACCAATTTTTCACCTTCGGCAACAAAAAGCCCCGTCTCTTTACGAAACTTTTTCATCTCCAACGAACGCACGAGTTTTATAAGATTCTTGCTAAGCATACTGATGTTTCTGCGGATTTATTTGACTATATAAACAAAATTAGTGCAAAACTACTAATAAAATCGAATAGTAGTGCATTTGCGATAGTAAAAATCTGCAATATTTTTATATCTTTGCAATTCTATTCACATAGTTTGAATACCGCACTGCACGACAATAAAAACAATCGTCACAGCAGGGGGGGGCAAATGAATAAACAATATTGAATGATGTCTATAAGAAAAGAAATATATCTGTTGCTGACACTGTTGCTTGCATCGTGCTCTGTCTCCAAGTTCATTCCCGAAGGAGAGTACATGCTCAACAGGGTAGACATCATTTCGCACAACAAAGAGAACTACGCATCTCAGGCACGCTCCTATGTGCGCCAGAATCCTAACTCAAAGTGGTTCAGCATTGCCAAAGTACCCATGCACATCTATTCGGCATCGGGAAAAGATAGTACAAAATGGATAAACAAGGTGCTGCAGAAGATAGGCGAGGCACCCGTAATTTACGACAGCAGACAGGCTGAACTTACCCGCGCAAACATCGAGACAATGTTGCGCAACAACGGCTATCTGCACGCTACCGTCGACTTTGAGCCTAAAGTGGTAAAAGAGAACAGAATAAACGCTACATACTACCTTCACGAACGTGAGCAATATAAGATTATCAGCATCACCCGCGAAATAGAGGATTCGCTGATAGAGAAATATGTAGTGGCCGACAGCGCAGCCACATTGTTGAGAAAGGGAATGCCTTTCAGCATCAACACCCTCAACAAAGAGCGCGAACGCCTTACAAGCATGCTCAAGAACGTAGGTTTCTACAAATTCCAGAAAGAGTATATATCTTTTATTGCCGACACAGCCTACCAATCGACGGACATCAATCTGAAGATGAAGATTGCAGCATTCAAAGAGAATGTACAGGACATTCCTACGCTACATAGCCAATATCATTTAGGCAACATCTATTTCGTATCGGATGCCGGCCTTCGACTCGACGATAATGAGCTTTCGCTGTGCGATACTCTGAAGATAGACAACTACAGCCTCCTCTACAAGAACAAACTCTTCATGCGCCCCACAGTGCTCTCGAACCAGACATACATTCTGCCCGGAGAGCTATATTCGCAGAGCAGGGTAGACAGGACATACAACTCATTCTCGCAGTTGAATGCCCTGAAGCACACTACATTGAGAATAAAAGAGAACAACGACGACCCCTCGTTGCTCGACTGTTATATAATGTTCGAACGCCGCAAGCAGCGTTCACTCTCGTTCGAAATTGAGGGAACAAACACAGCCGGAGACCTGGGAGCAGCAGCTTCATTGACCTTCTCCAACAGAAACCTTTTCAAAGGCTCCGAAGTTCTTTCACTGCGTCTGTTCGGTGCATACGAAGCAATATCTGGACTCAGCGGATACATCAAGGACAGCTACTTCGAGTATGGAGCAGAATTGGGACTGCGCATCCCCGGAGGTATCGCCTCGCGAATAATTCCCGCCGAAAAGCGACTGCTGAAGTCGGCCACACAATTCTCGCTGCAATTCAATTCGCAAGAGCGCCCCGAGTTTGAGCGACAGATTCTCTCGGCCTCGTGGAGCTATCTGTGGAGCAAGAAACACTCGACACAGCACAAGCTCGACATTCTCGATGTCAGCTACATTTATGTACCCTGGATTTCTGACACATTCAAGAAAGAGTATCTTGATAGTATTTCCAACAGAAACTCTATTCTTAAGTACAACTACGAGAATCTGTTAATCACAAAATTAGGTTACTCATTCTCGTACAATTCTGCTACCGGAAAGAACGGGTTCCAGCCTGTGGTATTCTCTATACGCACCAACGTAGAGAGTTCGGGTAACGCCCTCACAGCCGTAAACTCGCTATTCTCGACACCCAAGAACTCCGAAGGACAATATACTTTCATGGATATTGCTTACGCGCAATACGTGAAAGGCGACCTCGACCTTACCACTCACGTGAACATCGACAGCCGTAACTCGCTTGTCATGCACCTGGGCGTGGGAGTAGCCTACCCATACGGAAACTCAACAATCCTCCCGTTCGAGAAAAGATACTTCTCTGGTGGCGCCAACAGCATGCGCGGATGGACGGTGCGCGGCCTTGGCCCCGGCTCTTTCAAGAACAAGAACCGCGACATTGACTTTATCAACCAGTCGGGAGACATGAAACTCGACCTCAACCTCGAGTACCGTTCGCACCTTTTTTGGAAAATACACTCGGCCCTCTTTGTCGATGCAGGAAACATATGGACAATACGCAATTACAAGGAGCAACCGGGCGGACAGTTTAATGTAAGAACATTTTATCAGGATATTGCATTCTCATACGGACTGGGACTCAGATTCGAGCTCGACTTTTTTGTCTTCCGTCTCGACTGCGGCATGAAAGCCGTAAACCCTGCCTATTCGGGAAAGGATAAATATCCGTTGCTTAACCCCGATTTCGGCAGAGATTTCGCACTGCACTTCGCAGTGGGATATCCTTTCTGATGATCGGCACATTAATATGAAGAAAAATAAAATATAATATGGAGATTAGATTTATGAGCATCGGCAGTGGTAGCTGTGGCAACTGCTACTACTTGGGCACCGAAAAATACGGCATTCTCATCGATGCCGGAATTCCGGTAAAGACCATACGCCTCGCTCTCAAAAAGGAGAATATTCCTTTTGAAAGTATCTGCGCCGTATTTGTCACCCACGACCACGCCGACCATATAAAGTCGCTGGGAGTGGTTGCCTCGAAAGCCATGATACCCATTTATGCCACAAAAAAGATTCACGAGGGAATCACACGCAACTATTGCATTACCACCCCCATCGACCCGCAGTACACACGCTTCATTGAAAAGGAGAACAGCATTGAGTTCAAGGATATGAAGATTACAGCATTCGAAGTGCCCCACGATGGCACCGACAATGTAGGCTACTGCATTGAGATTGGCGACAAGGTATTCTGCTTCCTCACCGACCTCGGATGCATCACCGAAACAGCTGCATCGTATATAAACAAGGCCAACTACCTTGTTATAGAGGCAAACTACGAGGAGGAGATGCTCGCAATGGGCAAATACCCGAAATTCCTGAAGGACAGAGTATCGAGCAGCACCGGACACCTGAGCAACCAGACTACCGCACGCTTCCTTGCCGAGAATTTCAACGAGCATCTTAAGTACATATGGCTGTGCCATCTGAGCGAGGAGAACAACCATCCCGAGCTTGCATACAAGGCAGTGGAAATGCAGATGAGAAGCTACGGAATTATTCCCGGAAAGGATGTTCATCTGGGAGTACTCAAACGCTCGACACCCTCGCCCATGTACCATCTTGATTGCGGGGCGAAAATTGAATATTAACAATCAAGCAGGGTAATTGTTATTAAAAAAAGGATAAAGAGTTTCATAAAAACAGATAAAAAGAGTAACTTTGCACCCGAAAACGGAAATCCGTTTCCGCGTAGCATTTTATATGCTGCGCGTTTCAAAATGATAATAACAAAATAAATTATATACGATGAATTTTGTACAGGAATTGAAATGGCGCGGGATGATTCAGGACATGACTCCCGGAACAGAGGAACAGCTTCAGAAAGAGATGACAACCGCCTATCTAGGTATCGACCCTACGGCCGACTCTTTACACATTGGCCACCTTGTGGGAGTGATGATGCTTCGCCACTTTCAACGTTCGGGTCACAGACCCATTGCACTCATCGGTGGTGCTACAGGAATGATTGGCGACCCCTCGGGAAAATCAAAGGAGCGCGTACTCATTGACGAGGAGAGACTGCGTCACAATCAGGAGGCTATCAAGAACCAGCTTGCACGTTTCCTCGATTTCGAGAGCGACGCACCCAATGCTGCTATCTTGGTAAACAATTATGACTGGATGAAGACTTTCTCGTTTCTCGACTTTATCCGCAACATCGGTAAACTGATTACCGTGAACTACATGATGTCTAAAGACTCTGTAAAGCGTCGCATCACAGGCGAGAGCGGTGCCGACGGAATGTCATTCACAGAGTTCTCTTACCAGCTGTTGCAGGGCTACGACTACGTTTACCTTAACGAGAACTACGACTGCAAACTACAGCTTGGCGGTGCCGATCAGTGGGGTAACATCACCACCGGTACAGAAATGATTCGTAAGATTTCGGGTAACGAGGTTTTTGCACTCACTTGCCCCCTTATCACCAAGGCCGACGGTAAAAAATTCGGAAAGACCGAGCAGGGTAACATCTGGTTGGACAAGCGCTACACATCGCCCTACACATTCTATCAGTTCTGGTTGAACGTGAGCGACGACGACGCTGACCGCTACATAAAGATATTTACCTCTATTCCCCAGGAGGAGATTAATTCTCTTATCGAGGAGCAGAAAGAGGCTCCCCATCTTCGTTCATTGCAGAAACGTCTCGCAAAAGAGCTTACAATACTTGTTCACGGCGAGGAGGAGTATGAGAATGCAGTGGCAGCATCGGGCATTCTTTTCGGTAATGCAACATCTGAGGCACTGCGTTCACTCGACGAGGCTACATTGCTTGCAGTGTTCGACGGTGTTCCCACATTCGAGATTTCACGCGAGCAGTTGAACGAGGGAGTGAAGGCCGTAGACCTTACAACAGAGGCAGCTGCCATCTTCGCGTCAAAAGGCGAAATGCGTAAATTGGTGCAGGGTGGTGGAGTTTCAATCAACAAAGAGAAGCTTGCCGCTTTCGACCAGGTTATCACAGCCGGCGACCTTTTGAACGACAAATATATTCTCGTTCAGAAGGGCAAAAAGAACTACTATCTTTTGATTGCAAAGTAAAATAATCGATACTTTATTATAATGTGTGGGTGCGATTTTTATCGTACCCACATTTTTTCTCAATAAAAATAAAAATCACCAAAATTTCACGCCGTAGGGGTATTTAAGCATAAATGCATGTAAATAAAAACATTAAACAAAAGAAAGCAACGAGGGCACCTTTGAGAAAGAAAAAAATATCATTTTTTTATTGAATTTTTCTCAAAAAGTTTTGGTAGTTAAAAATAAAGTTGTACCTTTGCATCGGTTTTGAAAAAGACACGCGCTGTTAGCTCAGTTGGTAGAGCAATTGACTCTTAATCAATGGGTCCAGGGTTCGAGTCCCTGACGGCGTACGGAGAGAGTGACTAATAGTCACTCTCTTTTTTTTCTATCTTTTTTTGCCGTTATTTACTTTATCTCTATCTTTGCCATTAATCGCACATTTATATAAAGAGCACATATGTATTGGCTATTCAAAATTATCAATTACTTGCGCAGACTCATCAAACGTTGGAGTGTAAAATACTACCGTCAGATGAGCAAACACAGAATATCGTGGTCACTTATAAAGTTGGTCGAGAGCTTCAGCAAACTACAGTTGGCATCGGCGGCATTGACCTACCACACGATTTTTGCCATTGTGCCCATAATGTCGCTGATGATTGCCATTGCCAAAGGACTCGGATACGACGACCTTTTTGTGATGCAGATACAAAGGATGTTCGAGGGGCAGGAGATTATCTCCAATAGTCTGTTGCTATACGCTAACAGTTACCTGAGCAACACCAAGGTAACAATGTGGTTGGGAGTGGGTATCGGACTTATACTTTTGCTCTATTCTGTGTTCTCTATTTTCAGCACCATCGATGGCACTTTCAATATGCTGTGGAACGAAAAGGGACGCAGTTTTCAGAAACTTATAAAAACCTTTGCCATAGTGCTGGTGCTGCCCTTCATCGTGGTGCTTGCCCTTGTACTCTGGTGGAGTATTTCGTCAATATTCAGCGACAGCATCATCAGAGAGCTGAACGTGCTTATCGTTACCGTCTCAACGTATGTGCTTCTGCTCTTCGCAGCATATAAATATATTCCCAAGACCAAGGTTAAGGCCAAGTACGCAGCTTTGTCGGCGGCAGTATGCGGATCGATATTTGCGCTGATGCAGTACTTCAGCTACCACATAATCTCGTCGTTCAACTACCGCAATATCTACGGCGATCTTGCGAGCCTTATGATTTTCCTGCTGCTCATATATTTCTCGTGGACAGTCTGCCTTGCAGGCTCAAAGTGGAACTACTTTCTGCAGAAGGCCGAGGAGCAGGAGCGCGAGGATGACTATAGAAGCGTCAACCACCACTACCATAAATTCCTGTGTCTGCTGATATTGGAACGCATAGAGTCGATGCATCCATTCTCGGGACGTTTCAAGGCCGAGGCGCTGGCAGCGAACACCGAGAAGGAGTATGGAATGCCCACTCATCTTACACTCGACATTTTAAGGTATCTGAGCGAAAAGAAGATAATCTTCAAAGGGAAAAAAGATACTCTGCACTTGAGCAAACGCTACAGCGAGCGCACAGTGGGACAGATGCTCAACGACCTTGACAATGCCGGACGCAACAGCGACGCAATGGCCATACTGCGCGACGTTCACAAGGATGCATCCTTCGCCCGTCTGTGGGAGGTTGTCAACGGAGCAGATATTGAGAAGCGCGAAGAGATTATGAACACCCCCGTAAGCAAAATTCTGGGCATCGGATAGAAGAACAAATTGCTCTTTTGTATGTTACATAAAAAAAACAAGAGAGCATATGAATACCAAAAGCAAAGTTTTTGAGCTGCTCAAACGTAATTTGACAGTTTCATTGGCCTCGATAACCAAAAACGGCTATCCGCGCCCCATTCCCATGAAGGTAATCTCTGTTGACGAAGAGAACAACGTGTGGTTCGCAACGTCGCTCAAGAGCGACAAGGTGGCCGAGTTTGCCGAGAATCCGCGCGCGGGAATCGCTTGCAGCAACGAGGAGATGTCTGTGTCGCTGCAAGGAAAGATAGCCATCGTGGAAGAGCGCGAACAGAAAAAGCGCATGTGGAACGAGGGCATGAGAATATATTTCCCCGACGGCGCCGAGTCGAAAGATTATTGCCTGCTGAAATTTGTTCCGGAAATGTTGCGCGCCGTAACTGTGGACGAGATTCACAGATACGAAATAAAAACCATCGTCCTGCTCAAAAAGTAGCCCTATCCAACTAAATGAACGTAGAGTAGAGTATAGCCCCGGCGACTGTCATACATCCGGCAACAGCAATAGAGAGGCTGCTCATGGCACCCTCAATCTGCCCCATCTGCAAAGCTTTTGCCGTACCCATGACATGAGCCGAGGTTCCTATTGCAATGCCTCGCGCCACAGGATGCTTGATGCCGCACACTTTGCATATAATATCTCCGGCGATATTTCCGAAAAGCCCTGTAATCATTATCGACGCCACTGTTATTGAGACGTAACCCTCGAGCTCTTGCGAGAGGCCGATGCCTATGGCTGTGGTTATTGACTTTGGCAACAGAGTAATATATTCATAATGCCCCAATTTAAACAGCAGAGCCATAAGAAATATTGTTGTCAGGCTGGTAAGGACTCCCGAAGCGATTCCCACAATAATGGCCGTGAAATTCTTCTTCAAAAGCTTATATTGCTCGTAGAGTGGAATCGCCAGACAGATTGTAGCAGGAGTCAAAAGATAGCTTAAATATTTTGCACTGCTATTATAGGCATCGTATTCTATTCCCGAGACGAGTAGCGCAGTAATCGTCAAGGCAATAGCCACAAGCAGGGGATTGAAGATAAATAGTTTCAAACGTCTTTTGGCAAGAATGCCGACAGCGTAGGCTGCAAGGCTCAGCGTAACGCCGAAAAACATGGAATTGCTGACAAACTCTTTCATCTTCTATTTTTTTGTTTTTCGGTTAATAATAAACTGCGTTATTCTGCCCGCAGCAGCCGCAACGACGACAGTGCTCACCAATGAGATTACAATTATCGCAACAAGAAAATCCTGCATCAGCGCCCACGACTCTATAAGCCCCACCGTAGCGGGAATAAAGAGCAGAGGCATAATTTCTATGAGAAATTTACCCGTATCTTTCACCGAAGAAAGCTTGACAACCCCGGATAGAAGCCCCACAAAGAGCAGCACCATTCCATAAATGCTTGCGGGAATGGGCAGAGGAATAATTCTATTCAGCACTTCACCCACGAAAGATATTGCGAGGATAATTCCAAATTGTGACAGATATTTCATTGTACAAAGAGTGAACGGATGAGGAAAAACAATGCAGGAACAAGCAGTGCAGGCAACATATTCACAGTCTTGCAATCCTTTATTTTAAGGATGGAAAGACCGGTGCAGACGATGAGTACTCCGCCCACGATGGAGACTTCGCGTATAAGGGAGTCGGAAAGAATGTTGCCGAAATTCAGCGTAAGAAGATAGATGCCTCCCTGCCATGCAAAGAGTATCGCAGCCGCCCAGATGACTCCTATTCCGTATGACGCGGCAAGAACTATTGATGTCACAAAGTCAAGCGTGGCATTGGTTATAAGGAAAGTATTGTCGCCATGGAGGGCACTCATCATGGGCCCTACGATAGAGAGAGTGCCGATGCAATAGAGTAGCGACGCTGTCGACAACCCCTCGGCAAGCGAAGAATTATTCTTTCCGTTCATCGCACGTTTCAATCTTTCATCGAGGTTGCATATTGTACCAAAGAGCGAGCCTGCGGCAATGCTGATGATAAAGAGTACGGGAAACTCGCTGTCGTTCATTCGGGTGACACAGGCATTGAATCCCAACGCCAGACACGCAAGGCCGAGAGCATTGAAAAGCGCCGAGGAATACTCCTTTTTAATTCCGCGTCGCAACACCGAGCCTATTATGCTGCCGGCAATAATCGTACACGTATTTATAATCGTACCTGTCATTCCTTTTTTTATTAATTCTGAAAATTCGTGCAAATTTAATCCATAATGGAAAAATATCAAAATAATTGCCTTTCTCGTGAACAAAATAGAGAACTCATTTGTTATACGGAAAAGAAAAACAGAGTGACTCTCTTTTTTTTACAAATATTTGGTAAGAATCGTAACAGGGGAAGACACTAATAGGTGAAAGAACTTTTAAAATTAATGATTATGAAAGAGCTATTGAAAAAATTGGAAGATGTTATCCAAGAGAGCGGACACCAGTGTATCAGAATAAAAGACTACTACGATTTTTCCCAGAAATTAAATTGTATGGGTGGCTATTACAAGGGTTTTGTAATGACCGAGGAACTCGACAGATTCTGCATGCTATACATAGACACGGTGGAGATGGAGAAGGTTGCCGAGAAAAGAAGCTACGAAATTTCGCAATGCCGAATAAACATTACTCCCGAGAACAAAGTCTATGTAAGCAATATGCCTCAGGAGTATGTAAAAAAGTTTACAGACTACACGACGCTTGGCTTCTATTTAAGAGCAACAAAGGAGTTCAACAAGTACTTTGAGGAAAAAGAAGAGAGAGAAAATGAATCATTTTTCAGCAAGCTGAAGAAACTTTTCAAATAGCAGGAGAGAATACCCACAAAAAGAGTAATCTTAAATTTTTAAAATATTGGAGTATAAATTGTAAAACAACTTTATTTTTTATAAAAAAATAAATATATTTGTGCATTGCAACCCCCAAAGAAGCATTGCACAAATATATTTGCCCATGAGACAATGCCTGTACATATTCCTGACATTTGCAGTTTCGATATTAAGCAACAACATATTTGCTGCAGAAAAAGACATTGTCATCAATGAGGTGATGCCCGCAAATGTGTCGTACATTTTCGACCACTCTTACAATTACGGTGCATGGGTAGAGCTGTTCAATGCCTCGGAAGAGACGATTGACCTCGCCGGCTACAGTTTCACAGACGAAGCAGGATTACCACGCAAGTTCGTGTTCCCCGAAAATATGGGGAAAATTGCTCCGCACGAGTATAAAATAATATTTTTCGACAACAACGACCTCGACGGCAGGCACGCAAACTTCAAGCTCGACTGCGATGGAGCGACACTCTATCTATTCTCTCGCGCAGCGACGCTAGTCAGCAGTGTAGAGTATGGATACGCCTACCCGAATATCTCCTATGCCCGCCAGACTGACGGCATTGGCTCTTGGGCCACATGCTTGACACCGACACCCGGAAGAAGCAACGCCGACGGCAAATACTCTGTTAAAAGAGCAGAAACACCCAAAGTGAGCATCGAGCCCGGAATCTACAAACGCTCGTTTGTGCTTAACATCACCGCAGCGAACGGAACAATAAGATACACTACCGATGGCAGCGAGCCGACAGAGAGCAGCGCAATATGGAGCGGATACAAGGGAATAAGCGAAACGACAACCTTGAGATTGCGTACATATAAAAGCGGCTGCATCCCCTCGGAAATAGTTACCTGCACATATATAATCGAGAAAGAGCGCGACTTTGACCTTCCGGTGATATCAATCGTTACCGACCCCGACAATTTCTGGAACGACACGATAGGAATCTATTGCACAGGAACAAACGGAATCCCCGGAAACAGCGTAAGCTATCCAGCCAATTGGAATATGCCCTGGAAACGTCCTGTAAACGTGGAAATATTCAACGGAAAGTACGATGACTATTTCTCGCAGCAGTGCGAAGCCTCGATAGGCGGAGGATGGTCACGCGCATACGACGAAAAATCACTGGAGCTCAATGCCGAGAAAAAATACGAAGGAAAGAATGCCTTCCTCACCCGCTTTTTCGTGCAGAAGCCATACTGCCGTTTCAAAAGCATCAACCTGCGCAACAGCGGAAACGACTTTCACTCGTCAATGTTCTCCGACGCAATGCAGCAGTGCTTCTACGCAGGAATCATAGACATCGACTATCAGGCCTACCAGCCTGCTGTGCATTATATTAACGGTGAATATTTCGGAATCATAAATATACGCGAGCGCTCCAACCACCACTATGTGTACAGCAACCGCGGATACGAAAAAGAGAACATCGACCTTATAGAGCAGCACGATAATATTGCATTCAACGGAGACATGGTAGCGCTAAACACCATGCTCGCCTACACAAGAAATGCTGCAAGCTCGAGCAAAGACTACAAAAAGGCCCTTGAGTACATAGACATCGACGAATATATAAACTACGTAATTATCGAAACATATTCGGCAAATAGCGACTGGATGGGCAACAATGTGAAATTCTATCGCCACAGAGACAACGGCCGCTTCCGCTGGATACTTTTCGACACAGATTACGGTTTCAAGGATGCATCGTCCAATCCATTTGCCCTAAATGGCACAATGTCAAACAAAAGCGCATACGTTGGACAGATATTCAACAACCTTAAAGAGGTGAAAGAATTCAAGGAAAAGTTCATCAATCACGCATTGGCAATCACAGGAGGAGCCATGCGCTACGAGAGAGCCGCAAGCATCATCGACAGCATAAAAGCACTCATAAGCAACGAAATTCCCTACCACAGAAAACGCTGGAGCAAGTCCTACGACATTGACGGCCACGCAAACAAATTTAAGAAGTTCGCCAAAGAACGCCAGCAAAAATATATTAGCTACCTGGGCGAACTTTTCAAGAAAGGCGAGCCGCTGGAGGTGAGCATTGCGTCAAAGATAAAAGCCCCCATCCATATAAACGGAGTAGAGATTCCCACCGGCAAGTTCGATGGTTATCTGTTTGCCCGCGACGAGTACAAAATTTCGGTAACGACACCTTACGGCTATAAATTCAAACAGTGGAACGTAATTGAAGAAGACAGCAAAGAGACAAGCAACAAAAAGAGTGGGGCACGCAAGCCGAATGTCTACAGAAGCTCATACGAACTTACGCCCGTTAGCGGGAAATACACACTGGAGCCGTGCTTCGAGAAAATAGACACGCTCCACGGACACCTTGTACCCGCCATTCGCATCAACGAAGTAGGAGCAAACAAATACAACTACCGCAACGACTACTACAAGAAAAGTGATTGGGTGGAACTGCACAACCTCACAGACACCATCTTCGACATTGCAGGACTCTTTATAAGCAACAACGAAGAGAACCCGCGTATGTACAGGATTCCCGACAACGACAGGAGCAAGACCCGCATCGCCCCGCACGGTTACAGCATCCTCTGGGCAGACGAAGAGGCCGACAACCGTGAGCTTCACCTGCCGTTCAAGCTCCCCGCAGCAGGCTGCAGACTGATTCTCAGTGCATACGACGACTCGGACAGCATACTCTTGTGGCGCGACGCAATAGAGTACACCCCGCACAACGAAGAGAAAAGCTTTGGACGCTACCCCGACGGCAACAATCAGCTGTATGTGATGCACACCCCAACACCCGGATGCACCAACCTCTACAGCAGCAACAATATATTTGTCGTCACCGACACAATCACAGGCTATCAGGCAGACAACAATACAACCTCAATAGAAAAGCCCGAAGAGGAAACGAAAGAAGTAATCTCCACCAACTATTACAACCTCAAAGGAATAGAAGCGGGGAACAATTTCGAGGAGCTCACAAAGGGCATATACATACGTCGCACAACCTACGCCGACGGAAGCATAAAATCGGAAAAGATAAATAAAAAATAATTACTATGAAAAAAATATACTTTTTACTGCTTGCGACAATTTTTGCACATTCACTGCACGCAGAAGAGCAAGGAATCATCATCAACGAAGTGATGCCAGCCAATGTGTCGTATATGCTCGACGCCACATACAACTACAATGGATGGGTGGAGCTATACAATCCAACGGGTGAAGAATTTAACCTTGCAGGCTACAGCTTCACCGACGACTACAGTCAGCCGCAGAAGTTCGTACTCCCCAAAAAGATTGGCAGCATAAAGGCGTGGGAATACAAAATCATATTTTTCGGAAACAACGACCTCGACGCAAACAATGCCAACTTCAAGCTCGATTGCGACGGAGCAACACTCTATCTATTTTCGGCCAACAAGAAATGTATCGACAGTGTAGAGTACGGATACGCCTATCCCGAGACCTCATATGCACGCAAATCCGACAATGGCACTACGTGGGCAACATGCATCAACCCCTCTCCGGGAAAGAGCAACAACTATGGAAATTTCTCTATCAATCGCCCGAAAAAGCCGAAAGCAAACGTAGCGCCGGGCATATATTCGGACGCTCTCACAATAAAGATTGAGGCCGGCGATGGCACCATTAAATATACTACCGACGGTAGCGAGCCGACAGCCAAGAGCAAAGTGTGGAAAGGAAACAAGACCATCGACACGACAACAGTAATAAGAGCGAGGGTATTCAAGGATGGATGCATTCCCTCGGAAATATTAACTTGCACATATATAATTGAAGATCGTTCATTCGACCTTCCGGTAGTATCAATCGTCACCGATCCCAAAAACCTGTGGAACGACACTATAGGCATCTATTGCGAAGGAACGAACGGAGTCAGCGGCAACGGAGTCTCACACGCAGTAAACTGGAACCGCGACTGGCGACGCCCCTGCAACGTGGAAATATTCAATAACCCCCACGATGAATATATAACACAGCAGTGCGACCTCTCTATTGGCGGAGGTTACTCACGCTCCTATCCTGAAAAATCACTGGAGCTGAATGCCGAAAAGAAATACGAAGGAAAGAACTCCTTCGATGTTCAGCTTTTTGCTCAGAAGCCCCATTACCGCTTCAAGAGCCTGAACCTGCGCAACAGCGGAAACGACTACTACAATTCCATGTTCCGCGACGCAATGCAACAGACACTCTATTCAAACTATGTGGACGTCGATTATCTTGCCTACCAGCCTGCTATCCATTATATTAACGGAGAGTATTATGGTATTCTAAACATTCGCGAGCGTTCGAATCACCACCATGTTTACAGCAACTGGGGCTACGAGAAGGAGGAGCTGGATTTCATCTACACTCCCGACAATAAAGTCCTCGGCACAAAAGCTGCACTCGAGGAGCTTGTGAAGCTTGTCACCGACGGCAATCACACGGAGACACAGTTCGAAAAGATAAGAAAATTGATCGACCTCGACGAGTATATAAACTACATTGTTATTCAGAGCTTTTCGGGAAACACCGACTGGATGAGCAACAATGTAAAATTCTATCGTAACAGGAACAACGGAGGTTTCCGCTGGATTCTTTTCGACCTCGATGGTGGATTCACCAATCTCAATTACAACCAGTTTACGGCAACCGATCGTTCGGGACTCAGCAACAAGAACGCATACACGGGCAAGCTCTTCCAAGGCTTTAAAGGCAACCCCCATTTCCGCGAAAAATTCCTCGCCCATGCAACAGCGCTCATCGGTGGCATTATGCGTCCCGAACGATGCAATGCAATTATAGACAGCATAGCCTCGCTCATCACCACCGAGGCTCCCTACCATGGTAAACGCTGGGGACGCAATTACGACATTGGCTCGTATGCAAGAACATACAAGACCTTTGCAAAGAGCAGACAGAAAGTCTATTCCGAGCAGCTTGCATCCTATTTCTCGCTCGGAGAGCCTATAAAAATGCGCATCGAGCCCAACGTAAAGACTGCAATATACATAAACGGAGTAGAGGTACCCACGGGAATCTTCTCGGGCTATATGCACAAAGGAGAGACCTACACACTCTCGGTGGATGTTCCCTACGGATACAAATTGAAGGATTGGACGATTATTGCAACAAGCAACGTCGACTACAGCAGCGAGGCAAGCAGCATCAACCGCAAGCCCAACTACAATGACGCTACAATAAAGTTTGTACCCGAAAATGTATCGTGCAAATTGGTGCCCAGATTCGAAAAGATAGATTCGTTGCATGGTCACCCTGTTCCCGCCGTGCGCATAAACGAGCTTGGAGCAAACAAGGAGATTACATACAACGACTATTACGACAAGAGCGATTGGGTGGAGCTCTACAACCGCACAGACACTGCATTTAACCTTGCAGGGCTCTATATAAGCAATAGCGAAGAGAACCCGCGTCTGTACAGACTCCCTGACAATGCACCCGAAAAGACCACAATCGCGCCCCACGGCTACTGCATACTTTGGGCAGACGAAGAGCCCGACAAGCGCCAGCTTCACCTGCCTTTCAAACTGCCATCATCGGGTGGAAAGATAATCCTGAGCGCATACAGCGAGCAGGATAGCACACTGCTGTGGCGCGACGAGCTTGTCTACACCCCACACGCCGATGACGAGACTTTCGGTCGTCATCCCGACGGCAGCGACAGACTGCATCTGCTGCATCGTCCTTCGCCCGCCACCACCAACCTCTACAGCAGCTTCAACATTTTCCAGACAATCGACACGGTCACAGGCTATCAGATTGATGAAATAAAGACAAGCATTAAGAGAATCGAGGAGGGCAGTGCCGAGATTGTTGAAGTAAAATATTACAGTCTCGCGGGATTGTTTGTCGGCAACAGCCTCGAGGAGCTTACCACAGGCATCTACGTGCGCCACACTACATTCAGCAACAAAAATGTGAAAGTAGAGAAGATATTTGTAGAATAACCACATTTCAATTGTTGTAATTTTCTACAGAAGCACACTTTGCAGAAAATTACAACAAAATTATAACCATTGAAAAATAAAAAGAATGACAGATAAAAGCAACCCCTCTATACTGCTTATATACACAGGAGGAACAATAGGAATGATAGAGAACAGAGAAACAGGAGCATTGGAAAGTTTCAAGTTCGACCGCCTGCTCGAGAATGTCCCCGAGCTCAGACGTTTCAACTGCGAAATAGACTCATACTGTTTCTCTTCGCCCATAGACTCTTCGGACATAGAGCCAGCCGCATGGTCGAAGCTTGTGCGCATTATCGACGAGAATTACGACCGATACGATGGCTTTGTCATTCTGCACGGAACAGACACGATGGCCTACACAGCATCGGCACTCAGTTTCATGCTCGAAGACCTGTGTAAGCCCGTGATTCTTACAGGCAGTCAGTTGCCCATAGGCATGTTGCGCACCGACGGCAAAGAGAATCTTATCACAGCCATAGAAATTGCTGCTGCCCGCAACGAAAATGGACACCCGATGGTACCCGAAGTGTGCATATTCTTCGAAAATAACCTTTTACGCGGCAACCGCACAACAAAAATAAACGCAGAGAATTTCAATGCTTTCCGCTCGTACAACTATCCGGCATTGGCAACTGCAGGAATAAACATAAAGTATGAGTGTGACAAGATTGCGCACGTTGATTTTTCGAAGCCTTTGAAGCCTCATTATGCTTACGACACAAACGTGGTTGTCCTCACACTCTTCCCCGGAATACAAGAGAATATTATCAGCAACATTTTATCGACACCGGGGCTGCGCGCAGTGGTGCTTAAGACCTACGGAGCAGGTAATGCACCGCAAAAAGCATCATTCATCAAACTGCTGAAAGAGGCCATCGACAAAGGCATTGTAATTGTAAATGTTTCGCAATGCCTTGCCGGTACCGTGCAGATGCGACTATACAAGACCGGACTGAGACTGCTCGATGCGGGTGTCATTAGCGGCTACGACAGCACCGTAGAATGCTTGCTGACGAAACTGATGTTTCTTTTGGGGCAAGAGAAATCTCCAAAAGAGATTGAGGAACTGATGAATACACCTATGGCCGGTGAGTTTACAAAAGAGGAAAATTAAGAAAAGTTACACTCTCCTAATCTTTTATCCAACAGACTGATAGCCTCGCTGTCGCAGCCGGCTGCCTCAAAGGCCTCGTAGAGTTCTCTTGAGGTTGCTGCCACCCGCAGCTGTTCGCGGGCAAACTTTGTCAGAAATTCTATAGAAGCAGAGTCATCAATATCCTCGGCCATAGATGTTGTCACATGCAACAACCGCGAGACTTTTTGGTCGTGGTCGAGTTTGTGCGCAAACATGTCCAAAAGCGAATCCCATTCGCAGGGAACAGCCTCAATTGGGTACAAATAGATTTTGCTGTCAATAGCATTCATATGATCGATCAATTTCTTTGCATCGGCCGACTCCTTTTGATGCTGTGCAAAGAACCAGTTGGCAATGCCTTTGTAACCTTTAGATTCGGCATTTATCGACATTGACAAAAAAAGATACGACGACCACAGTTCAGTGTTTATCTGGGCATTAATTGTGTCATTGAGGCTTAATTCCATAATTATCTATTTACGTTGGTTTCTTCCTACAAGCAGGAATTATGCAAATATAGTATTGCGATTGCCGCAAAAAAAAGAAAAGCACCGATGTTTACATTTCGGTTTTTGCATTTTTTAACAATGGCAGCATTCATTTTATAATTCTCTATCACTTTTCGGGGCGCGTCGTTTGTTTATAGTAAAAAGTGAATTTATGAGTGCCTGTATAGAAGATTTTTTTAAAAGACGCCGCTCACACTATCGTTTGAGCAGAGAGGTGAGAGTAGATAAAAAGGAGATTGAAAGAGTGGTTCGCTTCGCGGCCATGCACACCCCGTCGGCTTTCAATTCTCAATCGTCGAGGATGATTGTACTATTTGACGAGTCGCACGACCGTTTTTGGAATCTTGTGTGCGAAAAGATTTCGCGCATTCTGCCGCACGATGCTTTTGAGAAGAGCCGAAAAAAAATTGAGAGCTCTTTTGCTGCCGGATACGGAACAATTCTCTTCTTCGAGGATAGCCACACAATAGAAGTCCTGAAGAAGAACTATCCTTTGTACTCGGAGGCCTTTCCCGTCTACTCGCAGCATACTTCGGCCATGCACCAATATGCATTGTGGCTGCTGCTGAGCGACCTTCACTTGGGGGCATCGTTGCAGCACTATGGAGAGCTTGTCGAGGAGGATGTTAAAAAGATATTCTCATTGCCCGACACATGGCAGCTTGTGGCACAAATGCCTTTCGGAGCACCGCTGGACACTCCCGAGAAAAAAAGTTTCCTGCCACTCGAAGAGAGGGTGTTGGTTTTTGAGTAATTGTTGTCCAAAAGGGCACAATCGCCCACCTTTTTCATAAAACTCAAAGAGCCTGATAGCGCTGTTTGAGTTTTTTTGAGTATCTTCGCCCATAAATTACAGAAACATATGTTGGCAGATATTATAGCAAAGGAATTGGGCATTGGCGTTAAGCAGGTGCGTGGTACTGTGGAATTGTTGATGGACGGGGCAACCGTCCCTTTCATTGCACGATACAGGAAGGAAGCAACGGGCTCGCTCGACGAGGTTGCAATAGGCAAAATAAAAGAGCTGCACGAAAAATACAGCGAACTGCAACGTCGCAAAGAGACTGTCATTGCCACCATCGATGAGCAGGGTAAACTGACAGAAGAGCTTAAAAAACGCATCACAGAGTGCTTCGATTCTGTGGAGCTGGAGGATATTTATCTGCCTTACCGTCCCAAACGCCGCACACGCGCAACGATTGCCCGCGAGCGCGGCCTTGAGCCTCTCGCCGACATTATCTTTGCACAGCAGAGAGGCGACGCAGCCATTCTTGCAAAAAACTACATTAACGAAGATGTTGCAACTGCCGAAGATGCTCTTGCGGGAGCATGCGACATTATTGCCGAACGCGTCTCCGAAGACGAGTATGCACGCAGTGTCGTGCGCCGTTCATTCAACCGCTACGGAGCAATAAAGTCGAAAGTAATCAAAGGAAAAGAGGCCGAGGGCATAAAATACTCCGACTACTACGAAGCATCGGCACAGGTTGCGCGCGTATCCTCGCACAGAGTGCTTGCAATGATGCGCGGCGAAGAAGAGGGCATTCTGCGACTCTCTGTCTCTGTGGAGCCAGAATATATTTTGGAGCAGTTGTCTCGCCACTTTATAAAGAGAAATTCGGCCACGCGCAAATATATGACCGCTGCCATCGAGGACGGATACAAAAGGTTGCTCGAGCCATCCATCGAGAATGAAACGAAAAACGTAGCAAAGGAGCGCGCCGACGACGAGGCTATCGCAGTCTTTGCCGAGAATCTTCGTCAGCTGCTGCTATCAGCTCCATTGGGACAGAAGCGCGTGCTTGCCATCGACCCCGGATTCCGCACAGGATGCAAGGTGGTAGTACTCGACTCGCAGGGCAACCTTGTGACACATTCGGTAATCTACCCCCATCCGCCACAGAATGACCGCGAGGGGGCAGCTAACAAAATAGAAAAATATGTAAAGGAGTACAATATTCAGGCCTTTGCCATCGGCAACGGAACAGCGGGACGCGAGACTGAGCAGTTTGTGCGCCGCCTGGGACTCGCGCCGCAGATTTTTGTGGTGAACGAGGATGGAGCCTCAATATATTCAGCATCGGCAGTAGCACGCGAGGAGTTCCCCAACGAGGATGTTACCGTGCGCGGAGCCGTATCTATCGGCCGCCGATTGATTGACCCTCTGTCGGAGCTTGTAAAGATTGAGCCGCGCTCGATAGGAGTGGGGCAGTACCAGCATAGTGTGGACCAGACGAAGCTGAAAGATAGACTCGACACTGTAGTCGAGAGCTGCGTGAACCTTGTGGGAGTGAACGTAAACACTGCAACCAAGCAGATACTCACGCACATTTCGGGCCTTGGCCCCGCGCTTGCAGCAAACATCGTCAACTATCGCGCAGCAAACGGAGATTTCCGCACACGCAAAGAGCTGCTCAAAGTTCCTCGCCTCGGCAGCAAGGCCTTCGAGCAGTCGGCAGGATTCCTGCGCGTGATTGGCGGCAGCGAGCCACTCGACGCGACAGCCGTGCACCCCGAGTCGTACGCCATTGTTGCAAAGATGGCAAAAGATTGCGGCGTCAGCGTAAATGAGTTTGTAACAAACAGCGACATTCGCACAAAAGTCAACCTCAAAGACTATATTACCGACACTGTTGGTCTTCCCACACTGACGGACATTATGGACGCACTGAAAAAACGCGGACTCGACCCGCGCGAACAGGCGACGGAATTCTCTTTCGATGCCTCAGTACACGAAATTGAGGACCTGAAGCCGGGAATGGTGCTTCCGGGAATTGTCAGCAACATCACCGCCTTCGGAGCATTCGTCAATATCGGAGTGCATCAGGATGGACTCGTGCACATTTCTCAGCTGACAAACAAATTCGTGTCGTCGCCCTCGGAGGTTGTAAAGCTGGGACAGCAAGTGATGGTAAAGGTTACCGACGTCGACCTTAACCGCAAGAGAATAAGCCTGACGATGAAAGACATATAATGCATCGCTAATTTCAGAGGTCAATCAGATAATATTATGCTGAAGAGATACAATAAAGTAATTTACATAGGAATACTGGTCATTTTCTTTGTTTCCATCATATTTAGCGCAATTCCTGCAATCTCGCATTGTGGAACATGGCTCACGCCTCCATTTGCACTATTCACAGGTTTGATATTTGCTCTGTTCTGTGGAAAGCCATTTGCTACATTCAACAAGAAAATGTCAAAAACATTACTACAATATTCTGTGGTGGGTCTGGGCTTTGGAATGAACATCCACGAGTCAATTGCATCGGGCAGCAAAGGTATGTTTTTTACCATTGTATCAGTCTTTGGAACATTAGTATTAGGATGGTTGATTGGACGCAGATTTTTGAAAATAGAAAAAAACATTTCCTATTTAATAAGTTCGGGAACAGCAATATGTGGAGGAAGTGCAATTGCAGCAGTTGCACCTATTGTTAAAGCTAAAGAGAGTGAAATTTCTATAGCATTAGGGACTGTATTTATTCTCAATGCCATTGCATTATTTATTTTTCCCTCAATAGGCAATTCGCTGGGGCTCACTCAGCAACAATTTGGAACATGGGCAGCAATAGCTATACACGACACAAGCTCCGTAGTTGGTGCCGGAGCTGCATACGGCGAAGAGGCATTGCAAATTGCCACGACCATAAAACTCACACGAGCCCTATGGATTGTTCCAATAGCTTTCATTACATCCTTTATTTTCAATAGCAAAAATAAAAAAGTTTCAGTTCCGACATTCATCATTCTCTTTGTTGGAGCAATGCTCATAAACACATATTTGCTCGAGAATTACGAATGGGGAATAACTATTGGAAAAGGCATTAACCTCATCGCACGCAAAATGCTCACAATAACACTCTTTTTTATTGGAGCATCACTTTCGGTAGATGTTCTTAAAAGTGTAGGTTTCAAGCCACTATTAATGGGAATATTGCTATGGATTGCAATAAGCAGCATCAGTCTATGCTATATTTGCTTGTTCTAAACTGTTAATCAATATAAAGACAATGAGCATGGCCAATATAAACATAGACGAAACGGCGTTTTTCTCACACATGCAATACAATGAATCAGCGCGCAATGTAGTGAAAAGCGAATACAATATACTAATGTATTGTTACTCGGGCAGTGCGGTTGTAGAGATAAACTATAAAAAATACAACATCACTCCCCGCACAACAATCAATCTCACGTATCAGGATATTCTCATGCGCATATATGTGAGTACCGATTTTAGAGGATATTTTATAGCCTTCAGCCCCAAACTACTTGTGGCTGAATTCAATAAGCTTGATTTTAATTTTATTTCGGCGCTGAAAAGAAACGCAGTAATCAACTGGAGCGAGCACGAGGCTGCATATATTGAAAGTCTCTTCAAGAGTGTGGAACTGTGCGAAAAGCTCGATGACCCGGAGCTTACAAAAGCGACCATACTGAGCCAATATATATGCTATATGAAGCTTCTGAAATATCATTTCCACAAGAACAATATGTTAGACGAAAATGAGAGCGAAATAAATTCGAGCAAAAAGGAGTATTTTTACTCATTCATACGCGAGCTTTTCAATAATCATCGTCAGTCACGCGAGGTAAATTTCTATGCTCAGAGCCTGAATATCAGCAGCAACTATCTTAACGAGGTCAGCCAATCAGTGTGCGAACACTCGGCAAAAGAGATTATAGACTACTATATATCCTCGCAACTGAAATTTGAGCTCAACAACACCAACAAGTCCATGCAGGAACTTACCGAAGAGTACAATTTCCCCAACCAATCGTACCTGAGCAGGTACTACAGACGCATAATGGGCGAGTCGCCAAGCGACACACGAAAGAAAAGATTATCAAATTCATTCACAATATTTTAAACACAAACACATGAAGCTATCATTTAAACTTTCAGCAATCACCGCATTGACGTTGCTATTCTTTGCAGCCTGCACAGGAGTAGACAATAGAATAGAGTACAGCGGCAAGAAAATCTACATTCCCAAAGAGTTCGAGAACATGGACTTCAACGACACCCTTAGCAGATATTGCTACCAGCGCATGGACACCACTCCCAACATTGTATATTTCTGGGAGAAGGGTTTCGGAAAGGATATTACCAAAGCTCCCAAGCTTAACGACTCGGAAATGACATTCGATTTTGAAGCAATGAAGGCTGCTGCCGAGCGTTTCTACGTCTACTACCGCGACACACTCAAATTCATCGCCCCCGGCTCGCTTGCCGACACATACAGAATGATGGTGATGATCGACTACTCCGAGGAGAGCACAGCCTATGGCGGCGCATACGACAACACCATAGGCGCAATATGGGTGACACCCTCGCGTCTGAAAGAAGAGAGATTCAACTGCGTGGCCCACGAAATAGGACACGCGTTCCAAGCACAGATTGCTGCCGACGGACTCACAAGCGCAAGCGGAGCTCTGTGGGAGGTAACCTCGCAATGGATGCTCTTCCACGTGAACCCCCATTGGATGACCGAGGAGAACTACCATTGGAAGAACTATATGAAAAACACCCACATCTATCCTTTCAGCGAGGAGACAATGTACTGCAACCCCTACCTTCCCGAATATTGGTCGACGAAGCACGGGTTGGAAATTATGAGCCGCATATGGCGCAACAATACCGATGTTCACGACCCAATACTCATTTATCAGAGCCAGACTAACATCAGCCAGCAGCAGTTCAACGCCGAGTGCTTCGACGCTGCCCTGCATTTTATCACATACGACCTCGACAGAATACGCCCCTATGCAAGGCCCTACATTAACAGACACGTAAGCAAGCTCACAGCCATCGAGGGAAAAGAGAATTGCTATACTGTATCCGAGAATATGATTCCCCAATGCTACGGCTACAATGGAGTGGAGCTCGAAGTTCCCGCAGCAGGCAGCGAGGTTACGATTACGCTCAACGGAGAAATGCCCAAGGATATTAAAGGCGAGTGGAACTACGCACTTCTGCCCGTGAAGAACGACACTGTTGCCGACTACAGCGCCGCACTGCGCACACAGACTGTCGATGGCAACGGAAAAGAGATACGTTACACTGTTCCCGAGGAGGGATTGTCACACTTGTGGCTGGTGGTGAACGCCACCCCCAATGCCCACGACACAGAAAAAGTTGCGACACAGTGGAAGTACAATGTTACAATAAACGGAACAACGCCCAAAAAGAAAGAAGAGAAACAATAGCGCCGACACACAGTTTGTGAAGAATCGTTTGTTTTTTCAAAGAAGATGCGACAACTGCTGCTTTTTGTTGCATCTTCTTTGAAGTTTCTTTGCCCGCATCGTGGAAAATAGCTAACTTCGCGGCCGAAATTGACGTTAAAAAATATTAAGAAGAGAAATATGTTTGGAATTGAAGATCCGGGAATATGGTTACCCTATCTGTTGGCACTCATCTGCCTGCTTTTTTCAGCATGGTGGGGCCTTTCGCGTTGGAACAAGGACGACAAGTCCGACGCATTCGTAAAAACAGAGAAAGAGTTCGAGAATGAGAATGAATAATTTGCAGGAGAAGGATTAAGAAAATGGATACATTCGCTTTAGGATTAATTGTAATTTTATACCTGTTGTCAATCTCGTTCTTTGGATATTTGGGATACAAAAAGACAACAAGCGCCAACGACTATCTTGTCGGCGGCAGAAAGATGAACCCCATAGTAATGGCTCTCTCTTATGGTGCCACATTTATTTCGGCATCGGCTATTGTGGGCTTTGGAGGTGCGGCGGCAGCCTATGGAATGGGACTGCAGTGGCTGTGTCTGCTCAATATGTTCATGGGAGTGATTGTGGCGTTCATCATCTTCGGACGCCCCACGCGCCGTCTGGGAGTGCAGTATAATGCCGTTACCTTCCCGCAGTTGCTGGGTAGAAGATTCCACTCGAAAAGCATTCAGGTGCTTGCGGGACTCGTAATATTCCTGTGTATGCCCCTCTATGCAGCAGTAGTGCTGAAGGGTGGTGCAGTCTTCATCGAGCAGATGTTCAACATTGATTTTAACGTGGCACTGCTTGTCTTTACCCTTGTGATTGCAGCATATGTTATTGCCGGAGGAATGAAGGGAGTGATGTACACAGACGCAATGCAGGCTTCGATAATGTTTCTGTGTATGCTGTTCCTGCTGCTCAGCCTCTATTCTACGCTGGACATGGGATTCACAGAGGCAAACATTGCGCTGGGCAAAATGGGTGACCTTGTTCCCGAAAGATTCAGAGAAATGGGCCACGAAGGCTGGACCTCGATGCCCCGTACAGGCTCGTCGCAGTGGTACTCGCTTGTAACATCGCTCATTCTGGGAGTGGGTATCGGTTGCTTGGCGCAGCCCCAGCTTGCCGTTCGTTTCATGACCGTTGAGAGCACACGTCAGCTTAACCGCGGAGTATTCATCGGCTGTCTGTTCCTCATTGTAACCGTAGGTGCCATCTATCATGCAGGTGCCCTTTCAAACATTTTCTTCTATCAGACAGAGGGCGTTGTTGCAACAGAAGTTGTTCAGGATATTGACAAGATTATTCCCTATTTCATTGATAAGTCTATGCCTTCGTGGTTCTCGGCACTGTTCATGCTGTGCATACTTTCGGCAAGTATGTCCACGATGAGTGCGCTGTTCCACACAATGGGTGCATCGATGGGTGCCGATGTTTATGCGCCTCTTAAAAACAAAAAACGCAGCAACACCAAGGTGATCAGATTGTGCGTATTCATTGCCATAATCATCAGCTACATAGTATGCTACGCACTGCCCATGAATATCATTGCTCGCGGAACATCAATCTTTATGGGAGTATGTGCATCAACCTTCCTTCCCACATATTTCTGTGCTCTCTATTGGAAGAAAGCCACTCGCCTCGCAGCTGTGTCGAGCATGTGGACAGGATTGGTCGTTTCGCTCTTTGTGCTGGGATTCATGCACAAGGCCGAGGCTGCACCTTTGGGTATCTGCAACGCCCTCTTCGGACGCGAGGTGCTTATAGATGTTTATCCCTACTATGTGATTGACCCCATACTTTACGCATTGCCAATCTCGACAATAGTAATTATTGCAGTCAGCCTTATTTCAAGAAAGAAATAGTTAAGCTATCAATAAAAAGAAGGAGCAGATTCTAAATGATCTGACCCCAAAAAGTTGGACGGATTAATAAATAAATTTATTGGTAAAGAGTTCGGTATTGTACCGGACTCTTTCCTTTTAGTCTCAGTTTTATTCTATCATTGTTGTAGTAATGGATATACTTCTTAAGTTCCAGT
>JAFYPH010000058.1 GCA_017547585.1 Bacteroidaceae bacterium | reverse complement strand
CTGTGCCTTTTGCACCCTTTTGGGCGCCAAAAGGGTGGATAAAAACAAAGGCCAATAAAATTTCAACAAAAGATTAAGGGTAAAAACTACCATAGAATACAAAAAAGAGATTGAGGAACATTTGCCCTCAATCCCCATAATTAAAATTCAATATAAAATATAGAATAAACAAGTAGTAAACAGCCGGAACGCGCATCATTAACAAACTCAAATAAACATATTTTTAGATATATTTTTTTGTAATATAATTCAGCACAACTAACTTTGCGTGAAAAGCATCCATCTTGTAAAAAAAGCAAAATGAAACTCCGAATACTACTTATAGCCCTTACGCTCCTCGGCACCATCGCCGCGCGCGCCGACGAAAGAAACGATTCGCTGGTAATGCGCTCGGTCGTCAACAGCATGCAGCTGCCCGAGGAACGAGTCTTCCTCCACTTCGACAACAGCGGCTACTATCTTGGCGAGACAATGTGGTTCAAGGCCTATGTGACGAGCGGCATCGACAATCGTGCGACTAGCATCAGCAGGGTGTTGTATGTAGAGCTTGTAGCCCCCGAAGGCTACGTTGTTGAGAAAAAAAAGTACAAGATAATGAACGGTGCGTGCGACGGAGAGTTCGAGCTTAACCCTGCGCTTCTCTCGGGTTACTATGAGATTCGTGCTTACACACGCTATATGCTCAACCGCGGTGACGATGCTATTTTCAGCCGCGTCTTTCCCGTCTACGACAAGGTGAATGGCGACAACTACGACTTTCGCAATATGCTCGACCGCAAACGCGCCTATTACAAGAAAGGCGAGTGGATAGAGAATAAGCTGCCCAAGGTGGCGCTCGACTTTTACCCAGAGGGCGGCCATTTGGTCGATGGCATCGAGAGCGTCGTTGCCTATGAGCTGCGCGGCGAAGAGGGCATTGCCGCCGACGATTCACTCTTTGTCTACGAGGATAAGAAGCTGATTGCTGCCGGAAAACCTTTGTGCGAGGGAATGGGCAGCTTCAGAATAAAGCCCGACAAGGATGCAAAATACAAGGTGGTGGTGCGTCAGGGAAAGAAGAAATACGACTTTGAACTGCCCGAAATTGAAGAATCGGGCGTGGTCCTCTCGGTGGACAACGGTGGCGACACAGTCAATTTTACCCTGCGCCACAATATGGGCGACACCCTGCCCATGGCACTGCTTGTGCTGCATCGTGGCGAGCCCGCCTTCTACAGCCCCTTCCTTCCGGGCGAGGCCTCGGAGAAACATTTCTCTGTCGCGGCCAAGAATCTGCGTATGGGAGTGAACCGCGTGGTTGCCATCATTGGCGACTCCGTGCCTCTTGCCGAGCGTCAGTTTTTCGTTACGCACGACTCGCTGTTGCCCGGCGACCCAGTGCATCATCCTCTGAAAGTGACCATTAACGGCAAGGCTCCCGAGGATATTATCCCCACGCCCCACGAGAAACTCACCGTCACCCTTGCGCGTGCCGACGGCGAGCCCCTCTCGGCTGCGGGCAGCTATTCGGTCTCTGTGTACGATGGCGCGAACAGAGTGTCAACATCCTACAGCGGCGACCTCTACTCCCATCTGCTGCTCTCTTCCGAAATTAAGGGCTACATTCCCGACGTCGAGCGCTATTTTGCTGCCGACAACAGAGACCGCGCCGCCGAGCTCGACCTTTTGATGCTCACCCGCGGATGGACATCCTATAATTGGGATCTTCTGCACACTCTCGACGAGGCTACGCTGCGTCACCCAGTGGAGAAAGGCATTCTGCTCAAGGGACGCTACGTAAAGAAAGAGAAGAACAAAGAGCTTGGAAAGCTGGGCACATACAACCTGCGCAATATGGCCAATGCCGATGTTCGTTTCGAAATCTCCTACAAGGACAGCATAAAAACCTCGTACGAATTTACCACCGACAAGCAGGGCGAGTTTAAAGTAATCTCAAAAGACTTTTTCGGCAAACGCATCGCCTCACTGAATCCCCAGCTGCGCGGCGACCAGGTGGACCACAAAGACTCACTCTACTCCTTTGCCCTCGACAGATATTATGCTCCCGCGTTCCGCATGTTTCACTATTGGGAGAACCATCCGGGACGTCCGCAAGAGAAGAGCGACAGCCTCTATTCCAAGCTTCGCCCCTTCGAGTACCAACTTTCGCAGGTCGAGGTTACCGAGAATAAGAAATTTGAACTGCGCAGCCGTCCCCCGCGCAGCGAGCTTCGTCTCGACTTCCTCGACGAGTGGGAGTATGCCCAGGATGTTACCTTTCTCGAACATTCAATCTCGTACAACGAAATACAGGATAGACTGGACGAAATGTACGACGACTCGTATGTGGTGAAGGATGTTGAAGAAACTGTGGTACCCGACAATGAAAAGGGGGGAATAGAGATAGAAAGAATCATGACCCGAGAATACAAAGACAGGGGCCCCTTTAACGGCGTAATGACCGCAGCCGACGTATTGCGCAGTGCCTTCTGGCGCCACAACTACACATGGTGCTACTGGATGCAGGCTGTGGTCGTGAAGGGAGAGTACGATAAAGACTCCGTTCCGCAGTTCGACGAAGAGTATATAAAAGGCGTCGACCCCGAGAAGATGCTCTCTTTCAAGGAGTTTGTGATAAGAACCGATGCGCCCATACGCGAAAAGTTTAATAATACAGCTGTCTTTTGGTTCAAGCGTGGAATAAACTATAGTACCAAGCGCCGCCTCAACTACAACTACTGCAATTTTTACGATGCTTTTATATCTTATTATTATATAATGCCCCGCGGAGGTGATGCAGTGGATGGATTCCCGGGTGTCGGTGTTTTTTGTGATAAAATGTACCCCACAATGGCGGCTTTTGGCACGACGAGCAATGGAGTTCCCGAAGTGATGAGTACGAATACTGTCAGGTCTCTTTTCCCCCGTCACCCAAATTATGTAGCGTGTTTCATTCCTTATACAGAAAAGGAGCGCGCTACGACGTTGATTCCCGAGCTTCATCTTAGAACAGCCAAACGATACACGATGTTGCAGGGCTATAGCGAGAGTAAGAAATTTTACTCACCCGACTACAGCGGCCACCGTCCCGAGGGTAAGAAAGATGTTCGCCGCACACTGCATTGGGCGTCGCAGCCGACGGTGACAGGCGACGGAAAGATAGAAATTGAACTTTTCAACAGCAGCATAGGCAAGCACATAAAGGTCGATGCTAACGGCGTTGCGGGCAACAGGGTGTTCACCACCTCCACCCGCATGAGCGACCTTCCCGTTGCCAAAAATGCACCCGCAGCCGACGGCTCCATCTTTTTGCGCACCGATGAAAATGGCGGCGAGAATCTGCGCGACGGAGTGTTCTCTTCGTATGGCGAGAGACTTACGGCGATGGGCGTCGAGCACCATCAGAATGGCGATTACCGCAAGGCCTACGAGAAGTTCATGCGCGGAGCCATTTTCGGATACGCTCCCGCAATGTACTATCTGGGACTCTATTATTTTAACGGCTACGGCGTCGAGAAGAATGAAGCACAGGCTTACGAGTTTTTCAAGATGGGCGCGGCGAAGGGCGACCTCCAGGCGACCGATGCTCTTGCAACCTGCAATCTGAATGGCTACGGCGTCGAAAAGAATCTCGCCGAGGCGTTGCGTCTTTACACGGTCGCTGCCGAGCGTGGCTATTCAAAATCGCAGGTGGCTGTCGGCGACATCTATTATAAAGGTACGGGTGTCGAGCGTAACCTCGAAAAGGCCTATCAATGGTACAATCTTGCAGCCGAAAATGGCGAGCCGCTTGCTCTCTACAGAGTGGCCGAGGATTGCTGCGCAAAGGATTCTCTTGCAGGCAAAAAGGCATTGAAAAATTCTCCCACTCTCGACTATTTCGAGCGCGCAGCCAAGGGCAATGTCCCCGAGGCGCAGATGAGCCTCAGCCGTTTCTATCAGACGGGCCGCTACGTGAAGAAGAATAAAAAAGAGGCATTCATCTGGGCACTGCGCGCGGCAAACAACGGCCTTCCCGAGGCTCAAGAATATGTTGCCAACTGCTACCAGAAAGGCTACGGAACAGACAAGAACAATCGCAGCGCATACGAGTGGTACAAGAAGGCTGCTGCCAATGGAAGCCGCTCCGCTGCTGCAAAGGTTGCCGAGTTCGAGGCATTCAAGACTTTTGTGTATTAGTCCCTTATATATGCAAAAACAGCCCGTCACTTTTTGTGACGGGCTGTTTTTTTATGAGTATTCTCTCTTGTTAAAGTTTGTAGGGCTTGCGGTACTCGTAATGCAGTTTGGAATTTGCCTCGGTGTCGTTGTTCATGAACTTCTCGACGATGGGGTTCCACTGCAAGGGACGGTTAAGCTCGTAAGCGATGTTTCCGAGTGTACACATTGTACAAGAGCTATGACCGGTCTCGATGGGTACGCTGGGGTCGCGACGCGAACGTACGCTGTCGATGAAACTCTGATAGTGGGGCACGTTTGTCTCGTATACTCTCTGCTCGTCAACCTTTGTAGGCATAAGGTCGGGTGACGATGCAAGGTATTTGCCACGGCCAACGATAATCCAACCGTTCTCACCGTAAACTTTTACAGCCTGTCCGTGACCGAAGTTCATCTGTGCAACCTCGATGCCGTTGTCGTAGCGGAAGGTGAGACAGTCGTAGGGGCTTGCCGAGGGAGGAAGAATCTCCGAAGGACCCGAACCGTCCTTGCCGATGCACCACTGTGCAACGTCGAACATGTGTGCTCCCCAGTCGGTGGTGAAGCCACCGCCCATGCCCTGGTACCAGCGCCATGCACCCCAACACTCGTCGTGTCCGTGCTCGCTGAGCAGCGGGTTAAGCTGATGGTTGTAGTAGAATTTCTCGGACAATGGGCCCAACCACAAGTCCCAGTCGAGGCCTGCGGGAACCTCCTGCTTGGGAAGGTCGTAGGGTTTGGGGCCATCGCCAACGTATGCCTTAATCAATGATACTTTACCCAAACGTCCCTCGCGAACAACGTTAGCCGCGTGGATGAACTCTTTCATAGAGCGCTGCATGCTACCCACCTGAAGGATGCGTGTGTTCTCGCGAACAGCTTTTATAAGCTGCTGTCCCTCGTAGATGGTGAATGTTACGGGTTTTTCAAGGTAGATATCCTTGCCGGCGCGGCAGGCTGCAATAGCCATCAGAGCATGCTGGTGGTCGGGGGTTGCAATTACTACTGCGTCAATGTCCTCGCGTGCGAGAAGCTCCTCGTAGCGGATGTACATTGAGAGCTTGTTCTTGATTTTTTTATCTGCGTAGTATTTGTTTACGCGCTGCTCGAATCTGTTACGCTTAATGTCGTAAATGTCGCAAGCTGCAACGATGCGTACGTCGGGAATTGTGATGAAGCCGTTCATCAGGTGAATAGCCTGCTGTCCCAGTCCGATGAATCCAAGGTTTATAATGTCGTTTGCACTACCTTTTTTGCTCTTCTTTGCAGCGGGAGTGATAGCCTTAACAGCGTCGGGTACCATCAGTGCCGATGCTCCCAAAGCCGAAAAGCGGAGGAAATTTCTACGTGAAATGCTCATAGTCGTTTATATATTAGGTTAATATTGTTAATTCAAAATTCGTGGGGCGGCTCTTCTTATATAAAAAGACAACCGCTCTTTTTGTGAACGGTTGTAAATTTAGCAAAAAAATCATTATCTTGAAACTTTTAATTGCTATTTCTCTATTGCTGCTGCTTTTTTGTCTTCAATCCCTCGTTTGCTCTTGTGTGTACCTCTTTTAACCTTCTCTTGAAAAATTTTCGAACCCTTCGCCTGATGCGGTAGAAAAGCACAAGAAAGAGCGAGGCTTCGAGGTCAAGCTTGCGGCGCGACGAATATTCGGTCATTACATCCACCAGCTTTTCGGGCGGCAGCCCCATCTGCGCAAAAGAGAGCATAGGCTTGTACTTCGAGAATTTTCCGAATTCGGCTCTGTTGATGTCTGTGAGCGAAAAAATGTATCGCCCGCTACTCTCGTCCTTGTGGCAGAAAATGTTCCCGGCATTGTAGTCCAGCGGCAGAATATTCTTTTCGTGCAGCTCAATGGTAAAGTTCAGAAAATCCTCTTTGAATCTGTTGCTCTCCTCTTCGCTCAAGGTAATATTCTTGTAGTCGGTGAGGGTAGGGTGCTCCATGTACTCCGAAATAAAATATCCTTTGTGGAAAAGCCCTTTTTTCTTTGTCTCAATGTATGCAACGGGGAAGGGGGTGCTCACTCCGCACCTCAATATACGCAGAGCATTATCGTAAGCACGGTGCGCCTTGCTCCGTCTGAAGAAAGAGTATATTACCCTGTTTGCGAAATTGGGTATCTTATAGCTTTTTACGACGAACGCACAATCGCCAATCTTAATCTGCTCCACAATGTTGCGGTTGTTGCAAAATGTGCGCAGAGGCTCGTAGCCACCTTCGGGTATTTTGGCTATAGCCTCTTTCAAATGTATATATTTGGGGTGTATATGTATTACCATAGGCCGTCTGCTTTTTCTTTACAAAATTACAGCTTTGCTATCTATGGTTAAATAAATATTGCCCCTTTTGATGGTCTTTATGGTGTTAAAGAAAGTGAAACTATGTAGTATTTTTCATAATCGTGGTGTTTGTGCCCAAAATAGTTACACTCTCTTTTGGTAAATATTATTTAATGTCTCTCTCTGTTTTTTGGGGGTATTTTCAAAGAGCATATAAAAGTAAAAGGAGCCTGCAAGGTGCAGACTCCTTTTTACTATATTGAAAAGTCTTGATTACTTCTTGTCAAGGCTCTTGATACGAATGTTACGCAACCAGAGCTCTGAGCCGTGGCCAAGGAAGCCAATGTAACCCTTCTTGTTGAGCAATCCGGGGTGCTGCAAGCCGTCGCGTGTCTTTGTACCATTCTCAGAAGCCTCGCGGATGTTACCCTCTGTAATTACGATGCCGTTTACAGTGATGCGGATGTAGTCACCCTTAGCATAAACCTCCTCTGTGTTCCACTCGCCTACGGGTTTGCAAGCGTCGAATACTTTGGGAGCGATAACACCGTAAACTGAACCGTGGTGCTGGTAGGGCTTCAACCATGATGTGTAGATGGGGTTGAAGTGGTCGAGAATCTGAAGCTCCATTCCGTGGTAAGCTGCATCCTTACCCATGGGAGTACGGATACCTACACCGTTGTTAGCACCGGGAGTAAGTTTGAACTCGAAACGGAAGATGAAGTCACCGTACTCCTCTTTTGTATAGAGGTTACCGAAGCCGTGGCCTCTTTTGCGTACTGCGATTACACCATTCTCTGTTGCGTAGTTAGTCTTGTCGCCCTGCCACTCGTTGAGTGAAGTACCGTCGAAGAGAAGCTTGAAGCCCTCTTTCTTCTCCTGTGCAGAAAGCTGATAAGGCTCGGCCTGAGGAAGCTCCTTGATGTAGAGGTTGCGATAAGCTACCTTGCTACCATGTGCCTGAAGCTCAATCTGCTCTTTGAGGATGATGGGGAGTGAACGATCCCAGTAGTTCTCCATGATTACGTTGTTTACAACCAACTCACCATTGAGGTAAACTGTTACGCGCTCGTCTGTCATCTTGATGTAGAAGCTGTTCCACTGACCTACGGGGTTGTCGGCAACCTTCAAAGGCTTGCTGTCAACCTTGTTGTTGTAGAGACCGCCTGAACCTACCTGAGCACCTACGTTTGTGCGACGTGTGTCCCAAATCTGTACCTGAGGTGTACCACGGAGATAGATACCTGCATCGGGCTCTTTGCCGTCGTAGAGCATCCAGTCTACGTACATCTCGAAGTTACCATACTGCTTCTCTGTGCAGAGGCTGCTGCCCTGACCGTTGAAGAGGATTGTGCCGTCAACTGCCGACCAGCTCTTAGCCATTGCCTCGTTAGCCTCGGCCTGGAGCTTAGCAAACTTAGTCTTGTTGAGTTTAGCACGCTGGTAGGGGTTGTCGTAGGGAGCTGCGAGAAGACCCTTCCAACCTGTAAGGTCTTTACCATTGAAGATAGATACGAAACCTGTCTCCTCAATCTTTGAGAGTTTCTCAAGGTGCTGCTTGATAGCGGGTACCTCGTAGATAGCGTCGCCACCCTTGATTACCTCAGCTGCACGGTTGAGAAGTGCTACAACCTCGGGGCCGTTGAACTCGATGTTGCCGAGTGCGAGTACGCGAACAGCCTGAGCTGCTGCCTGCTGCAATGCGGGAACCTCGATGAACTGACCAGCATAGATGATGCCGAGGAATGTGTTTGTCTTTGCTACTGCCTGGAGTACTCTAACCTTCTGAGCGTCGTTTGTTGCGAAGCCCATAGCGTTGCGGTACATCAAAAGGCGCTGTGCGCCGGGGAGCTTGTTGTCGATGCTCTTCATGTAAGCCTCGAATGCTGCAGAGAGAAGGTTGTTGTCTTTCTTTGCTACGAGGTCGTTGCAGATAGCGAGAAGCTGCTGGTTGTTTGCTGTCTTGAAGACGATGGGCCAGTAGAGGTTCTGCTTGTTAGCTGCAACAGAAGACTTGCGAGCGTTGATAGTCTTGAACTGCTCCTCCTTGCTCATGCTTGACATTGCTGCGAGGATAGCATCCTGAACTGCGGGAACATATTTAGCGTCGCATTTCTCGAGGAGTGCGTAGAGTGAACCGAGGTTGTCCTTTGTAGAAACGTCCTTCAATGCCTTGTAAGCTGCGTCTTTGATAGCCTCGTCGTTAGAATTCAACTTCTCGTTTACGAGTGCGTTGAAAGATGCGTCCTTGCGAGCAGAGATAAGGTTCAATGTAGCTGTCTCACCCTGTGCTGTCTTGCCCTCAACTGCTACTGCAGGCTGGCATACGTTGCCTTTGTAAGACTTCAGAACTTTCTCGGCAAGAGCAACTTTCTCGGCGTCAGCCGATGCGAGCAATGCTGCAACGTTGCTGATGTTGTCGGGGTTGCCGATGCGAGCCAATGCCCAAGCGGCAGCCTCAACTGTAGCGGGGCACTCTGATGCAAGCAGGGGAACGATTACCTCTGTGTTTGCAATTGCGGGGTGCAAGCCCATCCAGTAGAGGAGGTCCTCTTTGGCAGCGCCTTTAACCTTTGCAAGTTTCTTTGTAGCCTCGTCCATAAGGGGCTTGATAGCCTCCTCGCTTGCTGCGTTTGCGTCGATAGCATAGATTGTAGCAAGGCGATACTGACGGCAGTCGTCCTTGAGAGCCTTAAGAATCTCTTTCTTACCATTCTCGATGCCTACGCTCTTAACGTATTTGCTGATGGCTACGCAGCGTGCTGCGTTGTTCTCGAAGCTGGGCTCTAGTTTGGCGGCAGCCTTGAGTTCCTTAGCGCGCTCTTTGTCGCTCTTTTTCGCTACTACAACAACCTCGCAAGTGGGCTTGATGAGGCCAAGGAACTGCATCTGACGTACGAGGAACTCTTTGTTAGACACCAAAAGGGGCTTTGTCTCAGAGTCCTTGATGTTGTCGCCTGTAAGCTGTTTGTTGATTGCATCGTACTCTGCCTTGATAGCGTCGATAACAATCTGACGTTTCTTAGCGTCGAATTTGGGGTCTGCAACGAACGATACGTAACCGTTGATTGCGTACTCAGCGAGACGACGTGTGTCATCCTGCTTGTTCAAATAACCGAGGAGCATTTTGATACCCTCTGCGCCTGTCTCGGCAATGTCGCCCATAAGCTTGTTGTACTTGCTCTGTGTGTCGGCGGGCAACATATTAAGCGCGTCTCCAATCTTTGTTGTCACAGCTCTTTCCGAACCCTGAGCGTTAGCGTTGAGGCCGAAGAACAGTGCAACGAGGAGTGTAAGTATGATACTTTTATATTGTCTCATTTCTTTTTAATATTATAAGGTTAGAATTTCCAAGGACCTCTCATAGGCTGGTAAACAAGTGCGTTTGCTGCCTCGTCGTTTACAAACTCCTCTTTCTCCGAGTCGAACTCGAGTGTGCGGTTGAGCTGCAATGCAACGATACCCATGTTCACGAGTGTACAGCTGCGGTGTCCGTTCTCCTCGTTCAGAGCAAACTTCTGACGTGTTCTTACGCACTCCTCGAAGTCTGTGTTCTGGGGCAGAGGATCGGGGAACTCAGCGAGTTTCTTCTGCCAATCGGGAATGTCGCATACGAAGTTGTTGTATACGTTACCCTTGGGACCTGAAATGTAGGGAGTGTTGGGGTTACCGTAGTCGCCTCCCCAAAGTACAATCTGGCAACCATCAGCGTATGTGTATGTGATTGAACGCCATGTGCCGATTGCGTCTGAGTGCTGCTGGGGTGCATCAACCTCAACCTTAACGGGGCTCTCGTTGTCCTTACCGAGGAAGTACTGAACGGGGTCCATGTAGTGCTGACCCATGTCGCCGAGACCACCACCATCGTAATCCCAGTAACCACGGAATGTCTGGTGTACGCGGTGAGCGTTGTAGGGCTTGTAGGGAGCCGGACCGAGCCACATGTTGTAGTCGAGTTCCTTGGGAATGGGCTGGGGCTCGAGTTTGTCCTTGCCTACCCAGTAGAATTTCCAGTCGAAACCTGTGTGTTTAGAAATTGTAACCTTCAAAGGCCAGCCGAGAAGACCGCTTGCAACGAGCTTCTTCAAAGGCTCAACGGGTGTGCCGAGACCATAGAATGTGTCTTTGAAACGGAACCATGTGTTCAAACGGAACACGCGGTTGTTCTGCTGTACTGCCTCGCGTACTCTTTTACCCTCACCGATGGTACGTGTCATGGGTTTCTCGCACCAGATGTCCTTACCCGCCTTTGCTGCTTCGATAGCCTGCAATGCGTGCCAGTGGGGAGGAGTAGCAATGTGAACGATGTCTACATTCTGGTCGTAAACCAACTCTCTCCAGTCTGCATAAGCCTTGAGGTTTGCGTCACATTTCTTGTCTCCGGCAGCAGCTTTCTGCTTTGCAAGCTCAACACCTGCCTTCAAGTGGTTAGCATCGCAATCGGCGATAGCAACCAAACGTGTAGAACCGTAGCCATAGTGTCCGCGACCCATACCTCCGACACCGATGATACCTTTTGTTAATTGGTCACTTGGTGCAATGTTGCCATTACCACCCAATACGTTCCTTGGAACGATAGAAAGCGCTGCTAACGCTCCTGAGGCTTTTAGAAAATTACGTCTGTTAATAGCCATTTTTCTATAAATTTATAAAAAGTTATTTTGGGTATATACTATTTACCTAAATTAATTTCTCAAAGGTAGCTCAAAAAAATGATAAAAACGTAAAACTTGCCAACAAAAATTATATTTTTGTGTTATTGTGAGCGATTGTTAGGTTTTTGCGTATGTTTTTCGGAACTTTATAGTATTTTTGTCGAGATTTTTAAAAACCGACTCTCCGACGATGCGTTTGCAGCAGCGAATAGATGCTTCCCGCAGGGCCGGTCGATGACAACTGATAAAATTTTATTTATATAATACTATGCTTAATATTGTAATATTTGGTGCTCCCGGCTCGGGCAAAGGTACCCAGAGCGAGAGAATTTTGGAAAAGTATGGCATTAACCATATTTCAACAGGCGATGTTCTGCGTGCAGAAATCAAGGCCGAGACAGAGCTTGGAAAGACAGCTAAAGGCTTTATCGACCAGGGACAGCTTATTCCCGACTCATTGATGATAGATATTCTTGCAGCCAAACTCGACGGCTTTGTAGACAGCAAGGGTGTAATCTTCGACGGATTCCCCCGCACCATCGCTCAGGCCGAGGCTCTCAAGGTGATGCTCAACGAAAGAGGTCAGGATGTAACTGTGATGCTCGAGCTCGATGTTCCCGAGGAGGAACTTATGGAGCGCCTCATCAAACGTGGCATCGAGTCGGGAAGAACCGACGACAACGAAGAGACTATCAAGAAACGTCTCGCAGTTTACCACAACCAGACTTCTCCCCTCAAGGAGTGGTACAAGAACGATGGCAAGCACTGCTACATTAACGGCTCGGGCGCTCTCGACCGCATCTTCGCCGACATTGTTGCTGCTATCGAGTCAAAGAAGTAATTAAGAAATTTAACGCGTAGAATAAATTGCTATATGGCTGAATCGAATTTTATAGATTATGTGAAGATTGTGTGCCGTTCGGGACGCGGAGGTCGCGGCTCGGCGCATCTGCACCGTGCGAAATACATTCCCAACGGTGGTCCCGATGGTGGCGACGGCGGTCGTGGCGGCGATATTATTCTTCGCGGTAACCGCAACTATTGGACGCTGCTCCACCTGAAGTATCAGCGTCACGTCTTTGCCGGAAACGGTCAGGGTGGCGGCATCAACAAAAGTACCGGTGCGGCCGGCGAGGACAAGATTATCGACGTTCCCTGCGGCACCGTTGCCTATAATGCCGAGACGGGTGAGTTCCTGTGCGACGTAATGGAGGACGGCCAGAAGGTAGTTCTTCTTAAAGGCGGTCGCGGAGGCCTCGGAAATGTGCATTTTGCAACCCCCACACGCCAGACGCCTCGCTTCGCCCAGCCGGGTGAGCCCATGCGCGAAATGACTGTAACATTGGAGCTTAAACTCCTTGCCGATGTTGGTCTTGTGGGCTTCCCCAATGCCGGAAAGTCTACACTGCTCGCGTCGGTGTCGGCAGCGAAGCCCAAGATTGCCAACTACCCCTTTACCACTCTCGAGCCCAACCTGGGTATTGTATCCTATCGCGACGGAAAGTCGTTTGTAATGGCCGACATTCCCGGAATCATCGAGGGTGCCAGCCAGGGTAAGGGTCTGGGATTGCGCTTCCTGCGTCACATTGAGCGTAACTCTTTGCTGCTCTTCATGGTGCCCGCCGACGCCGACGACATCAAGAACGAGTACGAGATTCTGCTCAACGAGCTTGCTACCTACAACCCCGAAATGCTCGACAAGCAGCGTGTGCTTGCAATCACCAAGAGCGACCTTCTCGACGACGAGCTTATGGAGATGCTCAGCGAGAATCTGCCCGAGGGTGTTCCCCATGTGTTTATCTCTTCTGTTACTGGAATGGGTGTTTCCGACCTCAAGGATATTCTGTGGCGCGAGCTCAACAGCGAGGACAACCGTATGCTTGCCGTAAAGCGCGAAGAGCTTGTTCACCGCAACTACGACGCGGGCATGATTGCGCGCGACTTTGCCGATTGGGAGCCTGATTTTATCGACGAAGAGTTTGAGGGTGAGGAGTACTACGATGGCGAGGACAACTACGACGAATACGATTTTGACGAATAACAGTATATTCGCATAAACAAGAGCGACGCTTCCTTTTTGAAAGCGTCGCTCTTGTTTATTATACTGTCGCGGCCAGGGCTCTCTTCGAGCGGAACTCCGACAGAGAGTAGTCTGTGTGGCGTTTAAAATATCTGTTAAGGTACGATTGGTCGGGGAAGTGGTACTCGCCCACAAGTTCCTGGAAACTCTTGTGAGTGTACATGAGCGCCACCTGAAGCTCTACAATAGTGTAGCGGTCGATGAGGTTTTTAGCATTCTGTCCCGCCGCACGCTGACACACGGAATTAAGATGGCGGGTAGAGATATTCAGCTTCTCGGCGTAGAACTGCACCGAGCGCTCCTCTCTGAAGTGTCGGGTGATAAGGTCGCGGAACAGCAGGAAGGTCTTCTCCTTGTCCTCGAGTCCAAGGTCTTTCTTCACCTGCTCGGTCGAGGTTGCTCCCTGTGCATGCTGCGCATAGAGCAGCAGTGCGTTTGCCGACAGGATGATGTTCTTGCGACAGTAGTCGCTATCGGGCTTCATGCAGTTGAGCTCGTCCTCGATAATCTCTACCTGCTTAAAGGTGTTTGCGATGAATGCCTGCTCGTTGGATGTTCCTCGGCCCTTGTAGGGGCGGCAGGTGATGGACTGTATCGTTTCGGGGCTGAACGAGCATCGTGCAGCGAGCCAAATATCCTCGGAAACGCCCAGGAAGCGTGCCGAAAAGTCGCTGGTAATGTCGTGCACGGTGATGTTGCTTCCCGCTGGACAGATGACGATGCATCCGTGCGTGAAGCGGAAACGGTAGCCGTCTATGGTGATTATGGCCTCGCCACTCTGGCACCAGAAGAAGGTGGTGAACTGCAGCGTGTATGTGTGCTGCACGAATTGTTGCAAGGCTGATGTTATTGTCGAGAATCCCTGTCTGGATAGTTTTTCAAAGTAGTGGTTGTTCATTGTGTGTCGGTTTTTTAAGGGACGCTTTTAACTGTTAGTCTGCTCACGGCGCGCTTTTCTCTTTTCGCGTTTCCTCTTTATTATGTTTTTCAATCTTTTCACTCCGTAGACCGAGCCATAGGCAAGGTAGGTGCCTCCCCAGAAGATTATTGCGAAACACAGCATGGTGAGTATCGCCAGCTGGCTTTCGGCAATAAACTCTCGGGCCGAGTCGTGCGTGTAGCTCATGTACAGCAGATAGAATCCTATCGCTGTGGCTGCGTTCAGAAAAGTGAGTGCTATTGCAATGATTTTGCCCACACGGCCGCTTGTCATGGGGTAGATAGTGAGGTACTGCAATCCCGACTTTTTCTCTATCTTCATGAAGTAGAGCAGCCAGGGTAGCAGAAGCAGTGTGTACGTCGTGCAGAGTGCGGTGATGATGATTGTCTCCACTTGCAGAATGTCGAAATCTGTGGGGGAGAGAATACCTTGAGAGGTTGCTTGATGTGTGGCCTCAAAAAAGAATCCCGAGGACACAAGGGTAACGAACAGCAGCGCAACAACTGCTATTCCTACAATCTTTACAATCTTGATTGCTTTCATATGCTCGGTGGTTTTTCTGTTAAACAAATGTCCATCGAGTCCTACATCAGTGGAGCTGGAGGGAGTCGAACCCTCGTCCAAACGAGGAAACAATATGCTTTCTACATGCTTAGCATCCGGTTGGGTTTTCGTGCACAAGCAAGACCGGCGCCGCCTACTTGAGCCTTATCCTCTAAAATTTCACCGCGACGACGAGGCTCGTCACGATTAGTCCCGAATTTGCTGCACCACCTTGTCGGATTGCCTCGGAACAACTGCGTCCGGGTGATGTCTCGTTCCAGCACCTGGTGCCGGAATAAAGCTAATCTACTGTGCTTCGATTAAGCAGCGAGAGCATAAGAATTTTCGCCAGATAATTTTTGTCAGCCGAGATTATAGTGCCGACCAACGACGCACTGCATGCTTACATACCTTTTCTGCCCGCTGTCAAAACCAAACAGCCCCGAAAAGTGTAGTCCTCTTTGTGGGAGGACTACAAAGTTGGTGATTTTTGTTCAGAATTGCAAGTATTTCGTGCTTTTTTTGTACTTGCGACTCATTTATCGTGCATAATTCACTGCACGTGTCTCGCGGATGACGGTGATTTTCACCTGTCCCGGGTAGGTCATTTCGTCCTGAATCTTCTTGGCAATCTCGCCCGAGAGAAGCTCAGTCTGCTTGTCGTCAATCTTGTCGGCACCTACAATTACGCGCAATTCGCGGCCCGCCTGTATAGCATAGGTCTTTGTAACGCCGGGGTAAGACATTGCAAGCTGCTCGAGGTCGTGCAGACGTTTGATGTATGCCTCGACAATTTCGCGACGTGCGCCGGGACGTGCTCCCGAGATTGCGTCGCACACCTGTACGATGGGGGCGATGAGACTGTTCATTTCAATCTCGTCGTGGTGGGCACCGATGGCGTTGCAGATGTCTGCCTTCTCCTTATATTTCTCGGCAATCTTCATTCCGTACTCTGCGTGTGGCAATTCAGTCTCTTCGTCGGGCACCTTACCAATATCGTGCAAGAGTCCGGCGCGTTTCGCCTTCTTGGGGTTGAGTCCAAGCTCTGCAGCCATCACTGCGCACAGGTTAGCTGTCTCGCGTGCATGCTGCAACAGGTTCTGACCATATGATGAACGGTACTTCATCTTACCGATGATGCGTACAAGTTCGGGGTGCAGGCCGTGGATGCCCAGGTCGATGGTGGTGCGTTTACCGGTCTCGATAATCTCCTCGTCAATCTGTTTCTTAACCTTTGCGACAACCTCTTCGATGCGTGCGGGGTGGATGCGTCCGTCGGCAACAAGCTGGTGCAAGGCAAGGCGCGCAATCTCGCGGCGAACGGGGTCGAACGCGCTCAATACGATTGCCTCGGGTGTGTCGTCCACTACAATCTCAACGCCTGTGGCTGCCTCGAGGGCGCGTATGTTGCGGCCTTCGCGACCGATGATGCGTCCCTTCATTTCGTCGTTCTCAATGTGGAACACAGTTACAGAGTTTTCGATGGCTGTCTCGGTTGCCACGCGCTGTATAGTCTGGATGACAATCTTCTTTGCTTCTTTGGTGGCGTTAAGCTTGGCGTCGTCCATAATGTCGTTGATGTACGATGCAGCCTCGGTCTTTGCCTCCTCTTTCAGTGACTCGATGAGTGTGTTCTTTGCCTCCTCGGCCGAGAGTCCGCTGATGGCTTCGAGCTTCTCGCGCTCCTGTGCCTGAAGTTTGTCGAGCTCCTCTTTCTTGCGCTCGATTGTTGCAAGCTGTGCATCTACGTTGGCCTTGAATTTGTCAACCTCGGCCTTGCGACGCTGCAGCTCTTCGTTGCGCTGGTTAACGTGCATTTCGCGCTGTTTAATGTGGTTCTCGGCCTGCTGCAGTTTGTGATTTCTCTGCGAAACCTCTTTCTCGAGCTCGGCCTTCTTGTTAAGGAACTTCTCTTTTACTTCGAGCAACTTGTTTTTCTTCATTACTTCGGCCTCTTTGGCTGCTTCATCCAAAATACGATTGTATTTTGTCTTGAGGCCGTATCGGAAAATCAAGTACTGTATCGCTCCGCCAACGACTAGGGCAGCGAGTGCAGTAATGATTATCAATGTTGTTGTATCCATAATGTTTTTTGTTATGTTAATAAATTAAGTTTCAATAGTCTATATAATAAAAAACGCACTCCCGACGTTAACGGCGGGGCCGTTAGCGACAGGTGTGCGTGAATCTGTGAGTAACTATGGTGTCTGTTACTTATTTATGGTGTTTTCGATAAGTTCCGTAAGTTCGAGCAGCTTGCCTGATATACGCGATGTTCCCGAAAGATCGGTGTCTTTCATGCGTCTGAATGCTATGTCTATTGCAACCATTGTTATCAGTTTTTCGCCACTCTCCGTTGCGAATATATCTTTATATTTTAGCAGTTTTTCGTTTATCAAACGTGCTGCTTGTCGGTAATATGGTTCCTCTTCTCGTCTGACGACAAGGGGGTATGATATGCCGTTTACCAATAAGTTTATTCCCACGTAGCCCTCTTCCATTGCTTTGCCTCCCTTCTTTTATTGTTTTTTTATAAGTGAATCAATGCATTGGTCGATTTCACGCACAAGTCTCGCAATGTGTTCCTTGGCACTGTCTACCTCTTCGTAGCTGATGCTTATCATGCGAGCCTGCTTGAGATTCGTGTAATTCTGCTCGAGTTCGTCGTAACGGCTCTGCAAATTTTTGAGCTGCTCATCCTTTTCGCCGATTATCTGCGTCAGTTGGCTATTGAGCTCCTTCAGACTGTTGTATTTTGCAATCAGTTCGTGGAGCTTGTTCTCAAATTGCGTGAGTGTATTTTTTTCGTTCTCGTACATATTTGCACCAATCATTTTACAAATATATAGGTATTTTTGGAGAATCGAAAAAAATAACGCTTTTTTTGGCCTTGCGGGCTGTTTTTTTTAGAAAATGACTTTTGCGGCCTCCAATATCCTGCGGTAATATGCGGCTTTTTCGGCTAAAGGCAGAGGGTAGGCGCGCGACGTCGAGGGCATGCGCCACACTTCGACTTTTCTGCCAGCAATCTCTATTTCTCTCTTTTGGCCGATGGCGGGTGGTGTCTCGCTGTAGGGCGTGAGCAGTGTGGCGGCAGCCTTTTCGCCCGTGACGGCTATGGTGCAGCAGTGGGGCATTTTTGTCATCAGCCCTGCGATGTCCGTGGGGGTGACTATCTGCAGAAAGTTGTCCGATGCGTTTCCTTTCAAGCGCTTCACTTCGAGCCCTGTGTCGTAGAGTGCGATGCCTTTCTCGGTCATTGTCTCTATTATGAGCGGCAGATTGAAGGCTTTCTCCTCTTTTAATATAAAGTGGCTCGCGTCGCCGAAGAAAATCTCTCCCATGATTTTCCAGAAGTCATTCTGTCTGTTGGGGTAGTAGAATTCCATTGTCCAGCGTTTGCGCGGTGGCGGAAAACTGCCTAAAAAGAGCACGCGTGCGCCCGACGGAGCAAACGGCTCCCAAGGGTGTCTCTCTGTGCTGTAGTTGCTCTCTTCGTTCATGGTTGGTGGGGGGATTATAAAATGTAACCGCAGCAGTTGCTGCGGTTACATTTTATCTTTATTTTATTTCTTATCTTCAATCTCTGCTGCTTTTGAGCGCGGCTCTTTCTTGGCCAATGTCACAATTTTGTATACATACTGTGTCATCCATTCGGCCGAGTAGCCCAGACGCTCTTTCTGTTGGCGGATTGCGTAGACGGTCTTGAATGTAGCCTCGTCTTTCCAGCTGTTCTTTGTGAGAATGTCGTTTATAATCTTCTCGGTCATTCCGTAGAGCAGTTTGTGGAAAATGCCGGGGATGCGGAACTTCCACTGCATGAGGTTGCTAACGAGCATCATAAGGTCGTTGTTGAATCCCTGGAATGCGAAAAGATATGTGCGTACGTCGTTCACGGTCTTGCAGTTGCGCTTGATAGAGAGGTCAATCTCTTTGAAGAAACTATCGCTCATTCCGTAGAGCTGTTCGAGCATCTTCTTACATTTGCTGCGCTCGGCAATGCCCAGCTTGTTATTCTGTGTCGCTACTTTCAGCGTGCGTTTGAATGTTGCAAGGTCGGGCAACATTCCTATGTTGGTAATGCCCAGATTGGCAGCAAGCACCGATTGATAGTATACGCGTATGAGGGTCATGAAGTCTTCCATGCCTCCTACCTTCTCTTTCGGCTCCTGATTCTTTTTGAAGAAATTGAATAAACCCATGATTTATAATCTGTTTATTATATTTGTTATTTGTTGTTCTTTTTCAGCTCCTCGTTGCGGCGCTCAAGCTCTTTCTGCATAGCCTCGAGGTTGGCCATGAAGTTTGTGCGCTTCGTGGGGTTGTTTTTGTTTTTCTCGTAGTAGGCCTCCATCTTTTTCAACAGGTCATTCTCGTTCACCTTGTAGCGCAGATAGATAAAGATTCCCACGCTGATGAGTGTCGAGAGGAAATAGTAGTAGTTGAGTCCTGCCGAGTAGTCGTTGAAGATGAAGAAGAAGATGATAGGCATCAGATACATCATCCAACGCATGATTTTCATCTGCTGCTCCTGCTCGGGCGAGCCACCCATATTGGGCTGCATCTTCGAAGTGTAGTATGTGTTTGCAATCTGTACAAGGCAGAAGAGCAGACAGAAGAGGCTGATGTGGTTGCCGAAGGGCCAGATTGATGTTCCCCAGCTGATTACGTCGTCGTAGGTCGAGAGGTCGCTCGCCCACAAGAAGCTCTGCTGACGAAGCTCGATGGCGTTGGGCACAAAGTTGAACATTGCGATGAACACAGGCATCTGTATGAGCATGGGCAGACAGCCACCCATGGGGCTTGCGCCATATTTGCTGTAAAGCATCATAATCTCCTGCTGTTTCTTCATTGCATCCTCCTGCTTGGGGTATTTTGCGTTAATCTCGTCAATGTAGGGCTTCAGCGCACGCATCTTTGCCGACGAAACGTAAGACTTGTATGTGAAGGGGTACACGATTGCCTTTACGATGAGTGTGAGCAACAGAAGCACAAGTCCCATGCTCAATCCCCAGCTTGTGAGCCAGTCGAAGAGGTACATTATGAAGAATCTGTTTATCCAGCGTACGATGGGCCATCCAAAGTAGATGAGCTTCTGCAGCTGAAGGTCGTTGTCCTCGCCGCCGATGAGCTCGTTGCTCTCTTTAAGAGTGCTGAACTTGTTGGGGCCGAAGTAGAATGAGAAGTCTGTAGCCATCTTGCCCGAGGGGTCGAAGGGTGCGCTCATGTCTGCCGAGCAGTTTTTCATATAGCCTTTGCCCTCGTGGATAGTGTCCGACTGCAGAGTAACATTGTCGAAATTGTCCTTTGCGACCATTATGCACGAGAAGAACTGGTTCTTGAATGCAATCCACTGAACGGGCTCTTCAATCTTTTCGCTGTCGTCGCCATGCTCGCTCAGCTTATCAGTGTCCTCGTCGAAGGGCTTGTATGTGAGCGAAGTATACTGCTGCTCGAACTTGAATCCCTTCTCCTGCTGACGCAAAAGCTGCTCCCAAACGATGTTAATCTGCTTGGATGCTACGGGAAGAATGTTCTCCATGTTGTGCGCCTCTATTGAAAGGTCGACAACGTAGCTCTCGGGCAACAGATTGTAAATAAAGTCAATGTGTCTGTCGGCGCCGAAGTTGAGACGCATCACCACACTGCTGTCAGTAGCCTCGCAAGGGGTAAAGTAGAGCTTGCGTGTGTCGATGTTCTCCTGCTTGCCGTCGATGGTAAAATAGAGCTGGTTATAGATTTTGTCGTTGCTGCGACGCGCATTGCGAACGCCGATGTTGTCCTCTTCGCTGAAGAGTGTCACAGGCTCGCCCTGCTGGTTTTTGTAGTCGGCAAGAGTAGCCGAGCATACGCGTCCGCCGAGGGTAGAGATGCGTACACTGAGCTTTTCGTTAGCCAATGTCACGAATTTCTCCTCGCCGTTGAGTGCGTTGAAGAGCACCGATGAGCTGTCCTTGCTCAGTGCCTCGGCCTTCTCGGCCTCTTTCAATGCAGCCTCTCTTGCTATTGCCTCCTGCTGCTGTATTACTGCGGTAATTGAATCCTGATAACGTTTCTGCGCCTCAATCTGCTGTGGGTCGGGTTGGTTGAAGTATACGAATGCCACGAGAACCAATCCTATCAATCCGAATCCTATGAGGTTGTTTTTGTCCATAATTTTTTTAGTACTTTTATCTTAAATTTATAACAGCGTGCAAAGTTAGAAAAATAAAACTATTTTGCGCCTTATTCCTAGTAAAAATCTCTCTATTCTTTGAAATTTCTATATTTATAATGTAAATTTGCATTCGAATATTGCACCGAATCTTCTTTGTGGCAATGCACGGCCGGCCCAAATAGTCGGTCGAGTTTGGGGCAATTTGTTGTATAATACAATTTTAAGGGATTTTACTATGAGAAATATACTCCTCTTGCTCATATTGGCGGTGGTTGCAAACATAAAAGTGTTTGCGGCCGGCGGCACTCTTTATGAATGTAACGACACTATTGTTGCCGACACCCTTTTGTCGGCCGGTAGCCAGTCGGATGTAAAATCCTTTTTTACCGCACGTCTCGATTCGCTCGTTGCGAAATTCGATACATTGGCAATCGACAGCACCGAGGCCGAGGAGTACACTAATCCCGCTTTTGTGCGAATGTTTGTGCGCCCCACACTCTATAGGTCGGTGCTTGGCGAAGAGTTCTACAAAGATATTGTCTTCGATGGCGCCGCACAGGGTACCCGTCTGGGCGACGATGCCGAGCGCAGCCGTGTCATTGGCGGAGTGCTGCTCAACCTCTACAAGAACAATCCTTCGCGCGTGTGGGCCACCGAGGATGAACTGCGCAAGGAGATTACCGCCAACGATGTAAATACTCAGCAGATTTCGGGAATCATCCTTCCTGCCATTCAGCCCATAGAAATGCCCGACAATGTTCAGGGCGACCTTGCGACAAAAGTCGTGAAGCCCAACTATTGGCACACATCGGGAGGCTTCGGCATCAACTACACACAGAACTTCTTCTCGGACAATTGGCACCGAGGCGGTGAAAATACAAAGACTATGCTCGTTGTTGCCAATTTCAAACTGAAATACGACGACAAGAAAAAGGTGCAGTTCGAGAATAACCTCGAGGCGAAGCTCGGCTTCTATACAGCGCCGTCCGATACAGTGCACAGTGTAAAGACCAATCAGGACCTTTTGCGTTTCACTTCCAAACTCAACTACAAGGGAATGAAGAACTTCTACTACACGGTGCAGGCCCAGGTGTGGACACAGTTCCTTCCCTTCTACGACGCCAACCAGACAAACTACCGTTCGAATTTCATGGCTCCGTTCAACGCCAACTTCTCGTTCGGTATCGACTTTAAGCCCACAATTTCCAAAGGCTCGCTCTCTGTCTACCTTGCGCCTCTGTCGGCCTACAACTACCGCTTCGTAAGGTACGGCGACCTTGCCGTGGCCCACTATGGAATACGCGAGGGACGTCACCACTACGAGGACTTCGGTACCAAGCTCGAGGTCAATGCCACTTTGAAACTCTTGAAAAACTTTACGTGGAAGACCCGTTTCTACTACTATACGACCTATGCGCGTGTAGAGCACGATTGGGAGAATACCTTCTCGTTCAGTTTCAACAAATATATCTCTGCCGAAATGTTCATCCACTCGCGCTTCGATGACAAGGCTCGCAGCCTGCGCAGCGACGACTACGGATATTGGCAGTTGTATCAGAATATGATGCTCGGACTCTCTTACACTTGGTAACGGCCGTGCGGTAAAAACTTTTAGCGATGATGGATGCGATGAATTTAAGTTCCCTGTTCCCGATAACCGACACCACCTGGATATTCTTCCTGGTGCTGTGCATAATATTGTTTGCGCCTATCCTGTTCACAAAGATGCGTCTGCCGCATATTATAGGCATGATCTTTGCGGGCCTTCTCATTGGCCCTCACGGACTGAACATTCTGGCACACGACAGCAGTTTCGAGCTTTTCGGCGACGTGGGACTCTTTTATATAATGTTCCTCGCCAGCCTCGAAATTAATATGCAGGAGATGAAGATGGCCAAGGGTGGGGCGCTGTTGTTGGGCCTTACGGCATTCATATTCCCGCTTGCGATAGGAATCGCTGCAAATATTATAGTGCTCGACTACGGCCTTGCAGCCTCGGTGCTGCTGGCGAGTATGTACGCCTCGCACACGCTCATAGCCTATCCTATCGTTGCTCGTTACGGTCTTTCGCGTCTGCGCTGCGTGAACTTTGCCGTCGGAGGAACAATTGTCACCGACACCCTCACGCTTTTCGTGCTTGCCGTAATCGGCGGAATGTACAAAGGCGAGGCGGGGGGCTGGTTCCTGCCGCTGTTGCTTGTGAAGATGGTACTGCTGACGCTGGTGATAATGTTCGTATTTCCGCGTGTGGCACGTTACTTCTTCAGAAAATACAACGACGGAATTATCCAGTATATTTTTGTGATGGCCATGCTCTTCCTGGGCGCGGGCCTCATGGAGCTTGTGGGCATGGAGGGTATCCTCGGCGCCTTTGTCACGGGTCTTGCACTCAACAGGCTCATTCCCCGTTCTTCGCCTCTGATGAAGCACATTGAGTTTGTGGGAAATGCGATATTTATTCCCTATTTCCTCATAGGCGTGGGAATGATAATTAACCTGAAGGTGCTTTTCGGTAACGGCAATGCCCTGATGGTTGCCGGAGTGATGATAGCGATTGCGCTTTTCGGAAAGTGGCTTGCGTCGCTTGTCACACAAAAGGTCTACGGAATGTCCGGCGACGAACGCCGACTGATGTTCGGCCTCAGCAACGCCCAGGCTGCTGCGACACTTGCAGCTGTGCTTGTCGGATACAATATTATCCTCGAGGATGGCTCGCGTCTGCTCAACGATGATGTCCTCAATGGCACCATCGTGCTTATACTCGTCACCTGCGTCGTGAGCTCTATAATCACCGAGAATTCGTCGCGCAAGATTGCCGTTTCGGGCGAGGTAGTGGAGAAGCCCGTAGAAACTGCGGACAAGACTCTCATCAGTCTCGCGAATCCGGGAATGGTCGACCGCCTGATGAATCTTGCCTTCATGCTGCGCAAAGAGAATTCAAAGGTGCCTCTCTCGGCTGTGAATGTGGTGCTCGACGAGGATGAGAATCAGATGGCGCGCGGTGCGAAAATCCTCGACCAAGCGTCGGATATTGCAGCGAGCGTCAACGTGCAGCTGCTCACGAAATTGCGTCTCACTACCAACATTTCGCACGGTATTATCCACGAAATGAAAGAGAATGCCTACAGCGAGCTTATCGTGGGATTCCACGAAAAGTCGTCGCCCAATGACTTTTTCCTCGGCACTGTGCTGCCCGAGCTTCTCACCGGCCTCTATTGTCAGATAATTATGGCGCGTCTGACGATGCCCATAAACACCATCCGCTGCATACACATCACCTTTCCTGCAAAGACAGAGTTCGAGGCGGGATTCTTCCATTGGGTAGAGCAGACTGAACGTCTGGCGGTGGGCCTCGGCTGCCGCATAATGTATCATGGTCACATAGACACAATGAATCTTATTAGAAAGCATATAAAGGATACAAAGAGCCGTATACGCGCCGAATTCTACGAGACTGACGGTGGTAACGACCTCAAGCGTATCTCCGAGCTTGTGAAGCCCGATCATCTGCTCATCGTTGTCAGCGCCCGCCGCGGCTCAATCTCGTTCCGTCCGTCGCTCGACCACATTTTTACGCAGATTCAGCGCAACTACACAGGCCGCAGCATTCTGCTCATATACCCCAACGGTTACTCCATCGACTCGGATATGACAGAAATGCCGCCGACAATGTAGTCCCTCTCCTGCTACTTCTTTTCCTCCCAATGGAAGGGCTCGAAGGTGGAATTCTTGTCCACCCATCCGGGCTTTCGCGCAGCATATATTATAAAAGGTGCAATAACTACCACTATGCAGCCTATTGTGAGCACTGCGTACCACACGGCGTTGCTACCGATGGCAATCTGTGCCGGGGGAATGAAGCTGAGCACAAAAGCGAGCAGACTGCCCAAAAATCCCATGCCTGCAACCACCCACATAAGCGCGTTTCCGCTCTTTCCTATGCGGAAGGGGCGTTCGCTCTTCTTCATGCTGTACCTTAGGTAGATAGCCGCAGCGAACATCAGCAGATACATTATAAGGTAGAGAAGCACCGTCAGCTGCGAAAGAATCTGATAGAAGCTCTGCACCGAGGGCATCACCACAAACAGCAGGCTCAGCAGCGTCACTGCCGCACCCTGTAGCAGCAGAATATTCTTCTGCACTCCTATCTTGTTCTCTTTCTGGAAGAAGGGCGGCAGATAACCGGCCTTTCCCACGGCGAAAAGTCCCTTCGAGGGGCCCGACACCCATGTGAGCACTCCCGCAAGCACTCCGAAAGCGAGGGCAATGGCGATTATGGGCGAGAGCCACGATGCGTGTACAAATTTAAAATAGTTGTCGAAGCCCACCAGCAGGCTCTGCGTAAGGTTAATATCCTTCTGCGGAATTATGATTCCCAGCGAGAATGTTCCAAGCACAAAGATAAGCACGGTGATGAACGCGCCGATGAATATCGCCCTCGGATAGTTGCGCGACGAATTTTCCATGTCCTTTACGTGAATTCCGGTCATTTCCATTCCCGCGTAGAAGAGGAAAATTCCCGAGGCAAGCACCAGATTGTCCAGCTTGGTGATGTCCGGGAAGAAGCGCCCGTCGAAATTCATCTGCGACACTCCGCCCGACGCAAGATAGATAATCGCAAGCACAATGAGCAGCGCAGCGGGAATAATCGTTCCCACGAGTCCGCCAATCTTCGCCACTTTACTCACCCATCCAAGTCCTTTCAGCGAAATAAATGTTGCCAGCCAATAGATGATGAGCACCACCGCCAGCGTGTACAGCTTGTTCGAGGCAAGAGCCATGTCCCGCGCGTCGTTGGTGCCTATGAACGCAAAGGCCACCGCTCCGAAGGTGAGCACCGTGGGGTACCATATTGTGCTCTCTATCCACTGCAGCCATATTGCGAGAAACCCCGCACGCTTGCCGAAAGCCTCGCCCACCCAGCGAAACACTCCTCCCTGCTTGTCCTGAAACATCGCTGCAAGCTCGGCGGCCACAAGAGCCGTGGGAATAAGAAAAACTATTGCCGCAAAAAGATAGTAGAAGGCCGACGAAACTCCATATTCGGCCTCGGCGGGCAGTCCGCGCAACGACACGACGGCCGTCACGTTCATGATGGCGAGTGTGAATACTCCCAATTTAATGGTTTTTTGAACGTTAGAAGACATACTTTTATCAGTTTTTGTTTATAAAATTCATCCTATAAACAACTGCGGCACTATTATGTTTTTTGTGGCGGTTGATTGTTAATGATTGTTAAATATTGGTACTGTGTATTGCAAGGTACTATGCGAGGCTGTATATTTGTGATGTGAATGGGCGAGGGAGCAATCTCTCGCACGAAAAAAGAGAAAAAATGTATGTAGAAAATGTAAAATCCCAGATGCGTAAGGGCATGCTCGAATACAGCATAATGCTTCTGCTTCGCGCAAAGCCCTGCTACAGTTCGGACATCATCGACGAGCTCGAGAGTGCCAACCTCATTGTGGTCGAGGGAACATTGTACCCACTGCTCAACCGTTTGAAAAAAGAGGGAATGGTCGATTACGAGTGGCAAGAGAGCTCGGCCGGTCCTCCGCGAAAATATTACAGCCTCACAGAGGCGGGCCTCGACGCCCTCGCCCGTCTGGACGAAAACTGGAACAATCTCTCTTCCACAGTGGCACAGATAAAAGAGAAAAACACAAGTTTGTAAAAAGTAAAAAATAAGAATATGAAAAAGTCATTCGAAGTGAATCTTGGCGGCAGAATCTTCAATTTCGACGAAGATGCCTATGAACTTCTCAACAATTACATGGAGAGCCTCAAAGAGTGTTTCTCCAAGCAGGATGGCGGCGAAGAGATTATTGCCGACATTGAGGTGCGCCTGGGCGAATTGTGCGAGACACGCATGCGCGAGGGAGCGGCCCGCATAGTGGACTTTACTATGGTGGACGAGTTTATTACCCGCATGGGCCGTCCCGAGTCTTTGGCTCAAGAGGCCGTAGGCGCGCAGGATGATGCCGAAGAAGCGGCCTCGCCCGAGGATAATGCACAGCAGAAGCGCGAGCCTTGGCGCGACGCAATGCTGCTGGGCAAGAAGCTCTTCCGCGACACCCGCAACGGGCTTTTGGGCGGAGTCTTCAGCGGCCTTGCAGCCTACACAGGCATCAATGCGTGGTTGTTGCGCGGCGTGGCAATATTGCTCTTTTTCTGGCTGGCCGGCATTGTAATCCCCATCGTTTATATAGTAGCGTGGATCATTCTCCCCATGGCCCTGTCTGTGACCGACCTTCTGCGCATGCGCGACATTAAGCCCGCGCCGGGCGAGAGGGTAGAGGATGCTTGGGCGCGCGAGTACGAACGTGCCTCGGCCGAGCTTCTCAGCAGCGGCGCTGCGCGCGACAATAAAGGTTGCCTCGTAGGTTGCGTCGTTGCCATTGCTGCATTAATCATTCTGCCTATAATATTCTTCTTCCTCTTTTTTGCAAGTGTTGCAGTGCCTTTTACTACGGCAATCGGCAGCCTGAATCCCCTGTTCGGCCTTATGGGAGACACTATGAATTTCAATATCAATATTCTGTTAAGCACAGTGCTCCTTCCGTTTATTATATTAATACCTATATTCCTCATAATCCACTATTTGATGAAAAGGAAGGGTAGCGTGCGTCCGCTGAAAATGTGGCTGAAGGTGCTCCTCGTTGCATTATGGGTGATTCTTTTGGGAATATTCCTCTCTTTAAAAGAGAAAAGTGTCGACCTTCCATTCCTTAAATACGAGAAGAGGATCATCTCTCTCAAAGATACCTCAACCTCTTTGTCGGACATTGAACGTTTCGTGGACGAGGTTAAAAAGATTGCAAGCTCTCCCGAAGTGTCGGAGCTCAAGAACTACTTCTTCCACGATAACTACTCCGGCAGCAAACGATGCACGCGTATGCTGTGGCACTGCATAACCTCGGCAAGCAACGACTCGATTGTCCCCTTCGCTGCAGAATGCACGCAGCTCGACGATAAAATAATATGGAAGCTGATGCCCCGCGACGAGTGGGTGGAGCTAATAAAGACCCCTGCGTCGGTGTCGAATGTAGAGATTGTTGGTAGCTTTTCATGCGGAGTGGAAGAATTTTCATCTGCGGAAATTGTATGTGTGATTGATACAACTGCTAAAAGAATGTTTGTAGATCTTTCTCGTTGCAATGGCCCCAGTGATTTAAGAATAAATGTGAACTCTATCCCCGGATGGACGGTCGATTATACACAAGGGGCAGCTGTGCAACCCGAACACCCCGATAGGGTGGAACTTATTCTAAAAGCCTATTCCAATGAAGAGTTTTTGCCTAAAATTGTTGTGCGCACCCTCTCGGCCGACAGCGTAAATGTCGATACAAAAGATATGCGCCACACACTCTACAGACATCGTATTTCAAAATAGAATCCATCTATAAACAGCACTCCCCGCAAAAGTCATTGCTTTTGCGGGGAGTGTCTTTTTTTTGTTGCGAGCGATTATCCGATGAGTGCGATAACCTCGACCTCTACCAATACGTCTTTGGGAAGAGTCTTTACAGCTACGCACGAACGTGCGGGCTTGCTTGTGAATGTCTCGCCGTAAATCTTGTTGAATGCGGCAAAGTCGCTCATCTCCTTAAGGAAGCATGTGGTCTTTATTACATTGTCGAATGATGTTCCTGCCTCGGCGAGTACCGCTGCAAGGTTGTCCATCACCTGCTGAGTCTGTCCTTCGATGTCTGTGGCCTCGACCTCGCCGCTTGCGGGGTTGATAGCAATCTGTCCCGAAGTGTAGAGCATGTTACCGCAGATTACCGCCTGTGAGTAGGGGCCTATAGCCTGAGGGGCTTTGTCTGTGTGTACTTTCTTAAGCATCTTTTCTTTTATTTAGTGGTTAATAGTTACATTAGCAAATGCGGAAGCCTGCGTCGAGCAACGCCTTTTTAATCTCTTCAATCTGCTCGAAGTTACGTGTCTCCATGTTGATGCGCAGGAAGCATCCGTTGATGTCCATTGTGGCATTTGCACGCTCGTGGTGGACGCCTATTACGTTTCCGCCCTTTTCGGCGATGATTCTCGAAATGTTCAGCAGCTGTCCGGGCTTGTCGATGAGCTCCACAGTGAGCATATACGAACGTCCCGATGTCAGCAATCCTCTCTTGATTACTCTGTCGAGGATGTTCACGTCGATGTTTCCACCCGAAACGAGGCAGATGGTGTTCTTGCCCTTGATGGGTACCTTGTCAAACATTGCTGCTGCGACTGCAACCGCGCCTGCACCCTCGGCGATGAGCTTATACTGCTCGATGAGTGTGAGGATGGCCGAAGAGACTTCGTCGTCGGTAACGGTAACAATGTCGTCGACATATTTGTTGCAAAGCTCAAAGGTGTTTACGCCCGGCTCTTTCACTGCAATACCGTCGGCGATGGTCGAAACCTCTGAAAGGCGCTCAATCTTTCCACTGTGGATGGAGTGGAACATGCTGGGTGCGCCGCTCGACTGAACACCGTATATCTTGATGTTGGGATTCAGCGACTTTATGGCGTATGCAACGCCCGAAATGAGTCCACCGCCGCCGATGGGCACGATTACCGCGTCAATATCCTTCAGCTGGTTGATGAGCTCAAGACCTATGGTTCCCTGTCCGGCAATGACGTCTACGTCGTCGAAGGGGTGGATGAATGTGTAGCCCTTCTCCTCTTTCAACTGCAGTGCCTTCTGGAAAGCGTCGTCGTACACGCCCTCGACCATGCAGATTTCTGCTCCGTAGCTGCGTGTGGCCTCGACCTTTGAGATTGGTGCGCAGTCGGGCAGGCAGATGATGCTGCCAATGCCGTTCTTCGCCGCTCCCAATGCCACGCCCTGTGCGTGGTTGCCTGCCGAGCAAGCGACTACGCCTCTGGCCTTCTCTTCGTCCGAGAGCTGCGAGATTTTGTAGTACGAGCCGCGAATCTTGAACGAGCCTGTAAGCTGAAGGTTCTCGGGCTTCAGGAAAATCTTGCTTTCGGGGTTGATCTTGGGGGCATTTATAAGGTCGGTGCGTCGTATCACATTTTTCAGTATATACGATGCATGGTAAATTCTGTCAAGCGTTAACATTTTTGTCTGTTTGTGTGATTATGATAATATCTGATTCTGCAAATTTACAACAAATTACCGTTGCAACAAAATTTGAGCGCAACTCCTACATTATCGGGAAAATAACAAATACCGCAGCGTCCCACAATGCATGCGACAGGGTGATAGCCGTAAAGCGCTCGGGCATAATGCGATAGAGTAGTCCCCATGCAATTCCGCACACCATTGCCGACATTATAAGCATGAAGTTGAACGAGCCTATGTGTACAAGCGTGTATATTGCCGTTGCAACGATGAATCCCTTGTTGGCTCCCCACCTCTCGGCGAGTGTGCGCTGCACGTATCCGCGCCAGAAAATCTCTTCGGCAGGGCCTATCAGCAGCAACAATGCTATTGCTATCAGCGTCGACGAAGAGCCCTCTTTCATTGCATAGATAGAGTCTACCTGCGGGCGGGCAAAGTCGAAAATAAATTGGGAGATTTTGTCGCCCATCCAGAATACTCCCCATAGTGCCACGGCAATGGCCACACCCAGCGCAATGTTCGCGAGGCTCCATTTAAAGTCGCGCGGCCACGAGGGGCGGGCGCATGTGGCGATGGTTATAAGGATTGTTGCCGAAATGCTCATCGCAATCCAAAAATTGATGTGCGGAGCAGTCAGCGGCGAGAACATTGCCGTCCACAGTGCAAAAGCCGTAACGATAGCGAAAATCAACCTTTTCATACAAGTGAAGCTACGATGAATGATACTGTGAACAGAAGGCTGAACATCAGCTGCAGCTTGGCGGTTCTCTCGTCGAGGTTGGCAATTGTGTCGGCCGACTGCTCATCGTGGCGCAGCATGTCACGCGCACCCATCCATGCGGGAACAACGGCCGGCAGTGTCAGCAGCGTCCACAGCGGGAACACTCCCGCGAAGGCGCAGCCTACTACCCACGCAAAGGGGAGTAGCACCTCTGCCGCGTAGAGCCATTTTGAGGCGTTTCGTCCCAGGTTCATTGCCAACGTCGATATTTTTGCGCGGTTGTCGGTGGCAATGTCGCGGGTGTTGTTCGAGTGAAGAATAGCTACGGTAATCAATCCCACGGGCAGCGCTATCCACAGTGCTTCCCACTGCAAACAGCCTGTAGCCACGAACGACGTTCCAAGCGTGGGCAGCAGCGCATAGGCCAGCATGATGTCAACGTCGCCCAGCGCGCTATATTTCAGTCGGGGGTAGAGTACCACCGTAAGTGCGCCGGCTAGTCCGAACCACAGAAGGGGTAACCCTGCGCGCAGCATCAGCCCCACGCCCATTGCGAGGGCTGCCGATAGAAGCCCTATTGCCAGATTCAGCATTTCGCGGGGGGTAAACTCTCCGCTTGTCATTGTCTTTGCGCCGAAAGTATCCTCGGCATCCACGCCTTTGCGATAGTCGAAATAGTCGCTCCACACATTGCCTGCAGCATGGAACACCACCACATTGATGATGGCCCACACTCCGCTCAACCAATCAATCTCCATTCCTCGCCAGAATAGATAGGCGAGTGTTACGGCAACGGGCATTGCCGATGCAGGAAAAGACCAGGGGCGCACAGCGAACATCCAGCGACTGAATTTATGTTTTTTCATGATTCCTTAATTTTGTCTGCAAAAATAGTGCATGGCGCGTGGAGAACAAAATGAATTTGTTCCTTATTATATAAATGTGTCGAAAAATAGTCGTTGGTCGGCGAAAAATGGCAATTTGTCCATGAAAATCAATAATGTTGCGGCCGAATATCCTCTCGGGCGATTGTCGTTCCGCATCCTCGTTGCGTCGGCCAATTTGCCGGGAGTATATAAACAAAGAAGAGAACTGAATTCAGTTCTCTTCTTTGTGATTCCGGAGCGATTCGAACGCTCGACCCACGCCTTAGAAGGGCGTTGCTCTATCCAGCTGAGCTACGGAACCAGCCTTATTTTTGCTTTTGCGTCGGCAAAGGTAGTGCTTTTTTGTGGTAAAAGCAATAATTTTTGCAAATTTATTTCGCTGTCGGTTAAAAATAGTCTGCGCGGGGCATCTGCACGTTTATATGCGAGAATAGCCTCTTCTGCCCTGTGGAAACTCTGCCGTTACTCATTCACGGCTTCCACCCTGAATGCTGCCAGTTGCTTGAAAGAGGGAATGAGTATCTCTTTGCGTCGCAGCTCAATGAGTCCGCATTTCTGCAACAAGTTCAGTGCGCGCGACACATTTATGCGCGTCTCGCCCAAAATGTCGGCAAGGTCGTCCATCTTTATCTGCAGAGTCTTGCAGCCTTCCTGCGACTCCGACCTTATGGCGATGAACTCCACAATCTTTTCGGGCAGTGGCAACTGATGTGCGTTCCATATTTGCGCGTTCTTCAGCTGTGCGCGCTGGCACAACAGGTTCATCAAGTTCATTATAAAGATATTGTATCGCGAAAGTTCGTTGAAAAGGTACGACTTTTCAATCGTCAGCGTGTCGCACTCGCCATTTGCAAAATAGCTGCTTCTGTACGTTGGCGAGAGTCCGAAGAGCGAGTAGGGCTCAAAGGCGAACGGCGTCGTCAGCTCCTCGATGAGCGTGTAGCGACCGTCGGGCGCGACGCATTTCGAGGTCAGCTTTCCACGCACAAGCAGCGTCAGGCTGTTGCACGGCGAGCCCTGCGCGGCGATTCTTTCGCCGTCGGAGTGGCGGTTGAACACCAGCTTCACTTTGTCGAGTATGGCTGTAATTTCGTCTTTGCTCATGCCCTGAAAATAGGGCAGGCACATAAGGCTTTCGTACATTGTGGTAATGGATTTTGACGCAAAGATAACTTTTATCATTTGCAATGGATGGAAAATGCCCTCTCTTTTTATTTTATTAACTAATTTTCCTTCGTGGGCCTCTCCGTAAACTGCTGTTTTTTAGAAATGTGCGTCCGTCGAAGGAAAGATTTTCTTTAAAGTTTCGCGTAAATGGAAGATTATTCCTATTTTTGTAACATAAATATTGCAGATGGAGACGTTGAAGAGATACGACCTTATATCCATAATAGGCCCTACAGCTTGCGGAAAGACCTCGCTGGCTGTGGAGGTGGCGCGTGCCATGGGCGGTGAGATTCTCAGCGCCGATAGCCGTCAGGTCTATCGTGGAATGGATATTGGCACCGGAAAAGACCTCTCTGAATATGGCGATGGCGCGTCGCGTGTGCCCTATCATCTTATCGATATTGTCGATGCGGGTGAAAAATACAATCTCTTCGAGTTTCAGCGCGATTTTCTCGAGGCCTACAATGGCGTCAATGCCCGCGGGGCTCTTCCTGTGCTCTGTGGCGGCAGCGGCCTCTACGTCGAGTCGGTGCTGCGCGGCTATCGTCTGATTCCCGTTCCCGAGAATCCCGAACTGCGCGAGCGTCTCGAAAACCACTCTCTCGAAGAGCTTACGGCGATGTTGGCAACCTACAAGGTGCTGCACAACACCACCGACGTCGATACAAAGAAACGTGCGATACGTGCGATAGAGATTGAAGAGCATTATGCGCGCACTCCGCAGCAAGAACGTGAATTCCCGCTGCTCTCCTCGCTGATAATCGGCCTCGACGTCGACCGCGAGGTGCGTCGCAGCCGTATAAGCAATCGCCTGAAGGCTCGTCTCGACGAAGGCCTTGTGGATGAGGTGCGCAAGCTGCTCGACGAGGGCGTTTCTCCCGAACAGCTTATATACTATGGCCTCGAATATAAATTCGTCACCCTCTTCCTTATGGGTGCAATGAGCTTCGACGAAATGTATAAAGGCCTCGAAACGGCCATCCATCAGTTTGCAAAAAGACAGATGACGTGGTTCAGGGGAATGGAGCGTCGCGGCCTTAATATTAATTGGATAGATGCCTCTCTGCCAATGGCCGAGAAGGTTGAAATTATAAAAAATATGTACTATGGTGTCAGCGCGACTTAACGACCGCCGCCGCTGGGGAATAATCTATTGCCCGCGCATAGGTGCAGTGAATAAGATAAAAAGATGGCGCGAGATTAGAGCCTATCTTGTCGAGAAGGGCGTAACATACGACTATATACAGTCCGAAGATTACGGCTCGGTGGAGCGCCTTGCCCGTATGCTTGCCGACAACGGTTACGAGACGATTGTGGTGGTCGGTGGCGACGGTGCCCTGCAGGATGCCATCAACGGAATAATGTTGTCCGAGAATAGCGCCAACGTCTCCTTTGGAATAATCCCCAACGGAATAGCAAATGACTTTGCAGGATATTGGGGGATGAACGAGAATGACTATAAGCGTGCCATCGACTGCATAATTGCGGGCAGGACAAGAAAAATTGACGTCGGCTGCTGCAAATATGTTACCGACAGCGGCGAACAGGTGCGCTACTTTATGAATGTGGTGAACATAGGCCTCAGCGCAAATATTGTGGAGATTGCAAACAAAAAGATGAAGACTCCCTTCGCAAAATGGCTCTCGCACGCAAGGGCAATGGCAATGTTGCTTATGCACCACAATAGTTTCAATATGAAGATGCGTCTGAATAATCACGTGGTCGAGGCTCCTTTCATGATGCTGTGCGTGGGAAACGCGCGCGGCTACGGAATGACCCCCAGCGCCGTGCCCTACAATGGCTTTCTGGACGTGTCGGCGATAAGGCCTCCCAAACTTTTTGCTCTTGTTCAGGGTGTGTACATGCTGCTCAAGCGTCGCATAATGAACTACAAGCTGATGGAGCCTTTCCGCACCACAGAGATTGTGATTGACGATGCGGGTGGTGCACGCGCCGGAATCGACGGACGTCCCTTTGCTCCCACCTATCCGTTGACAATAACGATAATGCAAGAAAAATTAAACCTTATAATTCCAAAATAAAGAATCATGACTATACGAGATTTGACAGCTACAGATAAGTTCTTTCTTTTTGCGGGCCCCTGTGTCATCGAGAATGAGGATATGGCTATGAGAATTGCCGAGAGAATCGTTGCGATGACAAGCGACAGAGGAATCCCTTATGTGTTCAAAGGTTCTTATCGCAAGGCCAACCGTTCGAGAATAGACTCTTTTACAGGCATCGGCGACGAGGCGGCGCTGCGCGTATTGCGCAAGGTGCGCGAGACATTCAACATTCCCGTGGTTACCGATATTCACTCTGCCGAAGAGGCCGAGGTTGCTGCCGAGTATGTGGATGTGTTGCAGATTCCGGCTTTCCTGTGCCGTCAGACTGACCTTTTGTCGGCTGCCGCAAAGACCGGACGCATTGTTAATATAAAGAAGGGACAGTTCCTCTCGCCTCAGGCAATGAAATTCGCTGCCGAAAAGGTAGTTTCCGAGGGTGGCGAGGGACGTGTGATGCTCACCGAGCGCGGAACAACTTTCGGCTATCAGGATCTTGTGGTCGACTTCCGCGGAATTCCCCAGATGAAGTCTTTCGGCTATCCTGTGGTGATGGATATTACCCACTCGCTGCAACAGCCTAACCAGACGGCGGGTGTCACCGGTGGAATGCCCGAACTCATTGAGACAATGGCCAAGGCTGCCATTGCTGTGGGTGCCGACGGCCTTTTCATCGAGACTCACGAGGATCCGACCGTTGCAAAGAGCGACGGCGCAAATATGCTCAAGCTCGACCTTCTCGAGGGATTGCTCGACAAGGTGTTGCGCATAAAAGCAGCTTTGCAGTAATCTTTTTTTGAAATTTAGTGAATTTACTTTAAACGGGGCTGTTCGGCAATCTATTCTGCGCAGCTCCGTTTATATGTCTTTAGTATGAATAGGTGCACGTTGTACAGGGTGGTGTTTTTGTGGTGGCTGGTGGCGGCTGCCGCTCCGCTCTTTGCATCCGTGCCCCATGTTTCGGCCGACACTCTTATGGCCCGCCTCTTCTCGCGTCGCGCCGAGGGCCTATATAATATAGGAGAACTTTTCGGCAATCTCTATGTGAAGCAGCGTGTAAAGGTAGACAGAAAAAATCTCGCGCTTAATGCTTTCCCGGATATGGCGCGTTTCGACAGCGACGCGCGCGACTATGTTACCGAGCTTTTCTATCAGCTGCATTATACGGGCTACGGAGTGCTGGAAATGCGTCGCAAGGCCTATAATACAAGCTTCGGCCGCGGAAGCGGCGAGATTGAAAGGGTGACGGAATTTATGAAGGTGAATCCCTATGATGAAAATCTGCTGCAAGGACGCATCTTCTCGCCGCTGCACCCCAACTATAGCAAATATTACAACTACCGCGTCGACTCTCTCTCGACCGATGGTGGCAGGGTGAAAATCTCCTTTGCCGGACGCTTCGACAATATAAGGTTGCTGACGGGCGGCTGGCTGTGGCTGGACGAGGCGGGCAACGTCTCAGAATTTTCTATGAGCGGATGGGACGAGCAGAGCCGCTTCGAGGCTCTGTATAAGATGGTCGTCAGGGGCGACGCTCCTGCTGTTGTCGAGAGAGTCAGCGTGGATGTCGATTATAATTTTCTCGGCAATAAATTGAAGATGACAGCTGTCGGCTGCTTCGACTATAAGTATGTGCTGCCCGTGAACAGGGCTGCGGCCTTCAAAGACGACAGCGATGGCTACAACCTCAGCGCAAGCTCCTCTGTTGTGTGGGACACGACGCGGGTGGCCGATGCGGCTGTGTATGCAACCAAGAATCGCCCTCTGCCGCTCGCGAGCGACGAGGCGGCTCTTCTCTTCCGTGACGGCGATGATGCCTGGTCGGCAAACGCGCGCCAGAATTGGATGTGGGACTTGGGCGAGGTGATGATAAATAGCCACTCCTATGATTGGGAGGGCGGCGGAGTGAAATTCTCGCCCATAATAGACCCCTCGTCCGTCGATTATAGTACGGGGCGTGGCCTCTCCTATAAATTCTCAATGAATGTGCGCAACAGCTTGCGTGGCAATCGCGAGTTTCGCCTGCGTCCTCAGGTGGGCTACAATTTCAAGCAGAGTGCCTTCTATTGGAGAGTGCGCGGTAATTTGCTTTACAACCCTTCGCACATGGGGGTCGTGGGAATAGACTTCGGTGAGGGTAACCGCACCTACAGCAGTGCTGTGCTCGACAAGATAAAAAGCATGGCGCTCGACTCCTTGAAGTTTGAAAATCTTAATCTTAACTACTTTCGCAATTTCTACGTCGAGGCTTTTCACGAGAGTGAGGTCAGCAATGGGCTCAGCCTGCTGACGGGTGTGAATTTCCACCGCCGAACACTCCACGGCAATGCCGACAAACAGCTTGACGACTATGGCCTCCCCGTAAGAAAAAGGTACGTTCAGTTTGCGCCTCATCTGCGATTGACGTGGCGTCCGGGAATGTATTATTATATAAAGGAGGGACGCAAAGTGAACTTGGGCTCAAACTATCCCGTTGTCGTTTGGGACGTGGAACAGGGCATGAACGGGGTGTTCGGCTCGAACAGCAAATACGCTCGCTCCGAGCTTGACGTGCAATATAAAATGGGTGTACGTGGCGGGAATAAACTCTATTTACGCTTCGGTGTCGGTGGCTATTTTTATACAAAAGATGTCTATTTTGTCGATTATAGCTTCCTGAAACAGAATAATTTACCTCTCGAACGCAGCGAAGAGCTAGGCGGAGTCTTCCAGTTGCTCGACTCCGAGTGGTACAATGCTGCCAACAAATATATTCGCGGCCATCTTACCTACGAGGCTCCCTTCCTGTCATTGCAGAAACTCTTCCCGCGCATCCGTCTTTTCCAGAATGAGTATGTATATTACAATCTGCTCTTCCTTTCCCATCTGTGCCCCTATATGGAGCTTGGCTACGGAGTGGCCACCCCTTATGTGGATATGGGACTTTTCGTGAGCTCGCAAAATGCACAGATGCATCGTGTGGGATACAAAATAACCCTCTCTCTCTTTGCAAATTAACACTTTTATAGAGCTTTTTTGGGTTTTTTGTAAAAAAAATGCTTTTTATGTTGTTAATATGTTTTATATTCCTTAAATTTGAAAGGTGTATACTTTTGTGTGCGCTTTTAATGTGATTATAAATATAATAAACAGTATAAAAAGATGAGTTATTTGCGATTTGAAAAAACGCTCATGACCAACCTTGAAGAGTCGTTGCAAAAGGAGGTGCTGAGAACCAATCGCTCGGGTGCTTATCATTGCTCTACAATCGTAGATTGCAATACACGTAAGTACCATGGTCTTTTGGTTGTTCCCGTTCCCGAATTGGACGAAGAGAACCACGTTCTTCTCTCCTCGCTCGACGAAACAGTTGTGTTGCATGGAGCGGAATTTAACTTGGGACTACACAAATACAATGGCGATAATTTCAGTCCCCGAGGCAACAAATATATTCGTGAGTTCACATGGGAAAGAGTCCCCACGACAGTCTACAATGTGGGTGGAGTGCTTCTGAAGAAAGAGAAGGCATTCGTTCACCACGAGAATCGTATTCTCATTAGATACACGCTTCTCAAGGCAAACACTCCCATGACACTGCGTCTGCGTCCTTTCCTTGCTTTCCGCAGCGTAAGAGAGTATACACACGAGAATTCAGTGGCCAACCGCGACTACAATACAGTGGACAATGGTATCAGCGTATGTATGTACGAGAATTACCCCACACTCTTCATGCAGCTCAACAAGAAGAACGAGTTTGTATCGCGTCCCGATTGGTACCGTGGCATCGAGTACACAAAAGAGCTCGAGCGCGGTTACGACTTCAACGAAGATCTTTACGTTCCCGGATATTTTGAGGTGAAGATGAAAGAGGGCGAGAGCATCGTCTTCTCGGGTGGAATCTCGGAAATGAGCCCTCGTAGCATGAAGGCTGCCTTCGACCACGAAGAGGCTATCCGCACCCCCCGCGACAACTTCATGCGCACCATCGAATGTGCCGCCAACCAGTTCCTCAATGTTCAGGGCGACGAAATATACATTCTCGCAGGTTTCCCCTGGTTCAAATGTCGTGCACGCGACCTCTTCGTGTCGCTCCCCGGCATCACACTGAGCTTGGGCAAGAAAGAGCTTTTCGAGAAGATTATGCGCACGGCCGAGAAGGCAATCTACGACTTTATGGACGACCGCCGCATCTCTGTGAAAATATACGAAATGGAGCACCCCGACGTGCTTCTGTGGGCAGTGTGGGCCATCCAGCAGTATGCTAACGAGTATGGCCTCGAAGAGTGCCGCGAGAAATACGGCAAGATGCTCATAGATATTATAAAATATCTCCACGACAACCGTCACCCCAACCTCAAGCTTATGCCCAGTTGTCTGGTCTCTACCCGCGGAACAGACAAAGCCGTAACATGGATGAACTCCACTGCCAACGGCCTGCCCGTAGTTCCCCGTACAGGCTACGTGGTAGAGATTAATGCTCTGTGGTACAATGCACTGAAGTTTATTCAGCAGATGGCGGAACTCATGGACGAGAAGGGAGTGGCTGCAATGCTCATGCGTCTCTCGACAATCGCAGGCAAGGCCTTCACCGAGATTTTCCTCAACGAGCATGGCTATCTTTACGACTACGTAGACGGCGACTACGTCGACTGGAGCGTACGTCCCAATATGATACTCGCAAGTGCCCTCGACTTTTCACCGCTCGATCGTTTGCAGCGCAAGAAGGTGCTCGACATTGTCAGCCGCGAATTGCTGACACCCCGCGGCCTTCGTTCGCTCTCGCCCAAGAGTGTTGGATACAATCCCAACTACGTGGGCCCGCAGACACAGCGCGACTATGCTTACCATCAGGGAACAGTGTGGCCCTGGCTCGGCGGATTCTACTACGAAGCGTACCTCAAGACATATAAACTTAGCGGCCTCTCATACGTAGAGCGTCAGATGGTTGGCTTCGAGGACGAGCTCGTGCAGCACTGCGTGGGCTCTATTCCCGAATTGTTCGATGGCAATCCCCCCTTCAAAGGACGCGGAGCCGTTGCATTCGCCATGAATGTGGCAGCCATCCTCAGAACAAGCAGTTTGTTAAAAAAGTATGAACCAAAATCGGAGGAATAATTGATATGAAGATATTAATGTTCGGTTGGGAATTTCCGCCGCATATCTCCGGCGGATTAGGAACGGCAAGTTACGGATTGACAAAAGGTCTCGCCGTACAGGGAGACATGGACATCACCTTCTGTATCCCCAAGCCGTATGGTGACGAAGACAAAAGTTTCCTTAAAATAGTGGGCATGAACTCTGTGCCCATCACATGGAAAAATGTCGATTGGAACTATGTATCCGATCGCATGGGAGCGATAATCAACCCCGACGATTATTTCCGCTACCGCGACCACATTTACAGCGACTTCAGCTACATGCACACCAACGACCTCGGCTGCATGGACTTTGCCGGAGGCTACCCCGAGAATCTTCACGAAGAGATTAACAACTACTCGATAATTGCAGGCGTTGTTGCCCGCACCGAGCAGTTCGACATCATACACTCTCACGACTGGCTCACCTATCCTGCGGGAATACACGCCAAGCAGGTGTCGGGCAAGAAACTCGTGATTCACGTGCATGCTACCGACTTCGACAGAAGCCGTGGCAATGTGAATCCCACCGTCTACGCTATCGAGAAGAACGGAATGGACTACGCCGACCACATCTTCTGCGTGAGTGAGCTTACACGTCGCACGGTTATCGACAAATATCATCAGCACCCCGACAAGGTGACAACGGTGCACAATGCCGTTACCCCTCTGCCGCAGGATATTCTCGATATTGTTCCCAAGAAGATACCCAACGAAAAGGTGGTTACCTTCCTCGGACGTATCACCATGCAGAAGGGCCCCGAATATTTTGTCGAGGCAGCAGCAATGGTACTCAACAGATCCAAGAACAAGAACATCCGTTTCTGTATGGCCGGTAGCGGAGACATGATGAACGCCATGATACGCCTTGCCGCCGAGCGTGGCATCGCCGACCACTTCCACTTCCCGGGATTCATGCGCGGACGTCAGGTGTACGAATGTCTCAAGGCCAGCGACGTGTACATAATGCCGTCGGTGAGCGAGCCCTTCGGAATTTCGCCCCTCGAGGCTATGCAGTGCGACGTGCCCACGATTATTTCCAAGCAGTCGGGCTGTGCCGAGATTCTCAGCAAGTGTATAAAGACCGACTATTGGGACATTAACGCAATGGCCGATGCAATTTATGCAATATGTAACTACGACTCTCTCTACGAGTATCTCAAGGTAGAGGGCCGTCGCGAGGTTGACGAAATTACATGGGAAAAGGTGGGCCTTAAACTCAGAGGCCTCTATGAGAGAGTAATTGGTTGGTAAATTAAAATGTCAAGATAAATTATGAAAACAATCTGTTTTTACTTTGAAATTCATCAGTTGAGACAGCTGAAAAGATACCGCTTCTTCGATATTGGCAGCGATCACTACTACTACGATGATTTTGCCAGCGAGAGCAATGTAACCGAGGTTGCCGAGAAATCTTACGTTCCGGCGTTGACCACCCTGCTCGAAATGATTAAAGAGAACAATGGCTACTTCAAGGTGGCTCTCTCGGTGTCGGGTGTGGGTCTCGAGATTCTCGAGCAGTATGCTCCGCAGGTAATTGAGCTCATGCACGAGCTTAATGCAACAGGCTGCTGCGAATTCCTTTCGGAGCCCTATTCTCACGGCCTCTCGTCGCTCGTTTCTCGCAGCGTGTTCAAGAACGAGGTTCAGAGAATGAACAAGAAGATAAAGGAACTCTTTGGTCAGACACCTAAAGTTCTGCGTAACTCAGGTCTCATCTACTCTAACGAGATTTCGGAAATGGCAGCCCAGATGGGCTTCAAGGGAATGCTCAGCGAGGGTGCAAAGCACATCCTTGCATGGAAGAGCCCCCACTTCCTCTACAACAGTGCCACAGCCCCCGGCCTCAAGCTGTTGCTTAGAGACTACAAACTTTCGGACGACCTCTCGTTGAGATTCTCTAACCAGGCGTGGAGCGAGTATCCTCTCTTTGCCGAGACATACGCCGACTGGATTGCCGAATTCCCCAAAGACGAGAAGATTATCAACATCTTCATGAACCTTACAGCCTTTGGAATGGCACAGCCCCTCTCGTCGAACATTCTCGAGTTTATGAAGGCTCTCCCCGCATGCGCAAAAGAGCGCGGAATCACATTCTCTACACCCACAGAGCTCGTAGAGAACGAAAAGTCGGTAGGCGCACTCGATGTTCCCTATCCCTTGTCGTGGATGGACGAAGAGCGTGACGCAAGCTCATGGTTGGGTAACTCTCTGCAGAATGAGGCGTTCAATAAGCTCTATAGCGTAGCCGAGCGCGTAGCTCTCTCGGACGACCGCAAATTGAAGCAGGATTGGGACTACCTTCAGGCAGCAGATAACTTCCGCTACATGACCACCAAACAGAATGGAATCATCACCGAGAAGTGTATCTATGAGTCTCCCTTCGATGCCTTCACAAACTATATGAATATCCTCGCCGATTTTATCACACGCGTGAATGCTCAGTACCCCGAGGATATCGACAACGAGGAGTTGAACGCATTGCTCAAGATGATCTCTAATCAGAATGAGGAGATTGCGGCTCTCAACGAAGAGATTGCAGCTCTCAAGAGCAAGCCCGCAAGAAAGTGCAAAAAGAAAGCCGACGCTGCCGAATAGTAGCAGTCGGGCCAGGATACAAAAAAGATAAACACCGCAATCGCGGTGTTTATCTTTTTATTTTTGTCAGCTGTCACTCTACCACTCTTCCTGGAAGCGGCTGGTGACAATCTTTATAGGAATAAGCTCGTTGCCTCCGCGCAGTCTGACACTGCTCATCTTAAGGTCGTGAGTGATGCCCACAATGTTACCGTTGCTGTCTTTTGTTGATGTCACGGGGATAAGAACAACCTTGTTCCAGTCGGGATTCTTGCTCTCCCATTCGGGGTCGGCGGCAATGCCCTTCTCATACTCATTGTAGCAGTGGCTCACCAGACGTGAAATGTTGTTGAATACGTACTGGTTGTATGTGCTGTTAAAGGTAGTATAGAAAGATGTTACCTTATCGTAAGAGCTGTTCTTGAGGAAAAAGTCGTACATTTCACTCTTTCTCACCATCAGAAGCGCTGCCGGCACGCTGTATTTATACTGGTAGTCGCTCTTCTGGTTGTAACGTGTGAACGTAATCTTTGTAAGGTTCAGCGTGTCAGTCTCCTCGACAATCTCTGTGATGGGGAGCTCAACCTCTGTGAAAATACCTGCGGGGGTCTTCAGATAGCTGCACGAATTGTCCTCGATGAGAGTGTTAAGGTTGCCGTTGTCGAACTTATTCACCTGCAGCACCTCTTTTGTCGACGAGAATGTGGCAATCGCTGTTGCAAGCGAGTCTTTCTGTCCGCTGGGGCCGGTAATGTAGTGCTGGAAATAGATGTTGATACGTGCCATGCTCACATAGATGACTGTGCCGTCGCCCTGTGTGGACTTTACGTACAAGCCTTTAAGAATGTTCTTAATGAAATTCTCGGAGTTTGCGAAATTCTCCTTTCCTATTGAGTCGCCGGCCTCGTTTGTCTCGTAATATTTACTGATGAATCTGTTTCCCAGCTCCACGGGCAACTCTATAGTGATGCTGGGCGTGTAGTTGTCGCCGTCCTTTATAGAGTCGTCGATAGCGTAGTCTATTGCGCAGTATGATTTTTCGGCAATAGGCTCGCTCTGTGCATCGTAGAACTCCTCGGGGTTGATATTTGTGTAGTAGGGTACACCCTCTTCGAGAGTCTTGTCAAGCTCGAATACTTCGCACTTCATGGTGTTGAGCGAGTCGCCAAAGTAGCTGTTGTAGAATAGTTTCAGCTCTATTCTCTGCACGCTGTCTCCAAGTACTCCATCTGCGGGAAAACCATAGTCTTCCATACAGTTGAACTGTGCTATAAAGTCCGAAGAAAAGACTGTTCCTGTTTCGGGGTCGGTGTATTTTCCCAGATAGACACGGTTGGTGCTTGCCAATATCGAGTCGTTCGCCAATATAGAACGGCTCTTGGCATAGAATGTCATCGTGTCAATCTCCATTGCGTCTCCTGCGGGGACGATGCTGCTACCCAACATGTCTGTATTGTCGTCGCAGCCTGTGAATGCGATGGCGGATATTATCGTTGCTAAGATAAAAAGGATGCGCTTCATGTAAATGGTCATCAGAATTTATCGTAAAACTCGTTGCAAGCATCGGCGTAGTTCTCGGCCTCCTGATAGGGGAGGATGGGCTTTCCAAGCTCGTTTGCGTATGCAATAAGCGACTCGGGGATGTTGGGTGAGTTAAGAATCACTCCGTCGCTGTATCTTATTGCAAGCTTTGCAAGTTCTTCGTAGGTGATGGGGGTATTTACGCCCTCAACCAACGATTCTACCATGTCCTTGCAAAGGAGTTTCTTTGTGAAATTCTCGTCAAGCGGGTTGTTGAAATTTGTATCGTAGAGTGAGAATACGACTTTCGACTCGCGGAACGAGGGCTCCTCGCAGTAGGCGCTCTTGATGTACAGGGGCACCAATGCCGAAATCCAGCCGTGGCAGTGGATAGCCTCGGGGCACCAACGGAGCTTTTTCACTGTCTCCAATACTCCTCTTGCAAAGAATATTGTGCGCTCGTCGTTGTCGGTGTACTCGTTGCCGTCGGCATCTTCTGTCATCAGGCGATTCTGGAAGTAATCGTCGTTGTCGATGAAATATACCTGCATTCTTGCTGCCTGCAACGATGCAACTTTAATAATCAACGGGTGGTCGGTCTCGTCGATGATAAGGTTCATACCCGAGAGACGTATAACCTCGTGAAGCTGGTTACGTCTTTCGTTTATAAAGCCCCATTTGGGGGTAAAAATCCTTATTTCGCGGCCACGCTCCTGAGTGTCCTGTGGCAATGAACGACCGATGTTCGCTATTTCCGATTCCGGTACAAAAGGTGTGATTTCTTGTGTAATAAATAATATTCTGTTAGCTTTCATCTTAATTGGTGCCTTGCGAATGTAGTCTTAGGCTGTGCAAAGGTATTGAAAAATCAGCAGATAAGCAAGTTTGTGGCCAGAATAAAGTTGCAGTTTTAGTTTATTAAACATTTTATAACTGCCTGTCGCTCTTTGTGGCGCTGCGGGCGCAAAGTTTAAAAATATGAAGATTTTTTTTCTTTTATTTCGTTATCTCCCTAATTGTTTGTTACTTTGCACGCGATTTTAATAAATGACAAATTAAGGACGGGTGGTGCACATGTAATGTGTCGCGTGCCCTCCTTTGTTAATTAATCATTGGAATGAAAGTAATTAGTACAATTTCGGAACTTCAGCAGGAACTTTCGGCACAGCGCAAGGCCGGTAAGAGTGTAGGCTTTGTTCCCACTATGGGCGCGTTGCATCAGGGACACGCTTCGCTTGTGAAACGTTCGGTTGCCGAGAATGATGTTACCGTTGTCAGTGTTTTTGTCAATCCTACGCAGTTCAACGACAAGAACGACTTGAAAAATTACCCGCGTGACCTGCAGGCCGACTGCACGCTTCTCGAGGCTATCGGTGCAGATATTGTTTTTGCTCCCGAGGTCGAGGAGATGTACCCCGAGCCCGATACACGTGTATTCAGCTTCGCACCCCTCGACACTGTAATGGAGGGTGGTTGCCGTCCCGGACACTTTAACGGTGTTGCGCAGATTGTGAGCAAGCTTTTCTATGCTGTTGCTTCGGACAAGGCCTATTTTGGCGAGAAGGATTTCCAGCAGCTTGCAATCATCCGCGAAATGGTGAAGCGACTCGACATTAAAATAGAGATTATAGGTTGTCCCATCGTGCGCGAGAGCGACGGTCTTGCACTCAGCAGCCGCAATATGCTTCTCTCGGCCGACGAACGCGAGCGTGCACTGACAATTTCACGTGCGCTTTTTGCCAGCGTCGAGTATGCTGCCGAGCACACTCTTGCCCAGACAAAGAGCTTCGTCGAGGAGATTATAAACGGCACCGAGGGATTGCAGCTTGAGTATTTCCAGATTGTGGACGGAAACACTCTGCAAGAGATTAAAGAGTGGGACGACAGCGATTATGTTGTTGGTTGCATCGCGCTCTTCTGCGGAAAAATAAGACTTATAGACAATATCAAATATAAGGAGGTGAAATAATATCCGACTATGTTGTTACAGATGTTGAAATCCAAGTTGCACTGCGTGACTGTTACCGAGGCCAACCTCAATTATATGGGTAGCATCACCATCGACGAGACTCTCATGGAGGCTGCCGGCCTTCTCGAAGGAGAGATGGTGCATGTGGTGAACAATAACAATGGCGAGCGCATCGTCACCTATATTATAAAAGGTGAGCGCGACTCGGGCGTAATCTGCTTGAATGGCGCGGCTGCCCGCAAATTCCAGCCCGGAGACGTGGTTATCATCATGGCCTACGCTTCCATGACTCCCGAAGAGGCGCTTGAGTTCAAGCCCAAGGTGGTTATTCCCGACCGCCGCACAAATACTCTTGTAAAGTAGAATCTTTAAGCGAGGATAAACAAGAGTGGCGCTTCCATGGAAGCGCCACTCTTGTTTTATTTGCAGTAGTTTACAACTTTGAAATTGGTAATTTTGCTCTTGAACTTTCCTGCCTTTGCGAGCGGGAAGGTGAGCGTGCGTACGTAGTACATCTTGTCCTTACCATCCTTGTTAAAGTAGCGTGTCTGTCTGTTCATCTTCTCCACCAGCTTGCCGTTTACGAAAAGACTGGTGCTGTGCTGGTCGCCGCTGATGGCGATGTTGGCTTTTTCGCCGGGCATCAGACGGAAGTTGAAGCTGTTAAGATAGCCGTCGCGTGCAAAGCCCATCATTCCTGTCACGGGGTCGTTCAGATAGAATACAGCGTCGCGGCTGCGGAAAAGCTCGGTGCCTGCCTCCTCGGCTGCAGCGGTAATGTCGAAGCTGACAGTGTAGGCAAAGCCAATCTCCTCGATGTCTGTGATTGTCTCGGGCTCAAGAGTGTTGAACTTGAGAATGTCGCGCTCGGCTCCCTTGAAACGTCCGGCAATCTTCACGCCCGGAGCATCGCTCAGCGCCAGACGCGCCTTGTCGAACTCCTCGTATGCTATCTGCGGTTTTTCTCCTGTCCACATTTTCACCGAGAGAGTCTGCATTGCTGGGTACACGCGGTAGTGTATGTCCTTGATGCTTATTCCGTTGCCTGCGTGGTCGTTCCATACGGCGAACATTCCTCCCTTAATCTGCGGGTGGCGCTCCTCGAACTTCTGGTTGCCAATCTGTGCGGGTGTCCACTTCTCGTACAGGAACTTGCAGTTAAGAAAATCGTAGTAGTAGCCTGCGGCGGGAACAATGTACAGATAACCGTCGGGAATGCTTATAAGGTCGTATCCCTGCTTAATCATTTCTGTGGGGTCGGCGTATCCATTGTACCATGCGTTCATAAGCACGTTCTCCGATTTTACGGGTGTCTCTCCCTTTGCGTGTGTGAGCGCTCCCCACATGCACGCTTGCTTGCCGTAGCTCTCGACAAGCTTAATGTAGTGGTCGGTGAACGAGCGGAACTTCTCTACTACATCTTTCTTGCGGTTAGAGTATTCGTCTGTTCCAATGTGTACGCGTTTGCCCATAAAGATGGGATTCTCGCCACCAAGATACTCGTCGTAGAGTGAGTCGAGGAAATTGTAGGTCTCTTGTTTGAAAAGGTCAAGATGATCCATTCCGTACTCGGCGCTACCAATCTCGGGACGATAGTGGCTGAATGCCAACGAGTGTGCGGGGGCGTCAATCTCGGGAATAATCTCCACTCCCAAACTGTCGGCGAGCAACTGCAACTCTACAAACTCCTTTTTTGTATAGTGGCCGTCGCGTGCAGCGAGTCCAGGGAAGTAGTCGCTCTCGAGACGGAACGCTGCGGGGGTCTTGTTCCAGTCGTGCTCGAAGAACTGCTTGAATCCATTGTCGTTAAGATGAATCTGCAGGGTGTTCATTTTGTAGTATGACATGAACTTAACGTAGTCGCGCAAGAAGTGCATGGGAATGTACTTGCGGCCGCAGTCGAGCATGAATCCGCGCAGTTCATAGTCGGGGTAGTCGCGGATGATGCCTTTGGGCAGGCTTTGTCCTTTATTCTGCTCGGCAATCTGCAGGACTGTACGTGTGCCCCACATAATGCCCTCGCAGGCGGGTGCGGTAATCTCAATCTTGTCGCCGATTTTAATATTGTAGCCCTCTTTGTTCAGCTTTTTGTCTTTCTTTATGGCGAGGACAATATCGCCTTTACGTGCTTTTCCTGTTGCAACCTCGGGCTCGGCGTTGAACATTGCACGGTAGTCTTTTGCAAACTGATGGGCAATTTTCTTCAATCCCTCCTCTTTGGCAGGGTAGACGATGCGCATGCTCTCGCTCGGGGTGAATGTACCTTCGGCTCCCGTCCATTCGCGCAGTTCGGGAATTACGAACGGCTTTTCGTTTGTTTGCGCTGTTGCGGACAGGCTTACGAGTGCGCCCGCAATAAGCAGCAGGGTGAATAGATGTTTCTTCATGGCTGTGATTGTTTTTAAACGTTGATGCTCCGCAAGTGTCTACTAACGGAGCATCAGTTACTATGGTTTTTTGTTATTCCAATGTGATGAGGATGGCACCGTCGGCAACTGTCTCGCCTTTGCTTACGGCAATCGATGCAACTTTTCCGTCGCGGTCGCTGCTGATGTTGTTCTCCATCTTCATAGCCTCGAGTATTGCTACTGTCTGGCCTTTGGCAACTGTGTCACCCACGTTCACCTTGACGTCGATGATTACTCCGGGCAGGGGAGTCTTAATCGCGTATCCTCCGGTCGCGCCCGATGCTGCAGGAGCGGGCGCGGGTGATGCTGCAGGCTTTGCTGCGGGTGCGGCAGGCTTTGCAACAACTACGGGCTTCGGCGCCTCGGGCTTCTCCCACTCGACGCTGTATGCAACGCCGTTAACCTCTACCTGTGCGGTAGTTTGGCCCACCTCGTTGATGGTGACGTTGTAGTTTTCTCCGTTTATCTTATATTTATACTCTTTCATGATGTTGCTTGATTTTTAGGATTATAGCAAATTGTTCCAATGTTTGTTCACGTATGTGATTGTGAGCACTCCGCTCTCCTCGTCGTGAACATTGTCGCCGCAGTATGTGCTCAGCGCCATTGTGATGGCTGCAACCACTGCTTTGTCTATATCTGTATTTACTTTCATGATTGTGAGGATTAAAGAGGAATGTTACCGTGTTTCTTCTGCGGGAGTCCCTGACGCTTGCTCTCGAGCTGTGCAAGGGCGCGGATTACGCGGAAACGTGTGTTGCGGGGCTCAATAACATCGTCAATGTAACCATATTTCGCTGCCTGATAGGGGTTGGCAAACAGGTTGTTGTACTCTGCCTCTTTCTCGGCCTGAAGAGCTTTGGGGTCTTCGGCTGCCTTAATCTCTTTTGCATAGAGAACCTCGGCTGCTCCGGCTGCACCCATCACTGCAATCTCGGCGCTGGGCCATGCGTAGTTAACATCGGCGCGCAGCTGCTTGCAGGCCATCACAATGTGTGAGCCTCCGTAAGACTTGCGCAGTGTCACTGTTACCTTGGGCACTGTTGCTTCGCCGTAGGCGAAGAGCAGTTTCGCACCGTGGAGAATTACTCCATTGTACTCCTGCGCGGTGCCGGGAAGGAATCCGGGAACGTCTACGAGGGTTACAAGAGGAATGTTGAACGCGTCGCAGAAACGTACGAAGCGTGCGCCTTTGCGCGAAGCGTTGCAGTCGAGCACTCCCGCGTAGCGGCAGGGCTGGTTGGCTACGATTCCCACCGACTGGCCGTTCATGCGTGCAAAGCCCACGATGATATTCTGTGCGTAGTCGCGGTGCACTTCGAGGAATTCGCCGTTGTCGACAATCTCGCCAATCACGTTGTACATGTCATACGCCTGGTTGGGGTTGTCGGGGATTATTTCGTTCAAAAGGTCGCTTGTGCGGTTGATGGGGTCGTCGCAGGGCTGCTCGGGAGTCTTCTCTCTGTTGTTCTGGGGAATGTAGCTCATGAGCTTGCGTATGAGCATTATGCCCTCTTCCTCGGTTGAGGCTGTGAAGTGTGTAACGCCTGACTTGCTCGCGTGTACGCTTGCGCCGCCAAGCTCCTCCTGTGTAACCTGCTCGCCAAGAACGGTCTTCACCACTTTGGGGCCTGTGAGGAACATATAAGATGTTCCCTCGGTCATCAGTGTAAAGTCTGTGAGGGCGGGGGAGTATACTGCTCCGCCGGCGCAGGGGCCGAAGATTCCCGAAATCTGGGGAATTACGCCCGATGCGAGGATGTTGCGCTCGAAAATCTCGGCGAAGCCTGCGAGAGAGTTTATACCCTCCTGGATGCGTGCGCCGCCGCTATCGTTGATGCCGATTACAGGCGCACCCATCTTCATGGCCATGTCCATAATCTTGCATATTTTCTGTGCCATTGTCTCGGAGAGCGAGCCGCCGAAGACTGTGAAGTCCTGTGCAAATACATATACGAGACGTCCGTCGATTGTTCCGCTACCGGTAACAATGCCGTCGCCAAGGAAGCTCTTCTTCTCCTGGCCGAAGTTTGTGCAGCGATGCGTCACAAACATGTCTGTCTCTTCGAAACTGCCTTTGTCGAGCAACATTTCTATGCGCTCGCGAGCTGTGTATTTGCCACGCTCATGCTGTTTCTCGATAGCTTTTTCTCCGCCGCCCACACGCGCCTTTGCGCGCAGTTCGACAAGCTGTTTAATCTTTTCAAATTGCCTGCTCATGGTAATTTCTTTTATTTTTTCTCTTCACACAATTCTGTAAGCACGCCCTGTGTGGCTTTGGGGTGCAGGAAGGCGATGTTCAGGCCTTCGGCTCCGTTTCTCGGTGCCTTATCTATTGTGCGCACCTCTTTTGCCTCACATTCGGCAAGGGCCTCTTTTACTCCATCCTCCACTGCGTAGGCAATGTGGTGGATACCCTGTCCGCGTGTCTCAAGGAATTTTGCGATTGTACTGTCGGGAGAGGTGGGCTCGAGGAGCTCTATTTTTGTCTCGCCGACTTTCAAGAATGCTGTTCTCACTTTCTGCTCTTCAACGGTCTCAATGTTGTAGCAGCTGAAGCCAAGTACATTTTCATAGTAAGGAAGAGCCTCTTCGATACTGGGTACGGCAATGCCGAGGTGTTCGATTTTTGATATTTTCATATCTTTGACGTTTTTTAAAACCGTGTTTTTTATTCACGATTGATGGTTATAAAAGTGTGCGTCTGCTCTTTTGCAGCTGCGCTACGGGCACGGCTTTTCATGCAGACTTGCTTTGCAAAAATAGACAAATATTTTTAAAGATTACTCTATTTGCCATCTTTTGTGCAGTCTGTCCGCGTCGTTTATATATAAATAAGGTAAATAAATTACATTTCCACAAGGATTTTCACGTTCAGCTGACGGCTGGTGAGGTAGTTGGGCACTGCGTAGCTCTGGTTGTATACGTCCGACACCCAATAGTATGAATTTACGTTGTTTATGTCCAGAAGATTCAGTGCGTCGGCTCCCAGCCATATGTTCTTTATGTAGCGGTAGATGCCGTTGCGCATTCTCTTATCCTCGTTGTCGAGCAGGCGGTAGGACATTCCTATGTCCACGCGCTTGTAGGCGGGTGCGCGGAAAATGTGCTTCTCGCGACCGCTGTAGGGTGGGCCGAAGGGAAGACCGTCGGCGTATACTCCCTTTAGATTCATCTTCCATTTGTCGGTGCCGGGGAAGTAGTCGGTGAAGTAGATGGACATATTGAACTTCTGGTCGGTGGGGCGGGGCAGCCATTCGCCGTTGTTTATCTTCTCCTTTGTCTCCATCAGCGAGAAGGTGAGCCACGAGTCGGTGCCCGGCACGAATTCTCCGAACAGTTTAAGGTCGATACCTGTTGCGTATCCTTTGGCGCAGTTCTCGCCGTAGTACACTATGCGTACGTTGTCCACATTGTAGGGGATGATGTTGTCGAGTTTCTTGTAGTAGGCCTCGGCGGTGAACTTGAACGGGCGGCCCGCCATCTTGAAAAGGTAGTCGCTGCCCAATACAAAATGTGTCGAGCGGGGCGATTTTATATTTTTGTTCAGCTGCACGGTGGCGATTCCTCCGCTGTTTATAGTGTCGCGGAACTCTCGGTAGAATGGCGCCTGGTAGTAGATACCTGTGGCGAAGCGCAGCGTCAGATTTTCGTTGAACTTGGGTATCAGGCCCAGCGATGCGCGGGGCGACACGATGCACTCTTTGTTCCAATCCCAATAGGATATTCTCGCTCCCACGTTCAGCGACATTGTGCCCAGAGTGCTGTTGAACTTATATGTGTCCTGCAGGTAGGCAGATACTCGGTTGCTGCTTGTCGAAGTGTTCGAGCGCAGACTGTATATCATTTCCAGATTCTCGCTGCCGTGCGGAAGGTTGTATCCGGCCGAGTCGCGCATCTCCCACTCACGCTGGTTCTCTTTTATATGTTCGCCCTTCCACTCGACGCCCCACTGCAGGTCGTGGCTTTTTATGAAGTGCATTCCGCGCAGCGCCACAGTCTGAACATCGGCGTCAAGATAGTTGCGCGCATGCTGCATGTAGCTGCCCACGGCTATATTCTCTTCGCTGTTCACGTCGTCTATCCAATATTGTCCCATAATGTCGAAGGTCTCCTCTTCGCGGGTGCTGAAGGTAGATGTAATCAGCGACACCTGATTGTACTCGTTGGGCGAGTAGTTGAGCGACGCCGAGCCGAATGTGGTGCGGAAAAGGTCGTGCTCCCATCCGCCGAAGTACACTTTGAACTCCTTCACATCCTCCATTGTGCCGAAGGTTGTCGTGCGGTCGCTGGGGGTGAAATTGTATCTGTTGCGCGAAATGTTTCCTATGAAGCTAGCGTTCAGGTGCGGCGTTATTCTCCAGTCGAGAAATGCTTGATAATCAAGAAAATTAGGGTCGTACTCTCCCTTTGTGTCCAGCGAGCCCAAAAGATAGCTATTGGTCTTGTAGCGCAGTGAATTAGAGAAGCTGATCTTTGAATTTCCAGCGCCTACGTATGCGCTTGCACCCAAAAGACTCGCTGCCACCGAACTTTCAAACTCGCGGGGCTTGCGATAGCTGATGTCGAGCACCGAGGCCATCTTGTCGCCATACTTTGCTTCGAATCCGCCGGTAGAGAAGGCTATCGAGCCCACCATGTCCGGGTTCAGAAAGCTGAGTCCCTCTTGCTGTCCGGCGCGTATGAGCAGCGGACGGTAGATTTCTATTCCGTTCACGTAGACGCTGTTCTCGTCGAAGTTACCGCCGCGTACATTGTACTGCGAGCTCATTTCGTTGTGCGAGCTTACGCCAGCCTGTGTGGCAATGATCGACTCCACTCCGTTTCCCGAGGCGTCGGGCATCAGTCGCATCTTTCCGGGTGTCTTTATCTGTGCCGTTCCTCCCATCTGACGCTGTTCGTCCACAATCTCCACTCCTTCGAGGGTGTTGTCCGACACGGGCAGTTTTACGTTCAGGGTTACCGTGTCCGTGGGGTTGCGCAGCACCTTCTTGCGTGTCTGGTAGCCCAGCATCGAGTAGACAACGACGAGACTGTCGCTGCTGTTGCAGGTGAATATGTAGCGTCCCTTAAGGTCGGTGAATGTTCCTGCCGCCTGTCCCTCAATGTGTACGCCGGCAACCTCTATGGGGGCGTCCTTGTAGTCGGTGACGGTTCCCTTGATGGTCACCTTCTGTGCCGAGGCCGTCACGAGGGCGGTAAATGTGAACAATATATATATAAGGAGTGTGTGTAGTCTCATTCTTTTATCTGTTGCGTTGATTATTTAACGCAAAAAAATGGTTAAACGTATATTTTGCGCAATATTTTGTTTATCCAGTTCCAGCGGAAGCGGTACCAGCGCAGTGTGCTTGTCTGCTTTCCTCCGAAGTTGAGAAGGAAATTCTTGAAGCCTCTTCTCTTGTTCAGCGGCATTCCCGACACGGCAAACTCGAAGTGGGCGTACCCTCTTTGGTGGGCATCTTTTATGGCTGCCCACACTGACATTATTCCCGGGTAGAGCAGCGGGTAGCTTTTGCGCAGTCCGCAACTGTAGAGCAGGAACGCGCGCCCCTCGGAGTAGAGGCAGATGGAACAGCCTATCATTCTGCCCTCTTTGTTGTAGACGGCGAACATACGTGTGTCGGGTGCGCTCTCTTCGGTGCCCGTCAGCATTCTTGTGAGTAGTTCGGTGGGGGCAAAGTATCTGTCCACCTTCGATGCGTAGTATTTTTTCAGCATCTTGATGCCTGTCACAATATCCTCTCTCTCGCTTATCTGCCTGTAGGTAACTCCGCGCACTTTCGCGCGTCGTATGTGTGCGTGGTAGGCGCGCGAAAGGCGCTCCTCGGGCTTGCGGCTGTGCAGCGAATTGTATATTCTCAGGTCGTGTCGCGGCACGAAATTGTATTTGCTGAAGGTGCGGTAGGTGATGCGTGTGTCGGTAATGTATCGCACCTCCATGAATATGTATCTGAAGTCGAGAATCTTCATCAGTCTGTCGAGGAACATCGAGAAGAGCTCGTTGCGGTCGCCCTTTTCGTCGGCGTATACTCCCTCGCTGTAAATGCTGCACCAATGGTAGATACCCGGCGGAATTATGCGAAAGTCGTGTTTGAGCATTGCGAGCAGATGTCCTTTCTCCTCGTCGCCGTCGTAGGCGACGAGCATCACCGGCTTTATTCCCGGAGAGTTTTCGAGTATGTGGAAAAACTGCTCCGAGTGAAAAAATATTCCCTGCATCAGCGGGGGAAGCTTTTCGCCGCTCTTGTATTGCTCTATCCGTATCATAGATATTGAAACTTTCTTCGATGTAAAGTTACTAAATAATGAAATTATATTGTACTTTTGTAGACGTTTTTTGTGCTAAAAGAGTTTTTATGGCAGAAATGAATGAAAATAAAGATATTTATATTTTGGCGATAGAGTCGTCGTGCGACGATACCTCTGCTGCGGTGATGCGTGGCGACACGGTGCTGTCGAATGTCACAGCCGGTCAGGCTGTGCACGAACAGTATGGCGGAGTCGTGCCCGAACTAGCCTCGCGTGCCCATGAACTGAATATTGTTCCCGTGGTAGATGCTGCGCTGAAAAATGCGGGCATTACCAAGGAACAGCTCTCGGCGATAGCCTTTACCCGCGGCCCCGGCCTTATGGGCTCTCTGCTGGTGGGCGTCTCCTTTGCCAAGGGCCTTGCAGCCTCTTTGGGAATTCCCATGGTCGAGGTTAATCATCTGCAGGGACACATTATGGCCCATTTTATAAAGGAAGAGGGTGCCGAAAAGAGTGTGCCTGAGTTTCCTTTCCTGTGTCTGATGGTCTCCGGCGGAAATTCGCAGATAGTCAAGGTGAACAGCTACAAGGATATGGAAATTGTCGGACAGACTATCGACGACGCTGCTGGCGAGGCTATCGACAAATGTGCAAAAATAATGGGCTTCGGCTACCCCGGAGGCCCCATCATCGACAGGCTCGCGCGTAACGGCGATCCCAAGACCTATACATTCAGCAAGCCCCATATCCCCGGCTTCGACTACAGCTTCAGCGGTCTCAAGACCTCTTTCCTCTACACGCTGCGCAAGCTCGTGGCCGAGGACGAAAATTACGTCGAGAAGAATAAAGAGAATCTTGCTGCGTCGTTCGAGGCAACGGTGGTTGCTGTGCTTATGGATAAACTCTACAAGGCGTCAAAGGCTCTGAAAATAAAAAGGATAGCTCTCTCGGGTGGCGTCTCGGCAAACACTGCGCTGCGTGCAGCATACGCCGATTTTGCGAAGCGCTACGGATGGGAGATTTTCATTCCCAAGTTCGGATTCACCACCGACAATGCGGCAATGATTGGAATTGTAGGCTACTACAAATTCCTCGAAGGCGATTTCTGCAGCATGGACAAACCCGCGTTCACACGCACCGTATTATAATATAAGGTATGTGCGAGGAATTGAATATTTTGTCGGTGTGGGTAAACGAAGCATTGCGCGAGCGGGGATTCACACTTTCGACAGCCGAAAGTTGCACGGGTGGTGGAGTGGCGGCTGCCGTAACCTCCGTTCCCGGCAGTTCCGAGATTTTCAAAGGAGGAGTGGTTGCCTACGCCAATGAAATTAAACGCGACGTTCTTTCCGTCTCCGAAGAGAGCCTGCTGACACACGGCGCGGTAAGCGAAGAGGTCGTGCGTCAGATGGTGGCGGGTGTCGCCTCGCTCATGCACACAGAGTGTGCCATTGCAACCTCGGGCGTCGCGGGCCCCGGTGGCGGAACACCCGAAAAGCCCGTCGGCACTGTGTGGACAGCATTTTTGGTCGGCGGAAACATTACAACCTGCAAACTCGCGCTCGACGATTGCGGACGCGCGGCAAATATCGAGGCAACAATCCTCGAAACCCTTAAAATTTTCCATCGCTTATTGTGTGATAGTTAATCTTTTGAGGAAAAAAGCAAAATAATTACTTTTTTGTTTGCAAGATTGCGGCGAAAATAGTAATTTTGCATCCCGTTAGAGTGGAGTATTCACGAATTAAAACAAAAAAATATATATAGCAATGTCTAAAATTTGTCAAATCACCGGTAAAAAAGCCATGGTGGGTAACAATGTATCACACTCATTGAAAAGAACAAAGCGTCTTTTCAACGTGAACTTGTTCGTTAAGAAGTTCTTCTATGTAGAGGAAGATTGTTGGATTCAGTTGCGCGTGAGTGCAGCGGGGTTAAGAATTATCAACCGTGTAGGTCTTGATGCAGCTATCAAAGATGCTGTAAGCAAGGGTTATCTTGCATGGAAAGATATTAAGGTACTTGGTTAAGTATAAGGAGGTAAATTATGGCTAAGAAAGTAAAAGGAAATCGCGTTCAGGTAATCCTTGAATGTACAGAGCAGAAAAACAGTGGTGTTCCCGGTATGTCTCGTTACATTACAACGAAGAACCGCAAAAACACAACTGAGCGTTTGGAGTTGAAAAAATACAATCCTTATTTGAAGAAGGTAACAGTTCACAAAGAAATTAAGTAATAATAGACTATGGCAAAGAAAGCAGTCGCTACACTTCAGACCGGTAACAAAGAGAAGTTTGTTAAGGTGGTTAGAATGGTGAAATCACCCAAGACCGGTGCTTACATGTTTGCTGAGGAGATCCTTCCCCAGGGTAAAGCTGATGAGGCTTTGAAGAAATAAGCATAAATCTTATAAAAAAAGATAACGATGAAAAGAACATACCAGCCCTCTAATAGAAAGAGAAAAAATAAACACGGTTTCCGTGAGAGAATGGCGACAAAGAACGGTCGTCGCGTTTTGGCAGCCCGTCGTGCAAAAGGACGCGCTAAGCTGACAGTTTCTGACGAGTACAACGGAAAGAAAAAGTAATTGACTAAATAGCAAACAAAAAGTGTGTCGATAACCTCGGCACACTTTTTGTTTGTTTATCAACCTATGGAATCTCTGGCGAAAGGGAGAATTTATAAAAAAACGGCTATAAAAGCAGTATAATGTTAAAAATAATTCGTATCTTTGCAGCCTATAATGTAGGGAGATAAACACAAGCCCTTTTGATAATAAGGAATAATAAAATACAAGTATAATGGGATTTCTTAAAGAAAAATATGCTTCATACGACCTTCCCCAGCAGTTTATGGCAAAAGGTGTATACCCCTATTTCCGTTGCATAGACAGCGAGCAGGATACAGAGGTTGTGATGAATGGCAAAAAAGTCTTGATGTTTGGCTCAAACTCATATTTGGGATTGACCAACCACCCCAAAATTAAAGAGGCTGCCATTGAGGCTGTGAAAAAGTACGGAACAGGTTGCGCGGGCTCGCGTTTCCTTAACGGAACTCTTGACATTCACATTCAGTTGGAGAACGAGCTTGCCGAGTTTGTAGGAAAGGACGAGGCTCTTGTATATTCTACAGGTTTTCAGGTGAACTTGGGCGTTCTCTCTTGTGTAACAGGTCGCCGTGACACAATTTTGTGCGACGAGCTCGACCACGCTTCTATCGTTGATGGTCGTCGTCTTTCGTTCTCTACAGTGCGCAAATTCCGTCACAATGACATGGAGTCGCTCGAGAATGAGCTCAAGAAATGCGCTCCCGAGACAATCAAGCTTATCGTAGTGGACGGCGTCTTCAGCATGGAGGGTGACATCACCAACCTGCCCGAGATTGTACGTCTCAAAGATAAATACAATGCAAGCATCATGGTGGACGAGGCTCACGGCCTTGGAGTGCTTGGACGTGAGGGCCGCGGTACTTGCGACCACTTCGGACTCACCAAAGATGTTGATATCATCATGGGTACATTCAGTAAGTCTTTGGCTACCATTGGTGGCTTCGTGGCTGCTGACAAAGAGGTTATCAACTACATCCGCCACAATGCACGTTCTTATATATTCAGTGCAAGTAACACTCCTGCTGCAACAGCTGCGGCTATCGAGGCTCTCCATATTATGAAAGCCGAGCCCGAGCGCCTCACAAACTTGTGGGACGTTACAAACTACGCACTCAAGAACTTCCGCGAGCTTGGATTTGAGATTGGTGCTACTTCGACACCTATCATTCCTATCTACATCCGCGACACTGATAAAACTTTTATGGTGACAAAGATGTTGTGGGATGCAGGAATCTTCATTAATCCCGTAGTTCCTCCCGCATGCTCGCCCCAGGATACACTCATCCGCTTCTCGCTGATGGCTACCCACACAAAAGAGCAGGTTGACCGTGCGCTCGAGAAGATGGTAGAGGTGTTCAAGGCGTTGGATCTTCTGAAATAAAAAATATCGACGAAAGTCGTTCGGGGTGTAGCGCAGTCCGGTAGCGCACCTGGTTTGGGACCAGGTGGTCGCAGGTTCGAATCCTGTCGCCCCGACGAGAAAGTCCATAGTTTAAAAGCTATGGGCTTTTTTGTTTTTTAAAGTGGACGTTTTTCCGTTAGCGTCCTCATCTTGTCGTTTGGGACTAGGTGGTCGCAGGTTCGAATCCTGTCGCCCCAACAGAAAAGTCTGTAGCGTTTAGCTGCGGGCTTTTTTGTTATTTTATGCTAATGGATGTATACTTATTTTTGCATGTGTAGTGAATTTTCCGTTAGCGTCCTCATCTTGTTGTTTGGGACCAGGTGGTCGCAGGTTCGAATCCTGTCGCCCCGACAGAAAGTCTGTAGTTTTTAGCTGCAGGCTTTTTTGTATATTATAGTGGGCAATATCTTTCCGTTAGCGTCCTCATCTTGCCGTTTGGGAGGTGTATTGATTACTCTCTCTTCGGCGTGAAAAATCCGCAGATTGAGCCTTTCCCCTTAGCTGATAATTTAACAATATTTGCAATTGTATTGTCAATAGATATGTTGTCGTCGCTCTCTGTTGTGTGGAAAATGCCATCTTCGGAACCTTCAGGAGCGGGTATGGAGATGCTCTCGTATGGTTTTTTGGCTGTTACTGAAATATATTTCCTACCATCGTTGTAATATTCGTATATATAATTATACTCATCGTCCACTATGGGCTTTCTCCAATTATAGATGCCTTTCCACGAAAGCATAGTACCTTTTGCTATCTTCTTGTCATCTATAAGCACATGATAGGCTTTCTTGCCGCTGTTGATAAAAATATTGCTGCTATCATTAATATAGTCGTGGGTTCCGAGACCGCAGGGGAGTAATATGCTGTTTTGGTAGTAAATGTTGTTGCTTGACCTTTGTGAAAAACGATTGAAATTGGGTACGTCGGCCTTTTTGATGTTTAAAATATCTTTGTCTTCAGGATTTTTCTCCCAGTCGTAGTAACCTCCTTGCGTGGTTATAAATTTTGTACCTTTGAACGCCGACTGCATTCCATAATATACCCCAACGTGGACATCTTTTAAATAACAATGTTCCACGTTTACAAGGATTTCGCCGCCGGAGATACTGTATGAAATATTCTCGGCTATCAATGGTGAGGATAATATCCTCTCGCCGTTCAAAGGGGCAACATCCGGGTCAAATATTGTATTTTCAACATCAATGGTTACAACATCGGCGTATACTGCTCCCTGTTCCACGAGGGTGCCGTCGGCGTATATCGAGAAACTGTTTGTGGCTGCACTTTTTATTCCCGATTCTTGATTAAGGTAAAGATGATTGCCGCCAACCCACGAGTCGCCGCTTATTGGGCGTTTCACCATTATTGGGCCTATTATGTCTGTGTTTTTCTGTTTGCACAGTGTGTGTTTGTTGGCGTCAATGTATGTAGAAAGCTGTTCGTCGCTGTTTGCTGCAAGAAATACTTTGTCTATGCTGTATATGTTGTTTTTCAATACTTTGGCGAAGCGTATGATAATGTCATAATCGGCATTGTATTTTGAAACTATGGTAGCCGATTTTCCATCTGTCATTATATAGTTGCGTTTGGATGCCGGATTCTCTTGTCGAATATAGTGGCAGTCGTCTGTGTCGCACGAAACGATGCATGCAACAAATATAACGGACAATAATATACTCAATAGTTTTTTGAATTTCATGGCAACTTTTTTGTTTTTTGAGAAATAGGCAACGTTCTCTTTTCTGTTTCACGCGAATATACAAAAAGTGAACAACTGGACAAAAATATCTCTTTTTTTATTTTGCATCCATCGTGCCTGCATACTACAAATATTTGAATTTTGTAAATTTTATCCCCATAGGCGGCGGTTACTTCGCTTTTTAGCATTATCTTCGCGTTTAGAAATAAAAAATCCTATATATATGAGCCAGATAGTATCGCCGTCATTGCTGTCGGCAAATTTCGCGAATTTGCAGAGTGACCTTGATATGATTAACCGTAGCGAGGCCGAGTGGTTGCACATTGATATTATGGATGGGGTGTTTGTGCCCAATCTTTCGTTCGGCCCTCCGGTACTCGAGTATGTTGCAAAGGGCTGCACCAAGCAGCTTGATGTGCATCTGATGGTTGTGAATCCCATGAACTATCTTGATGCGGTGAAGGCTCTGGGTGCGCGTGTGATGAACATCCACTACGAGGCTTGCACTCACCTGCACAGGGCTGTCACTCAGATAAAAGAGGCGGGAATGATGGCGGGTGTTACCCTCAACCCTTCGACTCCTGTGATGCTGCTCAAGGATATTATCGCCGAGCTCGACCTTGTTCTTCTTATGAGCGTCAACCCCGGCTTTGGCGGTCAGAAGTTCATTCCTCACACTATCGAGAAGGTGAAGGAGCTGCGCGAGCTTATTGCCGCAACGGGCTCAAAGGCTCTCATCGAGGTTGATGGTGGCGTAAATGTAGAGACAGGCAAGCTGCTTGCCGAGGCAGGCTCGGACGTGCTTGTTGCCGGAAACGCTGTCTTCAAGGCCGAGAATCCCGAGGCTGTAATCTCTGCGTTGCGCGCAATGTAAGAGCTTATAAAAAATCAAATATAAATTTAAACACCTTTTGATTAGGTGAGCAGTTCCCTGCAGAATAATCCTCTTGTCGGGCTTGCAGTGCCATTGATGGCGGGCGTTGCGCTCGCCTCATTGTGTGCGGTCACGCTCGACGTGTGGCTGTTGCTGCTTCTGGCATTCGCATTGCTTGCTGCGCTCTCGCTCTTTTTCGAGAGGCTCAGTCTGCTTTTCAGTGCTTCGGTGATGGCGACGATGCTTGCCGTTGGGGCGGTTGTGTGGCACAAGGATACAGTCTCCATGCTGCCTCGTTGGAGCGAGACGAAGGGAACGTTCAGCGCCTATTTTCTTGAGACGCCACGCATGGGCGACAAGACTACAAAGTGCTTGGCGATGCTCACGCGCGAGGATGGAGACTCGTTGGGCGGCCGTCTCTCGGGCCTCTGCTATCTTTATCTGGCCAACTGCGTCGAGGCCGAGAATCTTGCCATCGGCGAGAAGATTACTTTCTCGGCCAAGATAAAAAATCCGCAGAATGCTGGCAATCCCGGTGAGTTTGATTACGAAAAATTTCTTTATATAAAAGGTGTTACGGGCACTGCCTATCTGCCAATCTATTCGTGGGAAAAGGCGGGGCGGGTGGAGCCTACGCTGCGCATGCGTGCCCTTGCGTTGCGCGAAAAGGTTGTCGCCCTGTACGAGCGGTGCGGCTTCGGCGACGAGGTGCGTTCGGTGCTCTCGGCGCTGACGATAGGCGACAAGAGTGAGCTTACGCGCGAAATAAAAGATACCTACTCTTCGGTGGGTGCGAGCCACGTGCTTGCTCTCTCGGGGTTGCACATTGGCATTTTTTATATGATACTCTCGACGCTGCTGCCTGCGTGGCGCAGCCGTCGCGCATACACTATCCTGCGCGAGATTCTTATAATTTCGATAATTTGGGGCTTCGCATTTGTTGCCGGCCTCTCCCCTTCAATCGTTAGGGCTGCAATACTTTTTACACTCTTTTCATTGGGGCGCTGCGCGCGTCGCGACGGCTCGTCGCTCAATGCTCTTGCCTTTGCAGCCATTGCAATAATCATCTTTTCGCCGCGCTCGCTCTTCGACGTCAGCTTCCAGTTGTCGTTTGCGGCGGTGCTCTCTATCATCCTGCTGTTGCCGCCCATGCGACGTCTTTTGGCGTGCGACAGACACGGGAAACTCTACAACTATGCGGCCGACCTTCTCTCTGTCTCTTTTGTGGCCCAGCTGGGAACATTGCCTATAATATGGTACTGCTTCGGCAGCTTCCCACTCTATTTTTTGTTGGCGAATATTGTGGTGGTGCCCGCGTCGTTCCTTGTGATGTCCACGGCAGTGCTTTTGTGGCTGACGAGCAAAATTGCCTTTGTAAGCAGTGGTATTGCGTATATCCTGGGCACTCTTACGCAGCTTATGAACAGCCTGCTGAAATTTATCGAGGCTCTACCTTGTGCAAAAATTGCATTGCCCTACATAGATGCGCTTGCCGCGTGGGGCGTCGCCTTTTCTTTAGTTTTTGCGGCGGCGATGATTCTCACGAAGCGTCGCTCGGCAATCACTCTTTTCTTCGTCTCTGTTTTTGCGACTGCTGCTTGGGCCGTGCATCTGCACAGTGCCGACCACCGCGATTATATACAAATTTACAATACTTCGCAATGTGCTGCTCTTCATCTGGTTGCCTCGCGCGACACTTCGTACATACTCTCTTTCGACGAGCGCGACGATGATTTTGACTATGTTCTTGCGCCGGCCATGCGTCGTGCGCGTATGGACGAGCCGCTGTGGGTGGTGGGCGACTACGAGGACGAGAATGTTGTTTCGCGTGGCGGCCTTGTTGAGTTCCGCGGACGTCGCGTGAAGATGCTGTGCGACAAAAGCTGGCAAGAGGATTCCCTCTGCGTGCCCGTGGATGTGCTTTTCCTGTGCAGGGGCTTCAAAGGAGCAATGGAAGAACTGCTCGAAAAGTATCCTGCAAAGAGGGTGATTATGGATGCGGGCCTCCACGCAATGAGCCGCCGTCGCGTGGCAAAGGAGTGCGGCCTTTTGGGTGTCGATTGCGTGGATGTCTCCGTGGCGGGGGCTTTGTGTCTCTCGTGCGCCGACGGCAATCTCTCACCCAACGATGCAGGCAAGTAATTATGTTTGGAAAATTCTCCCATTTTCATTAATTTCGCAAAAAGAAAAAGATAATAATATTATGCTCGAAAATATCATTGATGCAAAAAATATCGAGGGGGTGAAGGCGCTGCTCGAGAAAAGTGAAAAATGTGTGATTCTCACCCACAGCCGTCCCGATGGCGATGCAATGGGCTCGTCGCTCGCCCTCGCAGCCTTTCTTAAGGCGCGCGGAAAGAGTGTTTCGGTGGTTGTCCCCAACGAATATCCATTCTTTCTCGCGTGGATGCCCGGTGCCGACAGCGTGACAATCTACGACAAGGCACCCGAGGCTGCCGATGCTATTCTAAAGGCTGCCGACCTCTTCTTCTGCCTCGATTTTAACGCCCTTTCGCGCATAGAGGCTGCTGGCGAGGTTGTTGCCTCGCTGCCGGCAAAGAGAGTGCTCATCGACCACCATCTTGCCCCCGAGCCTATCTTTGACGTCGCTATTTCCCACCCCGAGGCCTGCTCCACCAGCGAGCTTGTCTTCCGTCTCTTCTGGCAGATGGGTGCAGCCGACGAGGTTACGCGTGAGATTGCCGAGTGCATTTATACGGGCATAATGACCGACACTGGTAATTTTGCCTATGCATCGGGACGCAAGGATATTTATCTGATTGTAGCCGAGCTTATAGGCAAAGGCATCGACAAAGATATTGTCTATCGTCGCGTATTCTACAACTACTCATTCGGTCGCATGAAACTCATGGGCTATATGATGTACAGGAAGCTGCGCCATTTTCCCAAGAAGAATGCTGCCCTCATCACTCTCGACTACGAAGAGGCGCAGAATTTCAACTGCAGCAAAGGCGACACCGAGGGCATTGTGAATATGCCTCTGCAGATAAAGGGGGTGCGTTTCACATGCTTCTTCCGCGAGGAGGTGCCCGGCAAAGTAAATGTGTCGCTGCGCAGCGTGGACGACTTTCCCTGCAACAAGGTCGCCGAGAGATTTTTCAACGGCGGCGGCCACAAGAATGCTTCGGGCGGAGAGGTGCGCGGCACGATGGCCCAAGCTGTGAAACTATTCGAAAAGGTACTCGAAGAGTTCTCCGAGGAGTTGACAAAATAACAAAAAGTTGCACACTGCGCTGTGTGCAACTTTTTCGTTCAAGGGTGCTTGTTGCCCGGGGCTACTCTTCCATCAGCTTCTCGATGGCGCGGCACAGCTGGTCGGGGCACGACGTGGGTTTTCCGTTGCAACTGATTCCGTTCAATCGGGCGATAACATCTTCGTATTTCATTCCCTTAACCAAACTGCTGATTCCCTGAAGATTGCCGTTGCATCCACCGTAGAATGCAATATCCACTATGCGTCCATCCTCGCCGCTCACCTCAATCACGCGCGAGCATGTTCCCGATGTATAATATGTTATTTTTTTCATTTTTTTTGTTCTTTTTTATGAATACATGAAACGTTTAATACTTCCTTTTGGAGTTTTTGCGAATGCCTCGTCGCGCAGCTCATAGCTTGAAATCTGGGCATATGCGGGAATTGAACTGTTCAGCGTTTCGAAGTTCTTTTCCATCACACTGATGAATGTCTCGGTAGAAACCTGATGCGCCGCAAGCAGTTCCGTGTCGGGCACGATGAGTGCGACGAACTTTTCGCCACGCTGCACCATCAGCGACTCGGTGATGTAGGGCAGTGCATTCATCTTCACCTCAATCTCTTCGGGGTAGACATTCTGTCCGTTGGTCGAGAGAAGCATGCTTTTGCAGCGTCCCACGAGGAACAGAGTATTGTCCTTGTCCATTGTGCCTAGGTCTCCCGTGCGGAACCACCCATCCTCGGTGAAAAGCTCCTTGTCGGCCTCGGGGTTTTTGTAGTAGCCGGCAAAAACATTGTCGCCTCTCACCCACAGCTCTCCGACGGTGTTCTCGGGGTTGGCCGAGTCTATGCGTGCCTCTATGCGGTCCACAAGTTCTCCACACGACCTCAGCTTATATGTGGCCAGATTACCCAAAGTGATGAGCGGGCCACACTCGGTCATTCCGTAGGCGGTGACGAGCGGCAGCTGCAGCTTTACCGACAGCAGATGTTCGAGCTCTTCGGGGATTGCCGCGCCTCCGGTGGTCATAAGCTCGATGTTTCCACCGAAATACGAGAGGAGTATAGTGCGCAGTGCGAAGCAAAATTCCGGGTGCTGCTTGTAATTGGCAAGGCGCGCCTTTCCGCTCTTGCTGTGCAGGAATTCCCCTATTGCGTAGTCCACCATCTTGCTCAGTACCAAAGGTACCATTATCGCCATCTTGGGACGCACAGCCTGCATCGCATCTTTCAATGTGGTGGGCGCGGGCAACATTCCCAGCACCGTTAGATGCATTCCCATACATAGAGGAGTTATAAGGTCGAATGTGAGTCCGTATATGTGAGCAAAGGGTAGCATGCTCAGGTATTTCTCTCCGCGTGTATAGGGGCAACGTGTGGGAATAACCTCGATGTTGCTGCTGATGTTGCGCATTGTGAGCATCACCCCTTTGGGGTTTCCTGTGGAGCCCGAAGTGTAGTTCAGGCAACAGAGATTCTCCATCTGGGGCTCGGGGTATTTTATATCCTCGGGTGCAATGCCGTCGGGGTATTTTTCATTGTAGAACTCGTGGCGACGCGCATACAGTCCTCCGAACTCTTCGCGTGCGGCAAGAAGCTCCATGTTTTTCATGTCTATGGCTGCCACAAGCTCGGGCATTTCTTCGAAATTCATGCTATCGAAGAATCCCTTTTCAGTGAAGAGTATCTTGCTCTCCGAGTGGTTCACGAGTTTCTGCGTGTCGTCGGGAGTGAAGCCCTGAAACAGCTGGCAGGCAACGTATCCTCCTGCTGTTGCCGCCATGAATGCTATTCCCCAATTTGTGCAGCTGCGCGAGTTCAGCGAGATTTTGTCTCCCGCTTTCAGCCCTGCCTTTTCCCACAAAATGTGCAGAATCTCAATCTCCCTGGCAAGTTCGCCATAGGTGATGGGCTCGCGTTTGTAGTCGTTGATGGCAGGATAATTCCAATACTCCTTTATGCTCTGCTCAAACTTTTTTATATAATTCAGCATAATCTCAAATGTATTTTGCCTGATAATGTTTTTTGAATTTTTTTATCCTTTGTAGGGGCGCAGAGCTACGCAAGCATTGTGACCGCCGAATCCGAAAGAGTTCGAAATTGCGATGTCGAAATTCTCTTTGCGTGCCACAAGGGGAGTGTAGTCGAGGTCGCAGTCGGGGTCGCTCTCTGTGTAGCCCATAGTGGGGTGGGCAATGCCTCTCTCCATTGTGAGTGCTGTAGCAATCATTTCTATTGCTCCTGCAGCACCGAGAAGGTGTCCGGTCATCGACTTTGTAGAGCTTACTACTGCCTTTTTTGCCGACTCTTCGCCAAGCGCGAGCTTGATGGCTGCTGTCTCCATCTTGTCGTTCATGGGGGTGCTTGTGCCGTGTGCATTGATGTAGATTTTCTCTCTATCCTGGTAGCCGGCCTCTTCGAGTGCAATGCTGATGGCGCGTGCCTCTGTCGTTGCGTCGGGACGCGGAGCAGTATAGTGGTAAGCGTCGCAAGTGTTTCCGTAACCGCAAATCTCTGCATAGATGTGTGCGCCGCGGGCAATAGCATGCTCTTTCTCCTCGAGGATGAGTACGCCTGCACCCTCGCCGAGTACGAATCCGTCACGTGTAGCATCGAAAGGACGGCTGGCGCGTTTGGGATCGGCTGTGCGCGAGAGGGCCTTGCAGTTGTTGAAACCTCCGATTACGAGGGGGTGGATAGCAGCCTCGCTACCTCCGGCAACGATGGCATCAGCGTAACCGTGCTTGATGGCGCGGTAGGCCTCGCCGATGGCGTTTGTACTTGTGGCACAAGCTGTAACGACGGGCAATGTGGGGCCCTGGAACCCGTGTCTTATAGCAATCTGTCCCGATGCAATGTTACCAATCATCATGGGAACGAAAAGGGGCGAAACGCGGTTGACACCCTGGTTGTAAAGCTTCTGTGTCTCGTTTACGAATGTCTCCATTCCTCCGATGCCCGAGCCAATGTATACGCCCACGCGCTCGGGTGCAATGCCCTCGTTCTCGAGAATGCCACTGCTCTTCACTGCCTCTTCGGCTGCAGCCAATGCATACTGTGTGTAGCGGTCGCATTTTCTCATCACAGCAGGGGCAATGCCGTATGCGTTAGCATCAAAATCTGTAATCTGTCCTGCGATTTTCACGGGAAGATCAAACTCTTCGAATCCTTCAATCTCTTTGATGCCGCAAACACCCGAAATTAGGTTGTTCCAATACTCTTCTATTGTCTTTCCTATAGGAGTGATTGCTCCCATTCCTGTAATTACAACTTTTCTGTCCATAATGTTTATGTTTTTATTTTTTGAATATTCTTATCAATTACTTCGCAAAGGTAGCGAAAAAAATAAGCGCATTGCACAATTTTATTTCAAATGTGCAATTATGCGATGCCAAAATAAATAAAACGTGGTTATAAATAACTTTTCTCGTCTCGCAATTTTAACATTTGCTATTTATAGTTTTTGGGAAAATGTTTGTTGCGTAAAGAAATAATATATATTTTTGTCAAAAATTAACAATTTGCAACAATCGCAATATAATATATTGCTTGTCAAATAAATACATGGTGGCAGCCTCCGGGTAATTAGGCAGGCTGCTGATTTTTTTTGAAAAACAAACTATAAAATAAACACTGATGATTAAGAAAAAACTTTTTCTCCTGTTGACGGCAGCGGGCACGGTATTTGCCTCGTGCGTCGACAGCAGTTACAAACTATCCGATCTTGATACTACTGTAGGTATCAGCGTGAACAACCTCACTCTTCCTTTGAATGTAGACTCTCTGGTGCTCGATCAAGTGCTCGATCTCGACGATGATGGCAAAGTAAAGAGAGACACGCTCGAGAGTGGTGACATTATTTATGCAATTATCGAAGAGGGCTCTTTCGAGTCCGACGCGATTGAGATTCCCGCCTTTGAGACAGAGAGTCCCGAGATTGAGCCTATCACTTCTGTGCTCACACGCGACAAGTCTGCGAACATCCGTCGCCGTAAAGGAGGCATCGAAAAAGATGGCGTAACATCTGCCAATTATCCTATCAATGTAACAGATTTTACAAAGTTTGAGACTACTGGAGAGGTTGATCCCTCAATTACTGCCATTGACAAGATAGGAGTGAATGCCGACTTTGGAGCAGTGATAAACGTCTCGGAAAATCCCGACCTTGTAGAAAAAATCAACTATATAAGCTTCGAGGATCTGAAGATGAATGTTCCCAAAGGTCTCGAAGGAACATTTCTTGTCAGCATGGGTAAAGAGGAGAAGAATATCACAAAATGCTACGACAATGTAACCGGAGTGCTCGACCTGGGTAAGTACAAAGAGGAGTATGGCGAGGAACTTCAGATAAAGGTAGAAAATACACTCAGCGAGCTGAAATTCAATGCCCACGTTGATGCTATCGACGTTACAAAGGCCGGCGACGATATTAAATTGGAGAATGGTGAGTTCCGATTGACATCGAGCGTGAGCGTGGCAGGCGACATTGTTGTTTATGGCGAAGATGTTAACGACGGATTCACTCTTGACGATCTTCCCGATTTTATAAATTACGAATGTACTCCCACGCTTTCCGAGATTGTTGTTTCCGAGTTTACAGGCAAGATAAAGTATGATATTGAGGATATTAATATCGACCCCATCAGCCTGAATGATATTCCTGACATGCTCAGCCAGGATTCCACAAACGTAAAATTGGCCAATCCCCAAATTTACATTCGTCTGAACAATCCTCTTGCGGCGAACAATCTTTACGCCGAGGCCGGTCTTGCGATGGTTGCCAAACGCAATGACGGTAGCGAAAAGATAGTCTCTTTGGGCGAGGACAAACTGAAGATGGCCGACGATTACAATGTATTCTGCCTGACAACAGACGGAAATATGCCTCAAGAGAAATTGCACTCGCAGTATAAGGATGCTGTAAATAAAAAGTTCAACGGCTTTTCTGATATTCTCAGCGGCAACGGTGCAAACGGTCTTCCCGACAAAATTGAGATTGATGTTGTAGAGCCTATGATTCCCGAGCAGTCGATAAAGGGTTTCGAGCTTGGCCAGACGATAGAAAAAGTGCAGGGAACCTATCTTTTCTATGCTCCTCTTGCGCTCAAGGACGAAACATCTTTTGTCATCTATCAGGATACTCTCGATGGCTGGTACGACGAGACACTCGAGAAACTCTCTATTAAAAAGCTTGCAGTAAAAGCCGATGTAAACTCCGAGATTCCTCTTAAAGTTGAACTCTCTTTCCATCCTATGGATGTTAATGGCAAGATAATAAAAGGCGTACGAAGCTCGTCTGTTACTCTTGATGCTACAGATGCTTCGCAGCGTGTGGAGATTGCAATGGAGGGTAACATTGAAAAACTCGACGGTATCATCGTACGCGCCAAACTTTGCGGTGCCGACGGCGAGCCTATTGCACCCTCGCAGGCAATAAACTTCAAAAATCTGAAAATTGCCGTTGACGGAAGCTATATTGACGAATTCTAGTGGTAACTGATTATAGGATAAAAGAATATTACAAAATGAAAAACATTAAATATATTCTCGCTCTTGCAGCAGTGCTATTCGTTGCTGCGCAGACAAGAGCACAGCACACAATTTCGGGCTATTTTACTGATGGATACATGTATCGTCACGAGATTAACCCCGCTATTGGCAACAGCCAGAATTATATCTCTTTCCCCGTTTATGGCAATCTGAATCTGGGAGTAAGGGGTAGCCTGAATCTCGAAGATTATATATATGTGAAGAATGGCAAAACTACAACTTTCCTCAACCCTGCTGTGAGCGCGGGCGAGTTTCTTGGAAACATAAAGGACAAGAACAATCTTCACTTCGATGCGAACATTCAGATAATGTCCGCCGGATTCAAAGGCTTTGGAGGTTACAATACTTTGGGTGTTAATTTACGTTCGAGCGTTTACACAATGTTGCCCAAAGGACTCTTCCAATTTGCGAAAGAGGGGCTGACGAACAAATGCTACGACATCAGCGACTTTGGAATGCACGCAAACTCATACGTGGAGATTGCTCTCGGTCACTCGCGCAACATTAACGAGAGACTGCGTGTGGGTGTTGCGCTTAAATATCTTGTGGGTGTTGCAAATATCGACGCGGAATTCAACAAGGCACAGCTCAATCTTGGCGAGGATGGATGGACTGCCGTTACCAATGCCCAGGTGCAGGCGAGTGTCAAGGGATTGTTCTACGAGACAGAGATTAGCGAAAATTCAGGCAATCCCTACGTGAACGGTGCCGATATTGACGGCTTTGGAATTTCGGGCGCCGGCTTTGCTGTAGACCTCGGTGCCGAGTATAAACTCGATGATAATTGGAAGTTCGGTGCGTCGTTGCTCGACCTTGGATTCATTTCGTGGGACAACAATATACTTGCCACCACCAATGGCGACAAGAAATTTTCGACCAACGACTATAAATTCAGTTTCGAAGAGGATAACGAGAATAATTTCGAGGACGAGCTTGAGCGATTGAGCGACGGTCTTACAGGGCTCTACGAACTTGAGAATGCCGGCGACCAGGGTAAACGCAAAAAAGCGCTGGGCGCGACGCTTAACCTTGCGGCCGAATATACAATGCCTTTCTACGATCGTCTCTCTGTAGGCCTTATAAACACCACCCGTTTCCTCGAGGACTACACTTGGACAGATTTTCGTCTTTCGGCCAATGTAGCTCCTCTCAAATGGTTCTCGGCCAACGTGAACGTTGCTGCAGGAACATACGGATGCGCCTTCGGATGGATGCTCAACATCCACCCCACAGGCTTCAACCTCTTTGTGGGAATGGACCAGATGCTTGGAAAGGTTACCGAGGAGTTTGTTCCACTATCGAGCAATGCAAGCTTTAATATGGGCGTTAATATTCCCTTCTAAACAGCTGCTGATAGAAAAAATCCGACCCACGGGTCGGATTTTTTGTTTCTCACTCTTCGCTCAGAATCTTTTCAAGCTCTTTGCGCCAGTCTTCGCCATTGACGGCCTTCAGCGTTCTTATGCCCACGGCCTCGGCAGCCTCGATGTTCCTCGCGCCGTCGTCCACGAAAAGAGTCTCGTGGGGCAGCATATTGCCATCGCTCAGCATTTTCAGGTAAATTTCCTTGCCGGGCTTCGAACACTTCATAAGATAGCTTAGGTAAAGTTCGTCGAAATAGTCGTCGAGCCTTTTGCCCTCCTCGGTGAACTTTTCCGAGCGCGCCCAGCCCTGCAAGAAGGGGTTGGTGTTGCTCAGCACTCCCAGACGATACTTTCCGCGCAGCGTCTGCAGGTACTCCATAAACTCCACCTGCACGTTCACAATGAATCCCATCCATGCGTCGAGTGCCTCGCCGTAGCTGATCTCTCGGCCACACAATTTTCCAAGTTCGGCAACAAAAGTGTCGGCGTCGATGGCTCCATCCTCCAGCTGAAAGAAAATTCCCGTCTGCTTGTACGAATTCAGGTAGTTCTCGGCATCTTTCAATCCTAATGCCTTGAACTTCTCAATTGCGCAGCTCGTATCTATTGTTGTAAGCACCCCGCCAAAGTCGAATATAATATTTTTTATCATCTTGTCTGCTGTTAATAATATTTGCAAAGATAGACTCTTTTTTCTCTTTAAATGCGATAATGTGCGCAATTTCCACTCGCGGGCGAAATTTTAAACGTATTCTTGTTGATATAGTTTGCCAAAATAATTATTTTTGTCCTTTAAAGCAATATTTATAAGTATATGGAGAATTTGGACGGCCGATTGGTCATTGGCGTCTCATCGCGAGCGCTTTTCGACCTTGAGAAAGAGAATGAGATTTTTGAGCGTTACGGTATAAAAAAATATCGCGAATATCAGGAACAGCACGAGGATGAGCCACTGGAGAAGGGTACAGCCTTCTATCTTGTGAAAAGTCTGCTCGAACTCAACAAGCAGGCCAACCGCCCCATTGTAGAGGTGGTGGTGATGTCGCGCAACAGCCCCGAGACGGGAATGCGCATGCTGAAGTCGCTCGACAAATATGAGCTTGACATTACCCGCGTGGCATTGTCGGGTGGCGAGTCGTTGTCGAAATATTTAAATGCATTCTCCATCGACCTGTTCTTGTCTAAAGACGAGCAGGATGTGCAGCGTGTCATCGACTCGGGAATCTGCGCTTCGGCACTCATCTATGCACCTCCCACAGATTTCAACCCCGAGGATAGCCGCGTGAAGATTGCCTTCGACGCCGATGCTGTCCTCTTCTCCGACGAGTCGGAGTGCCGCTTCAAACGCGAGGGCATGGAGGCCTTCTACAAATACGAGAAAGAGCATGCTGACGAGCCTCTGAAAGAGGGTCCCTTCGCAAAATTGCTCATGAAACTCTCGGCCATTCAAGAGTGTCTCCCAACGTCGATAGAGCTTTCGCCGCTGCGCCTTGCGATTGTAACCTCGCGCAGCCTCCCCTCACACTTCAGAGTGATAAAGACTCTGCGCAAATGGGGCGTATACGTCGATGAGGCTTATTTCCTAGGTGGACTGCGCAAGGACGAGCTTCTTAAAGCCTTCGGAGCACACATCTTCTTCGACGACCAGGATACCCATCTTACAACTTCGAGTAAATATGTACCTGCGGGCAAGGTACCCTACTATTCATCCTCGCAGATAAACGAGGCTATTAAGGAAAAAGAGGAGCGAGAGAATGGCTGATAACTATCTTGATAAGAAATTAGAGGATTACAAGGCTCGTTCGGCGGGTGCAGGCGCGGCGCGCAAGCAGGCGACCACGTTCAGTGCCCTGTTGGCAAAAAACAGAAGCTGTCGCGGATACGACTCCTCGTTCATCGTGCGCGACGACCAACTGCGCAGCATCATAGAGGTGAATACAAAAATCCCTTCGGCGCGCAATGCGCAGGTGCTCCGTTTCCGCCCCGTTAGCAGCAGTGAGGCTGCAAAAGTGCTGCCCCACATTCGTTTGGGAGGGGCATTGCCCCACCTTCATCTGCCGCTACCCGGTACCGAGCCCAATGCCTTTATAATAATATGCACCACCGTTGCGCCCGATAAGAATATCTACATCGATCTTGGAATTTCGGCCCAGAGTATGCTGCTGCGCGCCACGGAAATGGGGCTTGCGGGAATATGCATCGGTGCCTTCGACAAAGAGTGCATCAAACGCGAATTTTCTCTGGAGTACGAGCCGCTGATGGTGCTCGCCATAGGTCGCAGCTGCGAGGATATAAGATTGGTAGATATTGACGAGGGCGAGGATAAAAAATATTACCGCAACGATGGGGTACACTATGTGCCCAAACTGCGCGTGGACAATTTGATTATTAAATAGATAATGGGATATATTGAACTTTTTATAATTGCTGTCGGACTCTCGATGGATGCTTTTGCGGTAGCCATTGCCAAAGGCCTCTCGCTGCAAGCTGTAAAGCCGCGCCACTCTGTGTGCGTGGGCAGTTGGTTCGGAGGGTTTCAGGCTCTGATGCCTCTGCTGGGATTTTATCTTGGCGTCACATTCTCGCGCTTCGTCGAGAGTGTCGACCATTGGGTAGCGTTTATCCTGTTGGGGATTATCGGGGTGAATATGATACGCGAGGCTGCATCGAACGAAAAAGTTGTTCCCGACCCCGACTTTTCGGCGCGCACAATGTTTCTTATGGCTGTGGCCACCAGCATCGACGCGCTTGCCGTGGGAGTGTCGTTCGCGGTGCTCTCGGTGGAAATATGGTCGGCAGTGGCAATCATAGGCGCGACAACCTTTGTGCTCTCGGTAGTGGGGCTGAAGATAGGCAATATTTTCGGATGCCGCTACAAGTCCAAGGCCGAGTTTTTCGGTGGTGCCGTACTTCTTCTTTTAGGTATAAAAATTCTTGTAGAACACACATTTTTACAGTAAAATATAACTTATAAAAATGATAAACATGCGCAATGTGGTGTTTTTCTTGTTGGGTGTTTTTTATAGTATCAGTGTTGCAGCGCAGGAGTGGACTCCTCGTGAGTGGCCATCGATGAAACATTATGATAGTAATCATTTATATAGGATAGCCCTTCCTTTGGGTGGCATAGGCACGGGAACCGTCTCTCTTGGCGGCCGTGGCGAGTTGCGCGACTGGGAGATAATGAACACTCCTGCCAAAAACTACAGTACTGTCACCACCGGTAACAATGCCCCTTTCTTTGCCATCTATACAAAGAGTAAAAAAGGGACCTCGCATACAACATTGCTTACCGGTCCATTGCACGAAACAGAATATCTTCACTACGAAGGTCGCGGGGTGAATCATCATGGAATGCCACGCTTTGCACGTGCAAGTTTCGATGCAGCCTACCCATTCGGGCAGGTGAACCTATCGGATGATGAGCTTCCGGTCTCTGTCAGGATAAAAGGGTTCAACCCCTTTGTACCCTGCAACGATGAGTATAGCAGCAAGCCTATTGCTATACTCTCCTACGAAGTTAAGAACAAAACCAATTGCGATATTGAAGTGGCAATCTGCGCTTCGGCACGCAATTTCATAGGCAAGGATGGCAGCAAATATAAAATAAACGGGAAAGGCGACAATGTGCCCTATGGCGCAAATGCAAATAAGAATGTTTACCGCAGCGAGGATGGGATTTCGGGCATATATATGTATTCCGACGGAGTGGAAAAAACAGATCCTGCATACGGTACAATGGCGATAGCCACAAATGCGACAGATGGAGTAACCTACCGAACATCATCGCGTCGCGACAATTGGAGCAACGCTATCCTTGATTTTTGGGACGACTTTAGTGCCGACGGCGAGCTTACCGAGAAATCCGAGTCGGTCGACAGCGACCCTATGGCCTCGCTTGCCGTCAAAAAAACAGTGCCCGCAAAGAGCACAAAGACCTTTACATTCTTTATCACATGGAGCTTCCCCAACCGTAAAGCCTGGTCGTCCGAAGTCGTCGGCAACTACTACACCTCTCTTTATCCCGACGCATGGGGCGCGGCAAAAGAGATTGTCCCGCAGATTCCCGAGCTTGAAAAACAGACATTAACATTTGTCGAGGCTCTGCTCGCATCATCCTATCCTGCTGTAATTAAAGAGGCTGCACTTTTCAATTTGGCAACACTCCGCTCGCAGACGGTGTTCCGCATTCCCAGCGGACATCTTATGGGTTGGGAGGGAGTGATGGATCGCTTTGGGTCGTGTGCCGGCAGTTGCACACACGTCTGGAACTACGAAGTTGCAACTCCTTTTCTCTTCGGGGAGCTCTCAAAAACCATGCGCGACGTGAAATTCAACTATGCAACCAAAGATAATGGTCTTATGAATTTCAGGGCTGCCTTGCCATTGAAGAATGCCGCAAATGGAAATTCGGCCGCAGCAGATGGACAGATGGGTTGTGTTATGAAATTCTATCGCGACTGGCAGCTGTCGGGCGACAATGAGTTTCTGAATAAAAATTGGGAGCAGGTGAAAAAGGTCCTTTCATATGCCTGGGTGGAAAAAGGATGGGACGGCAACCAAGATGGAGTCATGGAGGGCTCGCAACACAATACTATGGATGTAAATTACTATGGTCCCAATCCTCAAATGGGTTTTTGGTATATGGGTGCTTTGCGTGCAGCTGCGGAAATGGCCACAGCCATGGGTGACAATGCTTTTGCCGATAAATGTAAAAGGCTTTTCGAGCAAGGTTCCGGTTGGATGGATGCAAATTTGTTCAATGGCGAGTATTACGAGCATAAAATAACCTCTCCATCGACATTTGAGTTTATTGACACAGATAACGATTCAGAGAAAATTCCATCGTTCCAATTGGGTAAAGGTTGCCTTGTCGATCAGTTGGTGGGGCAATATATGGCACACATCTGCGGCTTGGGATATTTGGGAAAGGAGGATAATATACACACCACCTTGCAGAGCATAATGAAATATAATTATATGCCCGACTTCAGCCGTCATTTCAATAATAACCGTTCCTATGCAATGGGCAACGAGTCGGGGCTTCTGATGGCCTCGTGGCCGAAAGGACGATTGAAAGTGCCGTTCCCATATTTTGCCGAAGTAATGACGGGCTTTGAATATTGCGCCGCCGTGGGAATGTTGTACGAGGGAATGGAGGACAATGCATTAAAATGTATAAAATCCATTCGCGATCGTCACGACGGTGCCAAGCGTAATCCCTTCAGTGAGCCTGAGTGCGGTCACCACTATGCACGTTCAATGGCTAGCTGGGGAGCGATTATTGCATGGAGCGACTTCCACTATTCGGGTGTTGAGCAGAAGATACATTTTACCGACAGGCCCGGAGAATATTTCTGGAGCAATGGCTACTCGTGGGGCATCTGCAAGGTTACGAAGAAAAATGTCACTTTAGAGGTGTTATATGGCGAACTGTCCATAAAAGAAATTTCCATCGGCGAAAAACACCAAAAGGTCACTGCCGGTAAACTTAAAAAAGGTGATATCCTGAAAATAAAACTTTGATATTTGATAATATAAATGTTGTAGGACTATGAAAAGGGTAATTTCGTTATTCTGCATTTTTAATATATGCGTTGCACTTTTTGCCGAAGATTTGCGATTATGGTACACTGCTCCTGCCCGCACGTGGGTCGAGGCACTGCCTGTGGGAAACTCTCGCATGGGAGCAATGGTCTATGGCGGCACCGAGTACGAACAGCTTCAGCTCAACGAAGAGACTTTTTGGGCAGGAGGTCCGCACAATAACAATAACCCCAAGTTGCGCGAAAATCTTGCAAATATACGCTCGCTCATCTTCGCTGGTCGTTTCGGCGAGGCTCAGGGACTCATCGACCGCGCAGCCTTCACCGGACAGCATGGAATGCGCTACCTTACGTTGGGCTCGCTGATGATGCACTTTCCCGGTCACAAGGCAGATACCGACTATTCGCGTGAACTTAACATAAGCAATGCTGTCGCAACAACCGCCTACAAAGTGGGCGGGGTAGAGTATCGTCGCACACTCTTTGCGTCGCTTGCCGACGATGTTATTATCATGCGCATCGAGGCCGACAAGGCCGATGCTCTAAACTTCGGACTCTCTTTCCGCACCCCCTTTAAGGCCGCTATTGCGGCCGATGGCGAGCAACTTATTATGCGCTGTGGCGGAGTGGAACAAGAGGGAATCCCCGCTGCGCTGCGCGCCGAGTGCCGTGTGCGTGTAGTGAGTGACGGCGATGTTCGTGGCGCGGGCGATAAATTGAATGTCAGCAATGCAACGGCGGCCACTATCTATATTTCTGCCGCCACCAACTATGTAAATTACAAAGATGTTAGCGGCGACGAGAACCAGCGCTCGGCCGAGGCTATCGAAAAAGCCCTCGACCGTTCATACAAAAAGGCTCTCAAGGCCCATGTGAAGGCCTACAAAAAACAGTTCGACCGCGTGAGCCTTGCGCTCCCCGCGAGTGGGGAATCGAAGATGCCCACCGACGAGCGTGTGCGCAACTACCACAAAGGTGGCGACCGTCAATTGGTGGCGCTTATGTTCCAGTATGGTCGCTATCTGCTCATAAGCTCCTCGCAGCCGGGCGGACAGCCTGCGACCCTGCAGGGCATTTGGAACGAGAGCATGCACGCGCCCTGGGACAGCAAATACACTATAAACATAAACACAGAAATGAACTATTGGCCGGCCGAGGTTGCAAACATCGCCGAGACGCACGAGCCGCTATTTTCAATGATAAAGGATCTTTCTGTGACGGGTAGCGAAACTGCTCGCACCATCTACGGCGCAAAAGGGTGGGTGGCCCACCACAATACCGACCTTTGGCGCGTGGCAGGCCCTGTCGATGCAGCCTATTATGGAATGTGGCCCAACGGCGGCGCATGGCTCGCCACCCATCTGTGGCAGCACTACCTCTTCACCGGCGACAAAAAGTTCCTCGGCGAGTATTACCCTGTGCTCAAAGGATGCGCCGACTTTTATATAAGCTCCCTTGTGAAGCATCCTAAATACGGTTGGCTGGTAACCGCCCCCTCGCTCTCTCCCGAGCATGGCCCCACAGGCCCCTCGATAGCTGCCGGCTGCACCATGGACAATCAGATAGCCTTCGATGCACTCTCAAGCGTGCTTACTGCCGCAAAAATATTGAACGTCGATGCTGCCTACCGCGACACGCTTGCTTCGGTAATCGCACAGCTGCCACCCATGCAGATTGGTCGCCACAATCAGCTGCAAGAGTGGCTCGAAGATGTTGATAATCCTCGCGACCAGCATCGCCACATTTCGCATCTTTACGGACTCTACCCAAGCAATCAGATTTCTCCGTACAGCAACCCCTCACTCTTCGAGGCGGCGCGCAACACCCTCATCCAGCGAGGCGACAAGGCCACCGGATGGAGCATAGGCTGGAAGGTGAACTTCTGGGCGCGTATGCTCGATGGTAACCACGCTGCCCGTATCATTGAGAATATGCTCTCGCTGCTCCCCGATGACAGCAAGACCCGCGAATACCCCGATGGCCGCACCTATCCTAACCTTTTCGATGCTCATCCACCTTTCCAGATAGATGGAAACTTCGGCTTTACAGCCGGCATTGCCGAAATGTTGTTGCAGAGCCACGATGGAGCAGTGCACATTCTTCCCGCCCTGCCCGACGCGTGGGACACAGGTAGCGTCAAAGGTCTTGTAGCTCGTGGCGGCTTTGTGGTCGATGTCTCGTGGGAAAATGGTGCGGTAGAGACTCTGCGTGTACATTCGCGCGTGGGTGGAGTGCTTCGCTTGCGCTCTTATGTGCCGCTTCGCGGCAAGGGACTGAAGCCCGCCGAAGGTGAATGTCCCAATGTGCTTTTTGCTCCCGCGTCAGTTGCCGAGCCTCGTGTCTCTGGCGAGATTACTCCCAAGCAGCCTTCGCTGCGCAAAGTTTATGAGTATGATGTTGTTACAAAGCCCGGGAAAGAGTATACTTTTGTAAAGGAGTAGATTAATTGTAATATATTATGGGGATTGAGGGCAAATGTTCCTCAATCTCTTTTTTGTATTCTATGGTAGTTTTTACCATTAATCTTTGCTTGCAACATTATTGGCCTTTGTTTCTATCCTTACTTTTTGTCGCACAAAAAGTAAGCAAAAAGGCACAGCACAGACAAAATCAGTCGTAGTGCCCTTTTGCTCACGAATTTTTGCGAGCAAAAATATCCCTCGGTTGGGCGCTACTTGTCAGCAACTTTTCCCACAGAAAGACTACGCGGGAGTGTGCAAGTTTAGCCGCGCCACGGCGCGCCAAAAAAACTTTCACACTCT
>JAFYPH010000057.1 GCA_017547585.1 Bacteroidaceae bacterium | reverse complement strand
CCATAATGAGTGTGAATGTAATTGATGGAATAACCACTTTCAAGCATATGCATATATTTTAGCAATGCTGAATAATCGTGTTTCTTACGCATAAAATAAACCCCAAAAGTTTTTTGTCTAACTTTTGGGGTTCACTTCAAATGCAGCCTCTTAAGTTATTTCTTTATACAAACTCGTCGCCGTACTTCATGCGGGCGTCGTTGAGGAATTTTCTGATGTCTCCCTCTTTACCCTTCTTGCAGACAAGAAGCACATTGCCGACGTCGGCAATGAGAAGATCTTCAACATCCTGAATGACAGCCAATTTACCTTTGGGCATCACCACCACATTGTCGTGACTATTGTAGGTTATCGTGCGCGACTTTACAATGGCATTGCCGCTCTTATCTTTGGGGAAGGTGCTATAGAGCGAATCCCATGTTCCGAGGTCGGCCCAGCCGAATTCACCTATCTGCAGATAGACGTTGTCGGCGCGCTCCATCACCGCGTAGTCCATTGAGACGTTGGGGAAAGAGGTGTACGAGTCGTAGACGCGACGGCGGCGTTCGTCTCTGTTGGGGTATTCGTTGAAGACACGCTCGAGCTCGCCCATCATGTCCGGCAGAAGTTCGGTCATCGTGTCGATGATTGTCTGCACGTTCCAGATGTAAATTCCCGAGTTCCAATAGAATTCGCCACTCTCCATAAATATCTTGGCAAACTCGTAGGCGGGTTTTTCGGTGAATGTACGCACCTTGTGGAAGGCAACATCCGAGAAAATCTCATTGTGCTCCTCGGCCTGAATGTATCCGTATCGTGTCTCGGGGCAGGTGGGTTTTATGCCCACGATAACCAATTTTCGATTGGCGGCCGCAAAGTCGAGGCCGGCATTTACCGTCTTTACAAAAAGGTTCTCGTCGAGGATAAGCTGGTCGGCCTGAGCAACAACAATGTTGGCATTTTCGTTGAGACGCTTAATGTGACACGCTGCATAGGCAATGCTGGGTGCAGTGCCACGATAGGTGGGCTCGTGAAGAATCTGCTCCGAAGAGAGGGCGGGCAGCTGCTCGCGTACAAGGTCGGAGTAGGCGCTGTTTGTGGAAACTATGATGTTTTTCAACGGAACGATACGGCTGTAACGGTCGAAAGTCTGCTGCAAGAGAGTCCTGCCGCAACCGAGCAGGTCGTGGAACTGTTTAGGGTAGCTCTTGCGGCTCAGAGGCCACAGACGGCTGCCGATACCTCCTGCCATTATCACACAATACCGATTTTTATCCATTTCATCATATATTTTATATTTTCCTCGGGCAACAGCTATGCTGCCCGAGGAAAATTGTCGGTAACTATATTTTTGCTTTCCGTGACGCGGCTCTTAGAACTCGGCGTTGTTGGGAGTGCGGGGGAAAGGTATCACGTCGCGGATGTTGGACATACCTGTAACGAAGAGCAAAAGACGCTCGAAGCCGAGACCGAAGCCCGAGTGAGGGCATGAGCCGTAGCGGCGTGTATCGAGGTACCACCACATGTCTTTCATGGGAATTCCAAGCTCTTCAATGCGCGAGAGAAGCTTATTGTAGTCGGCCTCACGCTCCGAGCCACCAATAATCTCGCCAATTTTGGGGAAGAGCACGTCCATTGCACGTACGGTCTTGCCATCCTCATTCTGCTTCATATAGAATGCCTTAATCTCTTTAGGATAGTCGGTGAGGATTACAGGGCGTTTGAAATGGTGCTCTACAAGGTAACGCTCGTGCTCCGAAGCAAGGTCTACGCCCCAATATACGGGGAATTCGAACTTGTGTCCGTCGGCAACAGCCTTCTCGAGAATCTCGATACCCTCTGTATATTTCAGACGTACAAACTCGGTGTTCACGATTGAACGCAGACGCTCGATAAGCTCTTTGTCGAACATGTCGTTGAGGAACTTAATGTCGTCCATGCAGTTGTCGAGAGCCCATGATACACAATACTTTATAAACTCCTCGGCAAGCTCCATGTTGTCGTAGATGTCATTGAAGGCAACCTCGGGCTCAATCATCCAGAACTCGGCAAGGTGACGGGGAGTGTTTGAATTCTCGGCGCGGAAGGTGGGGCCGAAGGTGTAGATTGCGCCCAGCGCTGTTGCTGCGAGCTCACCCTCAAGCTGTCCCGACACTGTCAGGCTCGCCTGCTTGCCGAAGAAGTCGTCGTTGTAAATGATTGAACCATTCTCGTCCTTCTTCAGGTCATAGAGGTTCATTGTTGTCACCTGGAACATCTGTCCCGCACCCTCGCAGTCCGATGCTGTGATGATGGGTGTGTGGAAGTAGTAGAAGCCCTTGTCGTGGAAGAACTTATGGATGGCGTAGGCCATATTGTGACGTATGCGGAAGATTGCGCCGAAGGTGTTTGTGCGGGGACGGAGGTGAGCCACCGAGCGCATGAACTCCATTGTCTGGCCCTTCTTCTGCAAGGGGTAGGTGTTGTCACACTCGCCCAGAATTTCAATCTCTGTAGCCTGAATCTCGACACTCTGGCCGCCACCGATAGACTCAACGAGTGTTCCGTTGACGCTGAGGCATGTGCCGGTAGATATTTTCTTTACAAGCTCCTCGTCGATTTTCTCGAGGTCGATTACTACCTGAACGTTCTTAATGGTGGAGCCGTCGTTGAGGGCAACGAATGCTACCTGCTTGCTGCCGCGACGTGTTCTCACCCATCCTTTTACATTCACTTCGCTACCGTAACAGGTGAGTGAAAGCAGTTCGGAGATTTTTGTACGTTTTATGCTTTTCATCTTGTGTTTCTTTTATTTCTATGTTTACTCATATGCTCCCATGCGCAGCATGTTCACCTCTTGCTCTGTGAGGAAACGCCAGTCGCCACGTTTGAGATTTTTCTTTGTGAGGCCTGCAAAAAGTACACGGTCGAGCTTTACAACCTTGTAACCAAGGTGCTCCATCATGCGGCGCACGATTCTATTCTTGCCCGAGTGGATTTCGAGACCTATCTGTGAGCGGTCGGCCTCGTTTACATAGGTAACCTCGTCGGCGTAAGCCTTTCCATCCTCAAGCTCGAGTCCGTTCACAAGCTGTGTCATGTCCGACATTGCTACGTTCTTGTCGCAATATACGTGATAGATTTTTTTCTTCATGAACTTGGGGTGTGTGAGCTTCGAGGCCATGTCTCCGTCGTTGGTGAGGAGAAGCACGCCTGTGGTGTTGCGGTCGAGACGGCCTACGGGGTAGATGCGCTCTTTGCATGCTCCCTGCAGACAGTCGAGCACTGTCTTGCGCTCCTGAGGATCGTCCACTGTTGTCACACAGTCCTTGGGCTTGTTCAAAAGGATGTACACCTTGCGCTCGGGGTTCACGCGCTCGCCGTTGAAACGTACGTCGTCGTTGCGTGTGATTTTTGTTCCAAGCTCGGTGACGATGGTGCCGTTGACGGTCACAAGACCTGCCTGAATAAAGTTATCGGCCTCGCGACGTGAGCATACGCCGGCATTGGCAAGATATTTGTTCAGACGCAACGGTGCATCGGGGTCGGCAAGTACCTCTTTATATTGAATCTGTTTCTTTTTGTTGTATTTTGAATTAGCATTGTAAACGCCATTCTTTGTACGCTGTGCGTATGCGGGCTTTCTGTCACCACCATGGCCATTGTATCTCTCGCCGCGGGGAGCGCCTGCATTGTATGTGTTCGAGTAGGGACGATTGCCACCCTGCTCTCCTTCGGCCTGGCGGAAACGGGGACGACGGTAACCACCCTGACCCTGCTCGTTGTCGAAGCGGCCGGCATTGTTTCTGTCGTATCCGTAACGGTTGTTGTTAGCCTCGCGGTCGTTTCGGTTGTTGAATTTGAAGCGATTACCGCCCTCTTCGCGACCACCTTTGTAGTCGTTTCCACCGTATGAGGGGCGACCTTCGCCAAATTTGTTAAAACGCTGACCGGGTTTCTGACGGCCGTTTGAATCTTCGTTGCGATTGTACGAGCGGAACTTGCCACCGCCTCTGTTCGAGGAGAATCCTTCTGCTCGTTTGTCTCTGTAATTGTTCATTTGTTATATTATTTGCGAACCTCACGGTCCTGTTTTTTGCTACATTCCTGTGTAAGAATGGGGAGTGATGTTACGAAGCTCTGCCTTCACAGAATCGGACACGTTCAGGCCCTCGATAAACTCGAGCAACGACTCGCGTGTGATTTTCTGGTTGGTACGTGTGAGAGCCTTCAATGCTTCGTAGGGGTTGGGGTAGCCCTCGCGACGCAGAATTGTCTGGATACCCTCGGCGCATACGCTCCATGTATTGTCGAGCTCGTCGTAGATTGCTGTCTCGTTGAGGAGCAACTTGCGCAAGCCCACCATTGTGCTCTTGATGGCAATGATAATGTGGCCGAAAGGAACGCCTACGTTGCGCAATACTGTAGAGTCGGTAAGGTCGCGCTGCAGACGAGAGATGGGCAATTTTGTCGCAAGATGGGCAAGGATTGCGTTTGCGATTCCAAGGTTACCCTCGCTGTTCTCGAAGTCGATGGGGTTAACCTTGTGGGGCATTGCGCTTGAGCCAACCTCGCCGGCTTTGATCTTCTGCTTGAAGAACTCCATTGAGATATACTGCCAGAAGTCTCTGTCCATGTCTATGATGATGGTGTTGATGCGTGCGAGTGCATCGAACAGTGCAGCAAGGTTGTCGTAGTTTGAAATCTGTGTAGTGTACTGCTCGCGCTGCAAGCCCAGCTTCTCGGCTACGAACTTATTGCCAAATGCCTTCCAGTCAATTTCGGGGTAGGCTACGTGGTGAGCGTTGAAGTTACCTGTTGCACCACCGAACTTTGCCGAGATTGCACATTTCTTGAGCTCGGCAAGCTGTGTCTCGATGCGGTAGATGAACACCATCACCTCTTTACCCAAGCGTGTGGGCGAAGCGGGCTGACCATGTGTACGTGCGAGGAGTGCAATATCTTTCCATGCCTCGGCGTACTCTTTGAGGATTGTGAGCATCTCCTCGAGCACAGGATAGTATACCTCCTCGAGTGCAGCCTTTATGGTGCAGGGGATAGAGGTGTTGTTGATATCCTGAGAAGTGAGTCCGAAGTGGATGAACTCTTTGTAAGCATCGAGTCCGCCGATAGCGTCGAAACGCTCCTTTATAAAATACTCGACAGCCTTAACATCGTGGTTGGTTACCTTCTCAATGTCCTTTATGCGCATTGCATCCTCGACTGTAAAGTCGCTGTAAATTTTTCTGAACGCAGGAAAGAGTGAAGCGTCCACTCCTTTGAGCTGCGGCAAAGGCTGTTCACACAATGCTATAAAGTACTCAATCTCAACGAATACGCGATATTTCATCAATGCATACTCCGAGAAATAATCTGCCAAAGGCTCGGTTTTACCCCTATATCTTCCATCTATAGGTGAAATTGCTGTAAGAATGTCAAGTTTCATTTTTTGTGAATATAAATGATTTGGGTACAAAAATAGCACTTTTTACCCATAAACACACACGATGCGCGAAAGTTTATTTAAAATAAAAGAAATATTATTCTATAAAAACAAAAAAACCTGCTAAAAGCAGGCTTCCAATGTATCGTGGGCGTTGACGGATTCGAACCGCCGACCCTCTGCTTGTAAGGCAGATGCTCTGAACCAGCTGAGCTAAACGCCCGAAATATTTCGGTTACATTTGAGGAGTGTGGGCGTTGACGGATTCGAACCGCCGACCCTCTGCTTGTAAGGCAGATGCTCTGAACCAGCTGAGCTAAACGCCCGAAATAGGCCTCAACCCTCAAATGCGATGCAAAAGTAATGCTATTTCGGCAATGCACCAAATATTTTCGCAATTATTTTCAGAAAAAGCGTAAAAAAACCTATCTTTGCAGCAAAATGCTGCGAACATAGGCTGCACTCGTTGCGATTGAAAATAAATTTCCACTCACTCGTTGGCACTATCTTTGCACAAAATGCTGCGAACATAGGCTGCACTCGTTGCGATTGAAAATAAATTTTCACTCACCCGCCGGCACTATCTTGGCACAGGAATACATATTTAATAATATTAACGCGAGGAAGAACTCGCATATATAAATATATAAAGAATGGAAACAGTAGTTAGCGGAATACGCCCCACCGGAAACCTTCACCTTGGAAACTATTTCGGAGCAGTGACAAACTTCGTAAAGATGCAGGAGGATTATAATTGCCTCTTCTTTATCGCCGACTGGCACTCACTGACCACCCACCCCAAGCCCGAAGATATTCGCAAGAGCGCGTACACCATCCTCGCCGAGTATCTTGCATGCGGCATCGACCCCGAAAAATCGACAATCTATATACAGAGCGACGTTAAAGAGGTATTGGAGCTCTATCTTTACCTTAACATGAGCGCTTACTTGGGCGAGCTCGAGCGCGTGACATCTTTCAAAGAGAAGGCACGCAAGCAGCCCGACAACGTGAACGCAGGACTGCTCACCTACCCCACCCTGATGGCTGCCGACATTCTCATTCACAAGGCTGTGAAGGTGCCCGTAGGAAAAGACCAGGAGCAAAATATGGAAATGGCGCGCAAGTTCGCAAGAAGATTCAACAACATCTACGGCGTTGAATATTTTCCCGAGCCCCAGTCGTACTCGCTCGCAGGCAAAGGCATCAAAATCCCCGGACTCGACGGCTCGGGCAAGATGGGAAAATCGGAGGGTAACTGCATCTATCTTATCGACGACGCAGCAACCATCCGCAAGAAGGTGATGAAGGCTGTTACCGACAGCGGCCCCACAGAGCCCAATTCGCAGAAACCCGAGGTTATTCAGAATCTCTTCACACTGATGGAGGTTGCATCGACTCCCGAGACATACAAATATTTCGACGAGAAGTGGAACGACTGTTCAATCAGATACGGAGACCTGAAGAAACAGCTTGCCGAGGACATCGTGAACAAGATTGCCCCCATCCGCGAGCGCATCGTAGAGTTCTCTTCGAACACCGAACTTCTGAAGAAGATTGCAAAAGAGGGTGCCGACAAAGCCCGCGAGAGCGCAGCAAAAACTCTGAAAGAGGTGCAGCAAATTATCGGATTCACAAATATTTAAAATAGTTAAAAACTCTTCTAAGCGTAAAACTTTGCAAAAAAGAACTTACATTAGAAGAGTTTTTTATTACCACAAAAGAGATTCCACAAAAATCGCCCAGGCAACAGGGCAAACATCCGCCCCTTTTCACACTAAAATCATCAACAACCTAAAATAACAACTATGAAAAGAAGTCTGCTTTTAGCATTATGCTTCGTGTCGGCACTCTGTGCAACGGCACAAATTGAAGACTACACCTTACCCGACGGCAAGGTAATCAAAATCGACCGCAGCGTCTTTCCTGATTGGAAATACGAAGCAGCAAGCGAGCCGCAGCCTGCCGAATACACGGCACGTCGCAAGGCACGCGCCAAACAGGGCAGAGTAAAGTTGCCCGAGTATGTATACAATGGAGAGAGCAAATACTTCCCCCCCATCTTCAACCAGGATGGCGGCTCGTGCGGCTCGGCGCAAAGCATCGCGTATATGTTCACACACGAAATGAGCAGCTACCGCAACCTCGACGCTTCGCTGCCCGAAAACCAATACCCCTCGCACTTCACCTGGTTGCTCGCCTACCAGACAAGTACAACAGACGGAATGGCACAGGCCATAGGTATTCCCAACGTACCCACCTACGGCGGACGCACATATAGCCGTCTCTTCGGCTCACAGACACACGACGACCCCGACTACGGATGGATGCAGGGCTACGACAAATGGTACAGCGCCATGTGGAACAAGGCCGCACGCAGCATCAGTTTCGCGCCCACAAACACCCCCGAAGGCCGCCAGGAACTGAAGGAGTGGCTCTACAACCACTGCGGCGACACTGACATGCACTGCGGTGGCGTTGCCGGCATCGGAGTCGCAGCCTACGGTACATGGGGCTCAATCCCCGCCACCGACGCCAACAACAAGGCAGGCGTAAAGGGCATGAAATATGTAAAAGCATGGGGCGACGCCCTTAACCACGCTGTTACAGTTTGCGGATACGACGACCGCATCGAGTTCGACCTCGACGAGGATGGCATTATTGGCGAGGTCGAAGAGGACGAGGTAGGAGCATGGATAATCGCAAACTCATGGGGCGACGGCTGGGAGAACAAAGGCTTCATCTATTGCCCCTACAAATATAGCTACGCTATTGGCAAGGATGTACTCTCTTGGAACCCCGGCAGCCACATCATTCGCAAAGACTATCGTCCCTTGCGCACCATCAAGCTGCTCATGGACTACAGCCACCGTAGCGAGCTGCTGCTGAGCGCAGGTATTTCGCAGGACATCAATGCCACAAAGCCGGACATGACCATTCCCTTCGAGCATTTCCGCAACGCAGGTAACACATTGAACGCAAACCCCGCCCCCGAAGTACCCATGCTGGGACGTTGGGTGGACGGAATGCACTACGAGCCCATGGAATTCGGTTACGACCTCACCGACCTTACAGCTACCGTAGACCGCACAAAGCCCCTTAAATACTTCTTCATCGTAAAGACAAAATCGGGCAGCAAAGGAAGCGGACACATCTACAAGGCCTCTATTATGAATTATGAAATAGACAACGAGGGTGTGGAGATTCCTTTCGACAGCGAAAATGTAGAGATTGTCAACACCAAACGCGAGACTATAATCAGCGTGGTTGTCCCCGGCGAACAGCTCTACCCCGCGCTCAACCTTAACCTGCAGGACAATACATTGTCGTGGTCGGCTCCGCAAGCATCGAGCCTGACACTTACAGGATACAATGTTTACGATGGTGAAAAGCTGATGGCGCAACTGCCTGCCGACCAGACAACCTTCACATTCGACAACAGCGCCGAAGGCCCCTTCTGCGTGAAGGCCGTATATCAGGCAGGAGCCTACAAACAGGAGTCTGCTCCCTCTAACCAGATAGCGATACAGGCACCCGACCACGGCACAAACAAGCTGACAATGTTCGACAAAGGAGGAATTACAATCCCCAACGCAATCTCAAGCCCGTTGAGCGAAGCGACCATAGAGTTCTTTGTGCGCAGCACAAGCAATGTAAACTACAGCCATCAGATTGGTTCGGGATGGGGTTCGTTCCTGTTCCACAGCAACGGCAACAATTCTGTTTCTGTAGGATGGGCAAACAGTTCGGGTAACCGTCTGGATGTCAGCAACGCCCTGCCCTACACAACCAAATGGTACCACGTGGCAATAGTAATTGACAATAACAAGCTCATTCTCTACATTAATGGTACCAAGAGAGGACAAATAACCTCTTCTACATATTCGGGACTCCCCACCCTTGGCGACCTGCAGTTCGGCCACACAAACAACAACGAGTGGTGGAACGGCGGACTCGACGAAATACGCATCTGGAGCAAGGCCCGCACACAGGCCGAGATTAAGCAGGATATGTACGTTCCCATTGCCAAGCCCGCTCTCTACCCCGACCTTCTTGTATACATTCCCATGGACACTATACAGGTTGACGGAAAGACTCTTTTGCGCGACTGGGCAGGAGGCAAGCACGCCTCTTTCCACTCTATCGGCAGCTGGGAGATTGAAGATAATAACGATCCCTTCTCGGCAAGCACACAAAGCCCCACGATTACAATCACAGAGGAAGAGAGCACTCACGTGGCAGGAATCCCCTTCCACCTTACAGCAAGCAGTTCGCTCAACGCCACCGAGTGGACATGGAGCGTTCCCGGAACAAACATTGCCGAGCAGTATGGCGTGAGCCCCGCATTTATATTCCCCGCAGCAGGCACATACACAGTCTCTTGTACAGCCCTGTTTACATCGGGCGACACCCTTACAGCCACCAAAGAGATTAATATTGTCGAAGGAAACGCCCCCGTGGCAGCTTTCAACATTCTGAACGACACCCTGCCTGCCGGCGACCGTTTCAGCTTCACAAACTGCAGCGAGGGCGAGGGATGCACATACGTCTGGAGCATGCCCGGCGCCGAAGTAGAGGAGTTCAAAGGCACCAACGCCACCGCTCTCTACCCCAAGACCGGAACGTACGCCGTGACACTCACAGTAACCAACGCCTATGGCAGCAGCAGCGTGACACACAATGTTACCGTTGAAGAATCGGCACCCGAAGCACGTTTCGAGGCTTCAGAGACAGCCATAATGCTGGGCGACACAGTTCAGCTTATCGACAACAGCCGATACAGCCCTCTCTCTTGGCATTGGAATCTCAACAACGGCAGTCGTGCACTATTGGTAGACGGACAGTCTCCTTTCATTGTACCCACAGCCCCGGGCGTTTATAATGTAACTCTGACGGTCGAGAACGAGCTTGGCAGCAACACTCTCACCCGCAACCGCTACCTTGTTGTCAGCAACGACGACCCCGGAACCTGCCTCAACTTTACAGGCAGCGAGCGTTTGCAGTTGCCCTGCCCCTTCACCGAAGAGCAGAGCCAGCTTACACTCGACTGGTGGATGCGTCCCCAGCAGTATCAGGGCAGCGTGTGCCTCTCTTCGTCACAGGGTAATTTCTCGACCTCTGTAGACTCAAAAGGAGCATTGACCGTTACATTGGGTACAAAGAAAGCCACTTCGAACGAACAGTTCATCATCAACAACGAATGGCACCATTATGCTATTGTTTACAGCCAGGGAACTGTAAAATTCTATCGCGACGCTATTCTCGTCAATACCTCTGCAACCAAGCTGGACACCAATTTCCCGGCATTGGAGACTATCACCATGGGTAACGAGGACAACGGCTTCCATGGCCAGATTGACGAAGTGCGCATTTGGAGCTCGGCTCTCAGCGTAAGCAAGATTTCTGCATACGCCAACCAGCATATTGCCGATATTCAGGCTGCACAGACAGAAGACCTGCTGTTGCTCTACTACGACTTCAACCAGAGTGGAGGCAATGTTATCGACCGCACAGGCTCGGCCTGCCACGCACAGCGCATAGGCTTCGGCCCCGATGGCGACGCATGGAACTCGGCGTTGGGAGTGTTCACACTCGACACAAACGCACTTATGCACGGTGATATTTCTTCGAAGTACCTTACAAACTACAAGAACCCCTTCCTCACAGCCTCGGGCACAGTCAATCCCAACAACAGCAGCCGCTTCCTTGTATTGGCTATGCGCACATCAAAATCAAAGTGGAAGGATCTTAATGCTATCAAGTCCGGAAACATCATAACCGGCGCACACATTGACACCAGCCACGGTAGCGACATCACCTTCGAGACACAATGGAGCGGATTCGCCTCTCCGCTGCTCGACTACAGATTGTGGCAGTCTGTCAAGCTCCCCGCAGGTGAATACAAGTTCAGCATCAAGTTCAGCGATGGCAGCGATGCACAGGAGAGCCGTCTGGTAGTGAGCGCAGGAACAACATTGGTGGGCGAGGCAAAATGCGAAGAGATGGCTATTGCATGGTGCAAACTCGTCGAGGGCGGCCTCACATTCACTCTCGCCGAAGAGACTGAGGTGTCGCTGGGTATCATCGTTAACCTCACCGGACAATCGAGCTTCGGAATTACAGCCTTCAAACTCGAGGGTATGACCCACGAGAGACTCACCCCTGTGATTCCCACAGGCATCGACGACATTACCCCCTCACAGGCAGTTCCCGGCAGCATCTACAACATTAAAGGACAGCTGATTGAGGCTCCGCAGAAGGGTATCAACATCATCGACAACAAGAAGATACTTAAGAAATAGTATCAAGCGAAAATCTACTTACAAAAATAGGCTGACCTCAACGGTCAGCCTATTTTTGTGAATAATATTATAAGGGAATATTATTTAATGCCAATATCCTCCATCTCCCAATCATCCGAGCGGAAAGAGGGAAGGGGAAGGCCGAGCAGTGTCTTTACGTTAGCCTCGAACGAGTAATTCTGATAAGCGTAACGAACAGCTACGGGCTCGGGCACAGAGTCGGACCACACTTCGATGGTGTTCTTGCACCACATGTGGTTGGCCTGCGCAGGGTAGAATTTCTTGTCGGCACCGGCAACCTCGAAGCCCTTGGCGCGCTCGCGAGCGTTGAAGCAATCCTGCTGTGTGGGGTCGGCAACCTCGAAGTTGTTTGCATGAGTCATATTAGAGAAGCTGAGGACAAGCTTGTTACCCTTCTTCTCGAAAGACTTGAAGCGGGGGTAGCGTGCGGGCAACCCCTCGACGCCGTAGTCGTTTGTCAGGGCAAGGTTGGCCAGACGCTGACCTACCTTATCTTTTGCCGCAGGGTGAATGAGTGAGAAGTCGCCAATGTCTGTTGTACATGCAATGTCGCAGTTCTCAACCTCGTCGGCAATCTTCCACTGCTGATCGACAAAGAGAGGAGTACCGCGCAGCTTGTGGCCCTCGTAGCAGTAGGGAGCAATCTGTGTGAAGTAGAAAGGCATCTTGTCGTTGCCCCAATCCTTGCGCCATGCTTTAATCATTGCTTTCTGCAATTCTGCATAGTCGAACCAGTTGTAGCGGTTGGCACAGCCCTGGTACCAGATGAATCCCTTGGCTGTAAACTTGCTGATGGGAGCAATCATTCCATTGTATAGTACATTGTTGGTGTTAGGGCCACGATATTTTTTATCGTAGTCGACGTTGCGGCCTGTTACTCCGTCGAGAGACTCTTTGCTCATCCACGCCTCGATGCGTGTTCCGCCCCAGTTGGCTGTGATGAGGCCCACGGGAACGCCGAGCATCTTGTGAATCTCTTTACCAAAGAAATAGGCAGCTGCACTGTAGGTGCGCACTGTCATGGGCGACGACTCGCGCCACATTGTGTCGCAATCCTCTTTAGGAGTGTTCGAAGTGCAACGGGGCACTGTGAACATGCGAATCTCGGGATATTTGTAGGCCTCTTTTATATGCTCCAATGCTCCATCGACAGGCTGATACATGTATCCGCCGACGGGCATTTCCATATTAGACTGGCCGCTGCACACCCACACCTCGCCCAAGAGGATGTTTGTGAGTTCGAGCTTTTCGCCATCGTCGAAGGTGAGTGTATAGGGGCCGCCCGCATCGGTTGTGGGGATTGTTGTTGCCCACTTTCCATTGTCGTCGGCCTTTACGCTGAATTTCTCTTTTGTCCACGAGGCGGTGATTTTCACCTTTTTGTTTGCCTCGGCTGTTCCCCACAGATTAACGTCGGTGTTGCGCTGCAGCACCATATTGCTGCCGAGCACCGCGGGGAGTGTCACCTTTGCCTGTGCAACGCCAAACGCGCATGCGAGCGCTGCCACAAGAATAGATATTTTTTTCATGACTTTTTACCTTATTATATTATTTAATCTCATCGTTTTTAATCTCCCACTGGTCGCTGCGGAACGAGGGCAGTGCCTGACCCAACTGAGTGCGCACGTTTGCCTCGTACGGATAGTTGCAATAAGCGTAACGAACGGCTACGGGATTGGGTACAGAGTCGGACCACACTTCGATGGTATTGTAATACCAGCGGTGGTTACCCTTTGCAGGATAGAATTTGCCATCCTCGCCGGCAACCTCGAAGCCCTTGGCCTCTTCGCGGCCATAGAAACAGCTGGACATGCGGTAGTCGAGCGGATTGGTTGTGTGAGAGGGCGCAATGTTCTTGAAGTAGAGTTCGAGTTTGTTGCCTTTCACTACAAAGTAGTTGAAGCGGGGAGCCTTTGAGGGCAGGCCCTCGATGCCATAATCGTTGGCAAGCGCAAGCAGCGCCAGGCGTGTGGCTGTCTTTTTCTTCTCCAGCGGGTGGATGTGACTATAATCACCTGCATCCTGTGTACATGCAACATCGCAATTTTCTATAAGGTCGGCAGCTTTATACTGCTGGTCGATGAATATTGCGTTGAGGCGCTTCTTGGGGCCCTCGTAGCAGTAGGGAGCAATCTGGGTGATGTAGAAAGGCATCTTGTCGTTGCCCCAAATTTCGCGCCACAGCTTCACCTGGGCAACCTGAAGTTTCGTATAGTCGTACCAATTGCCGCGGTTAGACTCGCCCTGGTACCAAATGAATCCTTTGGCTGTGAAGTTGCATATGGGGAGTATCATTCCATTGTAAAGAGCGGCAGGCGCATTCTCGCCACGGCGTCTGGCGTCGAGCGAAGAGTTGCGGTCTTTGATGGCTGCGAGACTCTCTTTGCTCATCCACGCCTCGATGACTGTGCCTCCCCAGTTGGAAGTAACGAGTCCGATGGGCACGTCGAGCATCTTGTTAAGCTCCTTGCCGAAGAGGTAGGCAATGGCACTGAAGGTGCGCACTGTAAGGGGAGAAGACTCGCGCCACACTGTGTCACAATCCTCTTTGGGAGTATCGGAAATGCAACGGGGCACGGTGAACATGCGGATATTGGGGTACTCATACGCCTCGGCAATATCCTGCTCGACGCCAATGATAGGCTGATACATGTATCCGCCGACGGGCATTTCCATATTAGACTGTCCGCTGCATATCCACACCTCACCCAAAAGGATGTTTGTGAGTTCGAGTTTGTCGCCGTCGTCAAAGGTAAGAGTGTAGGGGCCGCCAGCATCTGCTGTAGGGATTTTCGTCGCCCATTTTCCATTCTCATCAGCCTTCACGCTGAACTTCTCTTTTGTCCACGAAGCGGTGATTTTCACCTTTTTGTTCGCCTCGGCTGTTCCCCACAGATTAACCTCGGTGTTGCGCTGCAGCACCATGTTACTGCCGAGAATAGAGGGCAAACTAACCTTGGCCTGCACAGCAAAAGGCAGACAGGCCAAGATTGTCAAAAAAAATAATATTCTTTTCATACGAATGTATGTTTATTCGATTGTCACGTTGTCGCAATGCTTGATGACGAAGGGATTCTTCTCTTCGCGAGCATAAACATAGTCGGTGCTCTCCTCTATCTTGTTGTTGCGATAGGTGATTCCGTCGAAGCAGCAGAGGTAGAGGATGCGGGGGTCGAATGTGCGGAAGGTGTTGCCCTCGACTACAATATTCTTGTGGTAACGGCTCTTCTCCTGCTCGCTGATGCGGCTGTTGTATGCAATGTGAGCGTCGCCCCATGTCTTGCAGCCGTAGAGACAGTTGTCGAACATATTGTTGCGCACCTGTACGTTGCGAACGCCCGACTGCTCGTACCAATAGCTACCGTCACCCTCGAAGAGGATTGAAGAACCAGGAACGTGGAAGTAGTTGTTCTCGATGATAACCTCGCCGCGTGAGCCGATGAGAAGGCCGCGTGCGCGGTTGTTTGCAAAGTGACAGCCCTTGATGAGTACGTCAGGATACTGGTCGTCGCATGCGATGGGGTCTTTTATCTGCAACTCCTCGGGAAGGGGCTCGGTGAAGGTAATCTCGGCAAGCTCGCTGTTGATGGGGCGAATAGATTTTACCACACGGTGAGCATAGGTCATCATGGTCTTGTGGTTGGCAATCTCCATGTTCATTCCGGGACGAACGAAGTCTTTGCCGTAGTTGTACCATACGAGGATTGTATTCTCGTTGACCTTCTCGCGTGTCATTGCGTACCAGCCGTGGATGTTTGTAGCATCGTCCTTCTGGTTGGTGAACTTACAGTCGATCATGCGCAGATAGCCGCCGCAGTTGATGAAGTGTGTAGCATCGGCTGTTGCACTGATGATGCGGTCGCTGCCGGGAGTGGGAACAACCTGCACCTTGTTGAGCTCGATATCTTTCACACGCTGAACGATGAAGCCCATACCTCCACAGTGGTAGAGGTTGACATTCTGCACGAGCACTGTGTTACACTCGTCGAATGTGAATCCGGGGTTCGAGCGGCGAGCCGCGCCGAAGGCCATGATGTTGCCCACTGTACCTGTAAGGTCTTTGAGGAAGATTTTGAAGTTGCCGTTGGGAAGAGCCTCGGCCTGCAATCCGCTCCACAACCAGTAATCGTGAACGTAGTATGCAACCTCTTTCTTCTTGCCGTCAAACTCGAGAAGGCTACCATAGGGGTAGGTGATATTCTCTTTGTCGCGGATGCGCAACTGACCACCCTGAATATCCACTTTGTAGTCTGCGGGGAACTTGAGCTCCAACCAGCCGTCGCCCACTGCCATAATCTCGCCCTGAGAATTGAATGTGTGGGTAAAGTCGATGTTGATGTCGCGGATGGTGATGTTGCTTGAATTCTCGAAGTTGAAGGGAGAGATGAAGCCTGTGAAGAGAAGTGTGGTACCGTTACCATCGATTGTGAGGCCCTCGGCATTCTCTACATTGATAGCGATGCGTTTCTTACCCTGAGTATTGTTGCTGATGTACTGATATTTCTCGAAGCAGTATTTGTCCTTGATGAAGAGTGTGTCGCCGGGGAACACCAATGTGCTGTTCTTGTATTTGAGACACTCCTCGAGTGCGAGACGAATGCCGGGGTAGGCGTCGTCCTTCATCTCCTCGGTAATATAATCTTTCACATACACGGTTTTTGCCTCGGGAGCCGAAGAGCAGGCTGCAATGAATGCCATTGCCGAGAGGGCAAAAAGCTTGAACATCTTTTTCATGTTTCTCTTTGTTAGAAATTAAACTTATAATCTCCCACCCCGCCAATTTTGGCAGAGTAGGAGATTTTATTTTTTTACACGTTGATTAAATCTTTATGTTTTTAATCGTTTCGCCGATGCGAACTGTGTATTTCTTCTGCTTGTCACCGTTCTTGATGATAACCTGAGCACGTGTGTCAGACTTACGTACAACCTCGATGTCAAAGTCGCCACCGAATGCCTTCACGTGGCGCAGTGCCATTTCGTTCCAATCTGTGGGCAACTGGATTGTAAGGTTGAAGCTGTTGAAACCTGTGGGCTGGATACCGAAGAGACCCTCGGTGATGATACGGCAGTAGAGACCGCTCTCGGCAGAGAGGTGACGCTGTGAGCCCTCGGGCCATGCCTCGATGGGGTAAGGTACGTGTGTGCCGAGGAGGCGACGGTTAGAGTAGTCGAGCAGCTGCTTTGTGGCCTTGTCTGCTGCGCCTACAACATATACGCCACGGAGAGCGTAAAGTGTCGAACGATCCCAGAATGTAGCATCGCCCTCGGCTGTGAGAAGACCGTCGATTGTACAGAGCTTGTCTGAATAGAGAGCATCGATTGTGCCCTGTGCGCGCTCTGTGAAGCCGAATACAAGAGGCATACAGATCCATGAACGGAGCACTGTGTTGCCCTCGTAGTAGCGGTAAGTCTCGTAACCGCTTACGTTAGCCGAGAAGTATTTGTTGATGTTTTTCTTGAGCTCGGCAGCCTGCTTTCTGTATGTAGCAGCCAATTTGGGCTCGCCTACGATAGGAGCAAGATAAGAAGCCATTACAAGACCGTCGTAGTAGAGAGTAGCTGTACAGAGGTTAGCCTCGCCTGAGGGGAAACGACCCTCGAGCTCGTCTCTGTCTGAGCGGGGAACACCAGCGTCGTTCAACTGACGACGTGTATATTCGAGACACCATTTGATGAAGGGCCAAATCTCTTTAGCCTCCTCTTTGTCGGCACGAGCAAGGAGGTAACGTGTAGCACCGTGAGCATTCATAGCTGCGTCACCACGGTCGCCTGCGCCACCCCATGTGTCGATACCCTCGGCAATGATTGAGCTGGGGATTTTGTTGTACTCGTCGTTCATGTAGCGAGCGAAGAGCTTGTAGCAGTTGAGAGCAGACTCGTTACCTACCTGGTAGCCCATGAAGGGGAACAAGGGGCTTACGTACTCTGACTGGTCGTTGCACCAGATAGCAGCATAGTATGACTCACCGCCGGGGCCGTGCATGAGACCACCCTTTGTGCGGTAGATACTCTCTGATGCACGAATCTTAGAGAAACGGAACTCTGTGTCGATAACCTTCTCGGGTGTCTCGAGAACGAGTGCACCGTCGATGCTGTTCTTGATGTAGTCCATACGTTTAGCATACTCTGCCTTTACGTCGGGAACAAGAGCCTTCTCTGTCTTCTCGCGGTAAGCCTGGAAAGCTGCGCCGAACTCGATGCTCTTGCCGGGCTCGAGCTTGTATGTACCCGAGCCGTAAACCTCTGACTGGATGATGTATGTACCATCAACACCCTTTGCAGGGTCGGTCTTAAGTTTCTGCACAAACTCGGGAACAGCCACTGTAAGTGTGCGGCCTGTGATGTTCTTAACCTCGTAGGTCTCGCACATCATGGGGAGTGTGGTGCTGGGGAAGATGGTTGTTGTAATCTCAACAACGGGAGAGGGAGCACGTTTGCGAGCTGCACCTGTGTTCACAACACCGATACCATACTGGCTTGTAACCTGAAGTGCACCGTTGATGCTTACCTTCTTAACGCCCAACTGTACGGGAGCAAGGTTGTTGATACCCAACATTGAGACAACATCTGTCTGTACGCGGTACATAAGTGAACCGTGAGTGTTGTTGGGGATTGTACGGAGCATGGGGAATACCAAAGAACGCTCCTGACTGAAGTTTTTGTACTCATCCACATTCCAACGTGTAACGAAAGATACCATTTCGCCACTCATCTCCATGTGGTCACTGTAGGGGAGAGTCTCGTCATTGAGAATCATCTCAATGGCGTTAGTCTCGGGATTGATTGTCCAGCACTGTTTCTGTGCGCTTACCGTTACCACTGACATCAGCAGCAACGCTACAATTAACTGAAGTTTTCTCATAAATTGATAGTTTTTATTTTATTTAGTCAATGCTTTTTTAATCATTTCGAGCTCAACGGGAGTGTAGCATGTGCGTGTAACGTCTACCTCGTAGCCTGCAATTTCGGTAGCGGCTTCGGAAACGAATTTCATCAGGCACTGGAATCGCTCGTAGTTGTTAGAGAAGCGACCAAGCTCTTTGTTGGGAGTCTTGTAGAGCTTGTGGAAAGCTTTCTTATACACGTCCCAGCCATATATTTCGGCTATACGCATTAGTGTATATTGAATAGCGTCGCCCGAGTCGAGGTTACCCTTCTCGATGCATTTTTTGTAGGCACGCTTGTAGTAGGCGATGTTGTCGCCCATGTAGAATGTATTCTGTGAGATTACAGCCTCGTATTTGTCGAGGGCGTAAGACATGCGGAAGTTGGCGAAAATCTCATCGTTCCAGTTCCATGCGCCGTAGTCGTGGCCCACAGCTGTGCCTGCCGAGAATACGTGGCCAATCTCGTGGAGAATTCCGAAGCCCCAATCTTTGTGGGTCTTGAATTTGTTCAAGAGGCCTTTAACGTCTACATTGTCGTTCCAGAGGATGGGGTTACCCGCGAGTGCCCAATAGCCGGGCTCCATTCCGGGAGTGGTGAGGATGCGGATTTTTGCGCCACCGTAAGGAACTACGCCCAAAAGCTCTTCGTAAGCCTCATAGGCCTTGTCGAGAGCCTTCAACCACTCGTCAGCAGTCTTGTCGTCTACGGTTATATGCTTGGGGTCGACAGCGAGCACCATGTGTTTGCTCTCGCGCATATAGAGAGCATCTTTGGGAGTCTCGGTGATTTTAACATCGTCGTACCACACTGTACCCTTTGCCTTGCCGCCATTGTATGTACCGCCGGGGAAGCCCAACGCGCAGCTTACGTATGTCTCGCCCTTCTCGTCGCTGACAAAGTCCATATAGACCTCTTGCCAATCGTTTGTGCCGTAAAGGAATTTAGATGCGTTCCAAGGCTGGTCCGAGTCGTGGCCGAACACGTCAAGATAGAGAATTGCACCGCGGCCCTCGGCAACATCCTGTGTCTTTACTTTTGCCGACACGCGGTAGAAGGTGTTGGGGTTGAGACCTGTAAGGTGCTTGGTGATTTTCACTACACCCTTCTCGCTGTTGGTGATTTTCACGCAACGAGAATTGTCGGCGCCCTCTTTGACAAATTTCACAGAAGAAGTCTTGGTGTTTTTGTCAATTTCCCAATTCTTCTTTGTAAAAGAACTTTTGTCGAAGTTGTCGCTGAAAATTTCCTTTGTGTCGGCCGACACGATGCCCGAAAAGGCAAATACGGCCGCTAAAGAGAGAAAAAATTTCTTCATAGTATATTGTTTAACATTAAAATTTCACGTCGCTATTACGCATAATATTTCAAAGAGCAAATATAAACAAATTTTCGCAATACTTAATAATTTGAAACAAAAAAACTTAATTTATCCGTCGCAACTGATGCAAAAAGCATTTTTCGGCCAATTTTACGGCTGCACACGACACAAAAAAGGGGCCGTGCGCAATGCACAGCCCCGAGCCATATGATTGTCCAAAAAATTAATCGACCTTTTTGTCGCCTATCCACTTTCCGTAAAAGATTTTCTTGTCCACCTTGAAAAGCGCGCCGTAGCCCTGACGATAGCCGTCGCAATATTGTCCGTACCAGAAATCGCCGTTCGTCCAATAGTAGATTCCGTAGCCGTGGCGGCGGCCATTGTAGACCTCGCCGTAATATACGTCGCCATTGGCGTATGTTATTTTGCGGAAGGTGTAAGGCTCAAGTTCTTCGGCGGGATAGTCAATATCGCCTTCAATCGTATGCACGCGAACAACATTGCCTGTTGCAAGGTCGTACTCTACAAACGAAGTCTCACCACCCACACGCGCAACGCCGTTGCCCATTGTAATTCCAAAGACGTGCTTGCCGCGGCTATACTGTCCGAACACCTGAGTGCCGTCGTTCGCAAGAAAATGGCCCCAGCCATAAATTACATTATCGACAAGCTGTCCAACATACTGTCCGTGAGAGCTCGAAAGGTATTTAATCTCGCCCTCCGAGGCGTAGTCGCAAAATACCGCCTGTAAAATATCGCTCATTTCATCGTAAAATTTTACGGGGCGCTGTGCGTTTGCGCACAAGGGCAAAGCCACGAAAAGCAGCAAAAATATTCTCTTTATCATAGATACAAATTTTTATCTTTAATAAACTTTACAACATCGGGGTGCAGCCACTGCGAGACATCCTCGCCCGCCGCAACGGCGCTGCGAATTTCCGTGGAACTGATATCAAAAAGCGGAGCCTGCAACCATTTTACATTTTCGGGGAGCGCGGGAGCCGCCTCGCCTCCACGCGGATAGACAATAATTCCGAAACGCGAGACAATCTCATCGCCCTTGTACCACCGGTCAATCTTCTGCCAATTATCGGCACCCATAAGCAGTAAAAATTCACGACCCGGAAAAGCATCTTCCAACGCATCGAGCGTGTTTATCGTATAGGATGGGCGGGGCAGACGAAACTCAAAATCGCTCGCCTCGATGCACGCATCATCGGCAATCGCAAGGCGCACCATCGCCAAGCGCTCGGCCTCATCGGTGAGGTTATTGCCCTGTTTATGAGGATTAAGCGGAGTCACGAGGAACCACACTTCGTCGGCAAGGCCGCTGTCGCGCACTGCGCGCGCCAATGCCACGTGCCCGCAATGAACAGGGTCGAAACTACCACCGAATATCGCTGTGCGTATTTTATTCACCAAGAAATTTATTTACAATTTCCAACAATTCCGCCTGCGCTTTTTCGAGATTGTCGTTCACAATGACAACATCGGCGCGCGAAGCGAAAGTCATTTCATACTCGGCCTTTGCGAGGCGCTTCTCCATCTCTTCGGGAGAGGTGTCGCCACGACCCACGAGTCTGTTGCGCAGCTCCTCGACCGAGGGTGCCTGCACAAACACAAACAGCGCACGGTCGCCATAGTAGTTTTTCAGGCTGCAACCGCCCTTTACGTCAACATCAAAAAGAATATTGTTCTTCTCGAGCTGCGCCTCGACCTGAGATTTCAGAGTGCCGTAGAAGCGATCCTTGTAGACCTCTTCGTACTCGACAAATTCGTCGGCGGCAATCTTTGCGCGAAACTCCTCGGGCGAGAAGAAAAAGTACTCTACCCCGTGACGCTCCTCCCCGCGCGGCGGGCGGCTGGTCGCCGAGATTGAAAATGTAAAAGAGTCATCTTTCGACATCAGATAACGCACAAGCGTCGACTTTCCCGACCCCGAGGGCGCGGAAAAAATTATCACTTTACCCTTTTTCATACGTTACATTACATTAAGCACCTGTTCCTTAATCTGTTCAAGCTCGTCCTTCATGCGAACGACAATATTCTGCATTTCAGCGTGGTTGCTCTTGCTGCCGAGGGTGTTTATTTCGCGGCCCATCTCCTGAGCGATGAATCCGAGTTTTTTACCCTGGCCCGTACCCTCTTCCATCGTCTTTATGAAATATTCAAGATGATTCGAGAGACGCTGTTTCTCCTCGCTGACATCGAGTTTTTCAATGTAATATATAAGCTCTTGCTCGAAACGGTTGCCGTCGTACTCGACGCCCAATTTCTTTTCGAGAGCATCGGAAATGCGAGCGCGAATTTTCTCGACACGCTCTTTCTCGTAAGGCTCGACCGAAGCGAGAAGAGCACCGATATTGCCGATTTTCTCGCGGAATTTGGCAGCAAGTGCCTCGCCCTCCTGACGTCGAAAATCGACCATTTCATCGAGAGATTTATTCAGAACTTCGAGTGCAACCGCCCACTCTTCCTCGGAAAACTCGCACACCTCTTTGTGCGACAGCGACTCGGGCATGCGCAGCACAATCTCCATCATATTCTGGGGCACAGGCTGCGACATTTCGCGGGCAGCAGCCTCTATCTGCGAAATATAATTCTGCACAACCTCGCGGTTAATCGAGGGCATTGCCGCAGTATTCTCGGCCTGCTCTACCCAAAGGGCAAAATCGACCTTTCCGCGCTCGAGACGCGACGCAATCGTTGCGCGAATCTCCATCTCTTTCTCGCGAAACTGGGGCGAAACACGCACGGTAAGATCCATAGACTTTCCGTTGAGCGAGCGAATCTCGGCGCACACTTTTTTATTCTGATACATTGATACGGCCTTTCCGTATCCGGTCATTGAGTTTATCATAAGTTCTTAACTGTAATCTGCGCCATTCGCGCAATATTTATTTGCAAAGATAGTGCAAGCCGAGAGGAGAACAAAATAAGTTCGCTTATTTTTTATCCCGAGGCGCAGCCTATGTTATCAAAAGATAGTGCAAGCCGAGAGGAGAACAAAATAAGTTCGCCTATTTTTCTCCTGCAACGGCAGCCACTCTTTGTAAAAGAGAGGCAAAGAGAAAAATATGACGTTTTTCCCACAAAATTCTTCACTTTAAATAATTATTTACGTATCTTTGTCATTAATAAGGCGGAGACTTTTCCCAAACAACGGGTGGCAAGAGCCGCCACACACAAAATTAATTGAAAAACAAAAGATTACAATGGCAGTAATATTAAACATAGAGGCATCCACAGAGGTCTGCTCGGTGGCGCTGAGCGAGAGCGGCGAGGCATTTTTCAAGCGCGAGAGCCACGAAGAGCGTTCACACGCGCAGGTGCTTGCACCGTTTGTCGAAGAGGCGATAGCAACCGCCGACAGCCGAGGAATGAAGATTGACGCAGTTGCACTGAGCTGCGGCCCCGGCTCGTACACGAGCCTGAGAATAGCATCGTCCACAGCAAAAGGAGTATGCTACGGACGCGAAATTCCCCTCATCGCAATCCCCACCACCAAGATAATGGCGGTGCCGGTGCTCTTCCGCGACGACCTTCCCGAGGAGGCGCTGCTGTGCCCCATGATCGACGCACGCAGAAACGAAGTCTACGCAACAATCTACGACCGCGCGCTGAACACCATCGTCGAGACACGCGCCGAGGTTGTCACCGCCGATAGCTTCGCCGAGATTCTCGACAAAGGGCCCGTCTATTTCTTTGGCAACGGAGCCGAGAAGTGCAGCACCATAATCACCCACAAGAATGCCCATTTCCTCGACAAGCACAAGCACCCGCTCGCAAAGTGGATGATGCCCCTTGCCGAGCGCGCATGGCTCGACGAGAAATTCGAGGATATTGCCTATTTCGAGCCATTCTATCTGAAGAATTTCGTAGCAACAAAATCAAAAGACCTGCTAAAAAACCCATAAGCGATTATGATGGAATACAATACCAAGAAAAAGAGACTGCCCCTGCCCGAATATGGCCGCGCCGTGCAGAAGATGGTGGACCACGCACTCACACTCGAGAGTCGCGAGGAGCGCCAGCATTGCGCCGAGACCATCGTCAGCATAATGGACGGAATGTTCCCCGTCGCAAAAGAGAATGGCGAAGTGAGACAGAAATTGTGGGACCATCTGGCCATAATGTCCGACTTTAAGCTGGACATCGACTACCCCTGCGAGGTTATACGCAAGGAGACCTTCAACGAGCCCCCCACAAGAATCCCCTACCTGAAGGGTGAGGTAAAATACAAGCACTATGGACGTTTCGTGGAGCAGATGATTGCCACCGCCTGCGAAATGGAAGAGGGCGAGGAGCGCGACAGACTGATAGAGCTCATCACCATACAGATGAAGAAAGACTATCTTGCATGGAACAAAGACACCGTGGACAACAAGCAGATTTTCGACGACCTGCGCGAGTACTCCGACGGAAAGATTGACATTCAGGAGGGACACATAAAAGGCTACCAACAGCACAACAACAATAATAACCAGCAGCGCAACAACCAAAAGCGCAAGAAGGTATTCAAGAAAAAATATTAACAACCGCAAAAACCGACAGCCATGGCATCATTCATGATAGAAGGCGGCCAACGATTGAAGGGAACAATCGTTCCGCAGGGAGCAAAGAACGAAGTGTTGCAGATAATATGCGCCACACTGCTCACCCCCGAAAAGGTGACAGTGGAGAATGTCCCCGACATTCTCGACGTCAACAATCTCATTTCGTTGCTCATAAGAATGGGCGTTTCTGTGAGCCAGACAGGCGAGGGACGCTTCACCTTCCAGGCAGACAACATTAATCTGGAATATTTGGAGAGCGCCGAATTCCTGAAAAGCTGTTCGAGCCTCAGAGGCTCGGTGATGCTCATGGGCCCGCTGCTCGCACGATTCGGAAAGACCGTCATTGCCAAGCCCGGAGGCGACAAGATTGGCCGCCGCCGTCTCGACACGCACTTTACAGGATTGCAGAAGCTGGGAGCGCGATTCGAGCAGGACGAGAAACGACAGACATACAGCCTGACTGCCGAGCGTCTGAAAGGATGCAGCATGCTGCTCGACGAGGCATCGGTGACAGGAACAGCCAACATCATTATGGCTGCCGTGCTTGCCCAGGGAAAGACAACAATATACAATGCAGCCTGCGAGCCTTACCTGCAGCAGCTGTGCAAGATGCTCACACGCATGGGCGCAAAAATCAGCGGCATTGCCAGCAACCTTATAACCATCGAGGGCGTGGACGCACTCGGAGGATGCAACCACCGTGTGCTTCCGGACATGATTGAGGTGGGCAGCTTCATAGGAATGGCCGCAATGACAAAGAGCGAGATTACCATCAAGGACGTCTCTTTCGAGAATTTGGGAATAATCCCCGAGAGTTTCAGACGCCTGGGTATCAATTTCGAGCAGAAGGGCGACGACATTTACATTCCCTCGCAGGAGAGCTACGAGATTGAGTCGTTCATCGACGGCTCTATAATGACCATCAGCGACGCGCCGTGGCCGGGACTCACCCCCGACCTTTTGAGTGTGATGCTTGTGACAGCCATACAGGCGAAAGGCAGCGTGCTCATCCACCAGAAGATGTTCGAGAGCCGCCTGTTCTTCGTGGACAAGCTCATAGACATGGGCGCGCAGATAATCTTGTGCGACCCCCACAGAGCAGTGGTCATCGGACACAACCAGCAGTTTAAGCTGAAAGCGCGCACTATGAGCTCGCCCGACATTCGCGCGGGAATCGCACTGCTCATTGCAGCCATGAGCGCCGAGGGTACCAGCCGCATAGACAACATTGAGCAGATTGACAGAGGCTATCAGAATCTTGAGCAGCGTCTGTGCAACCTCGGTGCAAAAATAACAAGGTCGTAAAAAAACAGACAAAAATGCTTAGAAAAGAAGACTTTATATACTTTGGAAAATTCACAAAGCCCCACGGCACAAAGGGCGAAATAGGCATTGCCGGCGAGGGATTCCTGCTGGGCGACGACTGCGACTTTGTAGCCTGCGACATTGACGGGATTCTCGTACCCTTCTTCATCGAAGAGTCGCGCACAAAGAACAGCGACACGATAATCGTGAAGCTCGAACGCCTGAACGACGCCGAGAGCGTGCGTTTCCTCACCAACCGCGCCACATACATTCCGCGCGAGTGGGTGGACGAGGAGGAGCACTTCACATGGAACTACTTTGTGGGCTTCGAGGCCGAGGACGAAGAGGCGGGCGCCATAGGCGAGGTTATTGCCGTGGACGACAGCACCATAAACACCCTTTTCGTAGTCGAGCGCGACGGCGAGGAGATTCTCATCCCCGCGAGCGAGGAAATGATTACAAACATCGACCACGAGGCATGTATAATAACATTCAACCTGCCCGAAGGACTTATAAATATTTAGCATCATGGGTAAGAACAAGATAAAGAAAAGCCTCACACGCAAGTACAGGCTCACCATCCACGACGAAAATAAGCTGTTGGGATTCAACGTCTCGCCGCTGGGACTGGTAATTTCGTTGGCACTCTCTTTCCTGATAGTAGCAGGAGTGCTGTACCTGATAGTGGTGTTCACCCCCGTGGGTGAATATCTTCCCGGCCACGTAAACGAGAAGGCACGCGAGCAACTGATACAGGAGGTGCTGCGCGTAGACTCGCTGAAGAACGAGATTGACAAGCAGGATAAATACCTTGCGAACATCAAGGCCATAATGTCAGGCGTGGAAGTTGACAGCATTCTGCCGCCCGACACGCTCACCACAAAGGAGGGACTGCCCATAGAGACAACCGAGAGAGAGGCAAAATTCGCCGATGAATTCGAGCAAAAAGAGAAGTTCAACCTTACGTCGCAGGCAGCAGCCGTGAGCGCACTGCAGGAGCTGCACCTTTTCCGCCCCACACAGGGAATGATTGTAAAAAAGTTCGATTCCAACCTTAAGCATTATGGAGTGGACATCGCCGAGAGCCCCGGAGAGAGCGTACTTGCCATCCTCGATGGAACGGTCATCATGAGCGACTACACAGCCAACGACGGCTATATGCTGGTGATACAGCACAAGCAGAATCTGACCTCTGTGTACCGCAACTGCAGTACCGTCCTGAAAAAGACAGGCGACAGAGTGACAAGCGGCGAGGTTATCGCTTCGCTGGACGAGGCAACAGAAGAGGAGCAGCGAAAAAAGCCCTACCTGCACTTTGAGCTGTGGCACAGAGGCGAGCCCCTGAACCCCGAAATATACATTGCATTCTAACAAAAAAAGCATATAGTCTGCCGGCACGCTGTTGCAGGGCAGACGACACAAAAAACACACAAAAGATGACAGAAAAAAATAAAAGAGTGATAGCCGTGCTTGGCTCCACAGGCTCTATAGGCACACAGACACTGCAGGTGGTCGAGGAACACCCCGAATGTTTCGAAGTGTACGCCCTGACAGCCAACGACCGCGTGGAAGAGCTCATCGAACAAGCGCGCAAATTCCAGCCCGAGGCGGTGGTAATCGCCAACGAAGAGAAATACGAGCAGCTGAAAGAGGCCCTTCAGGACCTTCCCATAAAGGTGTACGGAGGCTACGATGCTATCTGCCAGATAGTGCAGTCGCAGCCCATAGACATTGTTGTTACGGCGCTCGTGGGCTTTGCGGGACTGCGCCCCACAATCGAGGCCATAAAGGCAGGAAAGGCCATTGCCCTCGCCAACAAAGAGACGATGGTGGTTGCCGGCGAGCTCATCAACGAGCTTGCAATGAAGCATCAGGTGCCCATTCTGCCGGTCGACTCGGAGCACTCGGCAATCTTCCAGTGCCTCGCCGGAGAGAGCGACAACAGAGTGGAGAAGATTATACTGACAGCCTCGGGCGGCCCCTTCCGCACATTCAGCAAAGAGCAGCTTGAGACAGTGACCAAAGAACAGGCGCTGAAGCACCCCAACTGGAGCATGGGCGCCAAGATAACCATCGACTCGGCCTCGATGATGAACAAAGGCCTCGAAGTTATCGAGGCAAAATGGCTCTTCGGAGTGAAGCCCGAGGAGATTGAGGTTGTCGTACACCCACAGTCGGTGATACACTCGATGGTGCAGTTTGCCGACGGAGCGGTGAAGGCCCAGCTGGGAACGCCAGACATGCGTCTGCCCATAATGTACGCACTCTCCTACCCCACACGACTCTCGTCGAGTTTCGAGCGTCTCGACTTTTCAACGATGAAGGAGCTCACCTTCGAGCAGCCCGACACCGAGCGTTTCCCCAACCTGCAGCTTGCCTACCATGCGCTGACAATGGGCGGAAACATGCCCTGCGTGCTTAACGCCGCAAATGAGGTGTGCGTGGCAGCCTTCCTGAAGGAGAAGATAAAGTTCACAGAGATGAGTCGACTGATTGAGAGAGCGATGCAGAGTGTAGACTATCGTCTGAAGCCCACACTCGACAACCTCTTCGACACAGACAAGCAGACGAGACGCATGGTCGAAGGATGGATATAAAAACCCATACGGCAATAAAGATGTTTAACCCTAAATAGATACAGATTAAATAAATTTTATGGAGATATTTTTCATACGCGCCCTTCAGTTGATAATGGCACTGAGTTTGCTGGTGCTCATTCACGAGTTCGGCCATTTTATCTTTTCGAGAATATTCAAGGTGAGAGTAGAGAAATTCTACCTTTTCTTCGACTATAAATTCTCACTCTTCAAATGGAAGCCCAAGAACAGCGACACAGAGTATGGCATCGGATGGTTGCCCCTGGGCGGATATTGCAAAATCTCGGGAATGATTGACGAGTCGATGGACACCGAGCAGATGAAGCAGCCTGCGCAGCCCTACGAGTTCCGCGCAAAGCCCGCCTACCAGCGTCTGCTTATAATGATTGGAGGAGTGCTCTTTAACTTTATACTCGCCCTTTTCATCTACTCGATGATACTCTTCACATGGGGCGAGAGCTACTACGATGTGCAGAAGGCCACATACGGAATGGAGTTCAACGAGAATGCCAAGGCCATTGGCTTTGTCGACGGCGACATTCTGCTGCGCAGCGGCGGCGACGACCTTAAAAAATACGACGTCGACCTTTTGCGTAAGATTATCGACGAGAAGAACGTGACAGTGATGCGTGGCGGCCAGGAGGTTACAATCGCAATCCCCGAGGAGTTCGGGCTTTTGGATATTGGCAAAGAGACTCCTTTCATGCAGTATAGAATACCCGCAGTTGTCGACAGCATTCTGCCCGGAAGCGTGGCTGCCCTTGCAGGCGTGCAGCGTGGCGACAGCATCGTGAGCATCGCCGGAAAGAGCATCGATTCGTGGTACAAGCTGATGGCCGCCCTCGAAGAGGCAAAGGCCGCAGGCAACAGCAGCGTGAACATCGCAGCCATCAGAGGCGGCGAAGAGGTTGCCCTGACAGCCAACGTGGACTCTACCTACAAGCTGGGAGTGATGCCCCGCGAGCTTGGCTACACCCCTGTGGTGCATGAGTATAGCTTCTTTGAGTCGTTCCCCGCAGGAGTGAAATATGGTTGCAACGTACTCAAAGGCTACGTGAGCGACTTTAAATATGTATTCTCGAGCGAGGGTGCAAAGTCGGTGGGAATGTTCGGAACAATCGGCAGCATGTTCCCCTCAGTGTGGGATTGGCACCGATTCTGGCTGATGACAGCCTTCCTCTCTATCGTGCTTGCATTCATGAACATTCTGCCCATCCCCGCACTCGACGGCGGACACGTGCTTTTCTTGCTTGTGGAGGTAATCACCGGCCGCAAGCCCAGCGACAAGTTCCTTGAGTATGCACAGATGGTGGGAATGATAATATTGCTGGGACTGTTCCTGCTGGCAACCTACAATGACATTACACGATTCCTTTTCTAACAATAAGAAGATGAAAAAAGCACTTTTCATAATGGCAACGGCAGCAACATTAGCATCGTGCGGCACAGCCACACAGACAGTGCAGAGTGCGCCGACGACACAGATGAGCGAGCAGGATTTCGAGACTGCCGACGAGGCAAATAAGTTTGCGCTGAAGATGTTCGCGCAGATGCACAAAGAGGAGAAGGGCAACGACAATTTCTGTCTCTCGCCGCTGAGCGCATCGTGGGCGCTGTCGATGACTGCCAACGGTGCCGAGGGCACCACACGCGAGCAGATGTACGCAACGCTTGGATTCCCCGGCAACGACGCAGAGAAGATAAACGCCTATCAGCAGAAAATCATCAAGCGTCTGAGCACCCTCGACCCCGAAAGAGTCACCGTGGGCATTGCAAACTCAATGTGGGTGAACGAGAATTTCAAAATAAAGAAGGAGTTCGAGAAGAGCAACACCGCATACTACGACGCAACCGTCAAGAACATAAAGTTCGACGCGGCGGCTGTGGAGGCTATCAACGACTGGTGTTCGCAGAAGACCAACGGGAAGATCACCGAAATTGTAAAGGAGATTGACCCCATGACACAGCTGTTCCTTATTAACGCCCTCTACTTCAATGGCCGCTGGACATCCACTTTCAACAAAAAGCGCACAAAAGAGGAGGAGTTCACAAAAGAGAATGGCGAAAAGATAAAGGTGCAGATGATGCATCAGAATGACAAGATGTACTACTACGAGGACGAGAATGTGCAGATGGTGATGAAGCCCTTCGGAGAAGAGAAATTTCACATGCTCTTTATACTGCCTCGCGAGGGCGTGACGATGGACAAGAGCGTGCAGCTGCTCGCCGAGAACTTCGACACATGGTACAGAGAGAGCGAGAAAGAGGAGGTGAACCTGAGCCTGCCGCGCTACAAGGCCGAGTATGGCAAAAGCCTCAAGAGCACCCTGCAGAGCCTGGGAATGAGCGACGCGTTCACCCCCGGCAAGGCCAACTTCAGCGCATTGAGCAAAGAGGGGCTGTGCATAGGCGACGTCCTTCAGAAAACCTTCGTGAAGGTGGACGAAGAGGGCGCCGAGGCTGCAGCAGTGACATCCGTTGCGCTCATGGCAATGGCTGCCGGCCCTCCGAAGCCCAAAAACATGGTAATCAACCGACCCTTTATATATATAATAAGGGAAAGAGAGACAGGAAACATCCTTTTCATCGGCAGAAACGGCCACCCGAAAGAGTAAAAAAATAAGTTTATATAAACAAACAACAAAATCAAACTAAGAAAATGAAAAGAGTATTTGGAACATGCTTGCTGTTGCTATTGGTATTGGCAAGCTTCGCAAAGACCCCGAAGTATGTATTCTACTTCATCGGCGACGGAATGGGCCCCTCACACGTAATCGGTACAGAGTACTATTTGGGAGAGCTTCAAGGAGAGATTGGCCGCCCCACAAAGCTCAGCTTCACACAGTTCACAAACAGCGCGTTTGTATCGACATTCTCGAAGAGCAACGGCGTTACAGACTCGGCAGCGTCGGGTACAGCACTCGCCACGGGCAGCAAGACCAAGAATGGTTACTTGGGCGTGACAATGGAGAACGAGCCCGTATACAGTGTTGCACACGCAGCTAAAGAGGCAGGCTACGCAGTGGGAGTATCTTCTACCGTAAGTGTCAGCCACGCAACACCCGGAGCATTCTATGCTCACCAGCCGGGACGCTCACGCTACGCAGAGATTGCAGAAGACATGCTCAAAGCCGACTACGACTACTACGCAGGTGGCGACCTTTTGTGTGCAGCCGAGAAACGCGAAGAGATTTACGCTGCTGCAAAAGAGCAGGGCTACACAATCGCTCGCGGCTTCGACGACTACAAGCAGAATGGCAAAAATGCAAAGAAACTGATGCTCTACCAGAAAGAGGTTGCAAGCGACCTTCCCTATGCTATCGACCGCGAAGAGGGCGACCTTACACTCGCGCAGATTACAGAGGTCGGTATTGAGTATTTGAGCAAGAAGAACAAGAAAGGTTTCTTCTTGATGGTAGAGGGTGGTAAAATCGACTACGCATCGCACGCCGACGACGGCGCAACAATGCTCAACGAGGTTATCGACTTCGACAACGCCATCAAGGTAGCATACGAGTTCTACAAGAAACACCCCAATGAGACACTCATCGTAGTTACAGCCGACCACGAGACAGGCGGTCTTGTACTCGGCTACAGCGGTGCCTACGCTCTTAACCTTAAGATACTCGCCGGACAGAAGGTGAGCGCCGACAGAATGGGCTCTATCCTGCGTCGTGCGAGCCGCGCAAGAATGGAGCTTCGCTGGGAGAGAGTGATGGAGCTTTTGAAAGAGAACTTCGGCATTGGCGAGACAGTGGAACTCACAAAAGAGGAAACTCACGAACTGAGAGCATACTTCGAGCAGGCATACGCAACAACCGACATTGCTAAACGCGAGAGCAAACTCACATCTATCGCCACAAGAGCGAAGCAGATGATTAACCACAAGGCTCTTCTCTCGTGGGCAGGCCCCAACCACTCGGCAAGTTTCGTGCCCCTCTTTGCAATTGGTGCCGGCGCCGAGAACTTCGACGGAGTAATCGACAACACCGACATTCCCAAGATGATTAAGAAAATTGCAAGATACGGAAAGTAATCAATAATCATAATCATAAACAGAATAAGAGGCAACGATTGTTGCCTCTTATTTCTTTATATATGCATCCTCGACGCTATTTTACAAACACCTTTTTCTTCACTATCCTGCCACCGTAATCGGGCTGGCGGGCAGGCTAAATATTGCAGTTTAGAAAAAATTCTTCAAAAAAACAGAAATTTTTCGCTTTTTCAGATTCTTTTCAGAATCGGGTGTAACCTTCGCAGTAGAAAAATTGTTAAAAGAATTATTTAACCCAATAAAAAAGAAGAATTATGAAAAAGTTAATCGTTATTTTATTAGCCGTATTTTCAATGGGTGTAATCGCAGCAAACGCCGACAACGACCGTTTGATTGCAAAGGAGAATCTGCCGAAAAAGTCGCAGGAGTTCATCGACCGCTACTTTTCAGACACAAAAATAACATACGTCAAGGAGGAGCGCGAATTTATGGAAAAGTCGTACGAAGTGATGCTCGCCGACGGCACAAAGGTTGAGTTCAACCGCAACGGAGAGTGGAAAGAGGTCGATTGCCGCCACTCGTCGGTACCCACCCCCATCGTTCCTGCACAGATAATGAAGTACGTGAAGGCAAACTACCCCGACGTCAAGGTGATGAAGATTGAGCGCGACAGAATAGACTACGAATTGAGACTCTCGAACCGATTGGAGCTTACATTCGACACAAAATTCAACATTATAGATATTGACGACTAAACAACCAAACAGATGTTACACACTACAAAAAAGAGAAAGCCATGAAAAAGATTTTATCAATGATGATGCTTCTTGCGCTCACAGTGGGAGCCACAAGCTGCGACGACGATGACAATGGCGCTGCAATAAACGAGAAGGTGAGAAACTATATAAGCACACACTACCCCGATGCAAGAATTCTCGAATCGGAGTACAAGTACAACCTTTTAGAGGTGGAGATTTACGACGCGACGACAAAGAAGGATGTATATTTCGACAAGAACGATGCGTGGGTGATGACCACGTGGGACGTTGCAGTGGCGAGCCTGCCCGAGGCTGTAAGAGCGGCAGCAACCGCTGCCTACCCCAACTACCGCATTGATGATGCAGAGTACGCCGAGACGCCCGAAGGGCCACACTACAGCATCGACCTTGAGCGTGGAGACAGAGAGGTGAACATACACGTTGCGCCCGACGGAACGATAAAGCCTTAAAGGGCTATACAACAGCAAAGAAGCAGCCGTGTGGCTGCTTCTTTGTTTATTCCTTCATATATTTATCGAAAATCTTTGCCGTGAGCAGGTAGAAGAGCACTCCCGTAGCCACTCCCGCAAAGGCGTCTACAAGGTAGTGGGCCTTTATATAAACGGTGGCGCAACAGAGAAGCACATAGAATGGCAGCAACGAGAAGAAGAGCCATTTTTTTGCGCGCCACGCAAGGATTATAATCACCGTGGAGATTCCAATGTGCGAGCTTGGGAAGGCTGCTGTTGGGCGCTCGCCCGAGGCCTGGGCCATTCCCACAAGATGGGTAAAGAGGCCACCCTTGCCGCTCTGCGCAATGCTTATTTCGGGGTGCAGATTGAAGTAGTTGCCAATCTCGGGGTAGGGACCACCGGCAACAAGCGCGGGGTCGATGACGGGAAAATAGAATTGCGGGCCTGCGACAGGCAGGAACATATAGATTATATAGAAAATGTAGAACGAGCCTACCAATATGAATGTGCAGCGCTCAACCTCTTTGTTACGGGCAAAGAAATAGAAAAAGACGATGGAAGCAATCATCGGGTAGTAGGCAAAATAGCCCAAATTGAATGCCTCGCGCACCCAGAAACTGCTGAACACCTGCTCGAACATCAGCGCAGGCTGACAGCCGAAGAGCGAGAGGTCGAGTCCGGCAAAAATGTGGTCGAGGTTGGTGAATATTCTGTTAAACTCGAAGGTGTCGGGGTACCAGTATGAGAGCAACGACAGCTGCCCCGCTATTCGCAGGAAACGCGTCGCGGGCGACGGGTAGCGGGTGTAGATGAATATGGGCACGAATGTCAGCAACAGGATGAAAAACCTATCGGTGAGCATCTTCTGCGGATTGTTCAGACTATCGAAGAGGACGATGATGAAGATTGTCGTCAGCAGATTGTAGAGGATGTTGAGCTTCTCTACGGCGAGGAGCTTGTAGCGGCGCTCCTCTCTTTGTAAAAATTTTATATCCATTTTTCTTGTTTGTACCATTCAATCATTTCCTTTGTGCCCTGCTGCAGCGGGTAGTCGATGGAGAATCCCAGCTCTTTTTCTATGGGCGTAGTGTCGCAGAGCCAGTTGCGCTGCTTCATAATATTGTATTTGTCGCTGTTGAGGGTGCTTGCCTTTTTTGTGACGCGGGCAATGGCCTCGGCACAGACAGAGATTGCCTTGAGCACCCACAGAGGGGCTTTTATGCGAAGCACGCGGCGAACTCCAAGCTCGGCCTGTATGTAGTCGCTGAAGCTGCGGCTATCGTATCCGCAAGGCTCGCTGACAAAGTAGCTGCGGCCCGCGACGCCCTTGTCGATGGCCATATATATTGCCTTCACGAGGTCTTTAACATAGATGAAGGTAATCACTTGAGGCTTGTAGCCGACAGAAAAATCGACGTGCGCGGCAATGCTCTGCACCATCTTGAAGTAGTCTTTCTCGCGGGGGCCGTAGACTCCCGTGGGGCGGAAGATTACATATTGAAGGCCGGGGAAACTTTTGATAAACTCCTCGGCGGCGAGCTTGCTGCGACCGTAGGCGGTGTTCGGGCAGGGGGTGTCGGTGTCGAGGATGGGGGTGTACGGCTGCTGCTCGTGCACGGGGCCGAAGATGCTGAGCGAACTGAGGTAGAGGAATCTTTCGGGCAGCATCGTGCACTGCGCGAGAGCCTCGATGAAATTTTTCGTGCCGTCGAAATTGACGCGCATAAAATCGTCGCTGTTGAGGCATTTTGTGACTCCTGCTGCGTGTATAATGTAGTCCCAGCGGCCATTCTCGGCGGCAAAGGCTGCCAGCTGCGCGTCGAGTTTCTCTCTGTTGCCAAAGTCGAGGTTGATAAACTTTATGCGCGCGTCCTGCAGGAATGCACGACTGCTGCTGCCACGAACGCCTGCCCATACTTCGCAGCCTCGCGACAGGGCTTCGTCGACGAGGAAACTGCCTATGAACCCGCTTGCTCCGGTTACCAATATTTTCATTTTGTGTTTCTCTTTTATCGTGGGGCAAAGATACGAATAAACGAGCGAAACACAAAGTTTACTTTAGTGTTTCAATGAGAGTGAGAGGTTAGGAGAACTAATTCAAAGTTAATCCAAAACTGGAAGAATTGAACGTTTTATAATAAAAAAGCATTGCTATTTTATGTTTATTGGCATTATAGACAATCAATCTCAAATTAAATAAGTATTTTTGTATTTTAGATATAACGTCTACTGTTTTCAAATACGCAAAGACAATGGATCGCCTGACAAAAGAACAACGATATAAAAATATGTCGGCAAACAAAGGGAAAGGCACCAAACTTGAAATTTTGTTTGGCAAAATGTTGTGGAACGCAGGTGTAAGATATCGCAAAAATGATAAGACTGTTTATGGGAAGCCCGACTTTGTTATTAGAAAAATGAAAATTGCGATATTTTGTGATGGAGAATTTTGGCATGGCAGAAATTGGGAAAAACGAAAAAACGACCATAAAAGTAATTGCGAATTTTGGCATTCTAAAATTGAAAGAAATATAGAAAGAGACAAAGAAGTCAATACACACTTACAAATAGATGGCTGGAAAGTTTTTCGTTTTTGGGAAACGGAGATAATAAAGGAATCTGATAAATGCATAAATAGAATTTTAAACTATATGAACGCTAAAACAAAAGCGACCGACAAAATAGCTATTACACAAATGTGTGGCGGTAGCAAAATCTCAATGCAGTTTTATGGTCCTCATTCATTAAATGAAGATGGAACAATCTTACCATTTGAGGAACAAATGGCAATAGTATCCCACTATCTCCATAATCAAGGATGCAAATACGCAAAGCCTTATGAGAGCAAAGCCGAAGGATTGATAGAGGACATATATAATGTTCATCAAAAGACCGCCGAAGCAAATTGCGCCTCGGATGTCAGCGCCCAATATTCTTTGTTTTCGGATTTATTTTCCGTACCCTTTTTACCAAAAGAAAACTCTCATTTTACATTCATAGATTTATTTGCCGGTATTGGAGGGTTCAGAATGGCGTTGCAGAACCTTGGCGGTAAATGTGTATTTTCTTCCGAATGGGACGCACAAGCTCAAAAGACATATCTTTTGAATTATGGCGAGGTTCCTTTCGGTGATATTACCAAAGAAACTACTAAAGCATTTATACCGGACGATTTCGATGTCTTGTGTGCAGGCTTCCCTTGCCAAGCTTTTTCTTTAGCCGGTAAAAGATTGGGATTCGAAGAAACACGAGGTACATTATTTTTTGATGTGGCTGAAATCATCCGTCGTAAGCGTCCTAAAGCATTCTTCTTGGAAAATGTCAAAGGATTACTCATTCATGATAAAGGAAAGACCATTCAGACCATATTAAAAGTTTTAAGGGAAGATTTGGATTATTATGTACCAGACCCTCAGATAGTGAATGCAATGAATTTTGGAGTACCGCAACATCGGGAAAGAGTTTATATTGTTGGTTTCAGAAAAGACCAAAATGTAAACGAATTCACTTATCCGTCACCGACAGATAAGACCAAAACATTCGCTGATATTAAGGAAGAGCATACCGTTTCTGCCAAATACTATCTATCCACTCAATATGTGAAAACCCTTGTGGCACATAAGGAGAGACACGCAGCCAAAGGCAATGGATTCGGTTATGAAATAATTCCCGATAACGGAGTGGCAAATGCCATTGTTGTCGGAGGAATGGGAAGGGAACGTAATCTTGTTATCGATACCAGGCTTGAAGACTTCACCCCTGTTACCAATATTAAAGGAGAAATCAATCGAGACGGCTTACGAAGAATGACACCGAGAGAATGGGCCCGTTTACAAGGTTTCCCGGATAATTTTATAATCGGTGTTGCTGATGCATCTGCATATAAACAGTTCGGAAATTCTGTTGCTGTTCCTGCAATCCAAGCCACAGCTGAAGAAATCATTAAAAGAATTAACCTATCAAAATCTATTCAATATGGCACTGACAGGAAATAAGGGAGAATGGAGTGAAATATACACATTGCTCAAATTATTAGGAGAAGGGAAAGTATATGCAGGTGACCAAGATCTGAATAAGATTCAAGACCTGTTCTACCCAATAATTATGATTCTTCGTCAAGAGAAAGACGGTAACTATAATTACAGACTGCAAGACAAAGACGTAGTAATTCAGACACCGGCAGGTGAGGAATTGTTGCGTATTCCTGCGTCGGTATTCCTTGTCGAAGCAGAGAATCTGTTGAAAGCCATAAATGAAAATGACGGAGCCTTCGGAGTACCTAAAATAGAAGTATTCATGGACAGCATTTATTGCCATTCGTTGAAGGCAAAATCTTCTGATAAGACCGATATTCGAATCATATTGCACGACCGCAGAACAAAAATCAACTCTGAAATGGGATTCAGTATCAAGTCTCAATTAGGAGGTGATTCGACATTGTTGAATGCAAGTAAAGCCACCAATTTTAACTTTAAGATAACCGGAGTTAATTTTTCAGATGATGAAATAACAGCAATCAATTCCATCAATCCCAAACGTAATAAAGTTATTGAAAGAGTGAATGCCATAAAGAATAAAGGTGCGTCATTGGTTTTCGACAAAGTGGACAATTCTACATTCCGAAACAACCTTGTTATGCTTGATGGCGATTTGCCTACTATTATTGCAAACTTATTATTGGAACAACTGAATACCGGTGTTTCAACATTGAAAGAATTGGCAGAAAGGATTACAGAAACCAATCCCTTAAAATATGATATAGAACAGACTTCTCCATTTTATGCCTACAAAATCAAACATCTATTAACTTCGGCAGCATTGGGCATGATGCCGGCAACAGCATGGAGTGGCAGGTTTGACGCCAATGGTGGTTACTTGGTAGTGAAAAAGGATGGTGAGATACTTTGCTACCACTTTTATGACCGCAACCGATTTGAGGACTATTTATTCTCAAATGCATATTTGGAACGATCAAGTACATCTCGCCATGAGTATGCTACTATTGTAAAAGAGGTAGATGGAACATTGTCGTTTAAGTTGAATTTTCAGGTCAGATTGAAATAAATTTCAATTCTTGACCTTTAATAATTTATTGCCTGATTTTAACTTATGACAAAAGAGGATTTATCTAAGCTTTTGGAGATTGTATAAATAGATTAACGTCTTAAATTTAATCAGGGAGAAATATTCAGATATATCAGTATATACGAAATAATCTATTGTATTGCCTAAGTATATACTTTTTTATCAATAAATCACATTTGTCTATTAGGATTTCACATCACGCATTCATCAGATGGCGGGGAGGGAGTGGATGGTGGTGAGGATGTGGAGGGCTGTTTCGACGCTTGCGACTGAGTTGATTATGAGGGAGCGTTTGCCGTTTTTCTCGCGGATTTGGCATCGGTTGGCATGGAGTTGCATGTAGTTGATCACTCGGCCGAATGCAGGCGAGTGGTAGTAGGCTTGGTTGGCTCCGTCGACGAAGTAGAGGAACATTTTGCCTTGCTTGAGGTAGAGTTTTTCGATGCCGAGTCGCTTAGCGAGGGAGCGTAGTGGCACGATGAGTATGAGCTCTTGTGTCACCAATGGTATTGCCCCAAATCGGTCGCGCAGGCGGTCGCGGAATGCTTCGACATCTTGGAGGCGTTCCATGTTGTCGAGTTCTTGGTAGAGGGATATGCGTTCGCCTTCTTGCGGCACGTAGTCGGCAGGGATGCGTAGTTCCATGTCGCTTTCGATGGTGCAGTCGGCCACAAATTCTTCCACTTTGCCGTCGTTTTCGTCGGTGAATGTGTCGCCAAATTCTTCGGTCTTGAGTTCGAGCACCGATTCTTTGAGTATCTTCTGATATGTCTCGTAGCCGAGGTCGGCGATGAAGCCTGATTGTTCGGCACCGAGGAGGTTGCCGGCACCGCGAATGTCGAGGTCTTGCATGGCGATGTGTATGCCTGCTCCGAGGTCGGAGAAGCTCTCGATGGCTTGCAGGCGACGGCGTGCCGCTACGCTGAGTGGCTTGACGGGTGGCACGAGGAGATAGCAGAACGCTTTGCGTGAGCTGCGACCGACGCGACCGCGTAGTTGGTGGAGCTCGGAGAGGCCGAAGTTTTGGGCGTTGTTGATGATGATGGTGTTGACGTTTGGCATGTCGATGCCGCTCTCGATGATGGTGGTCGAAAGGAGTACGTCGTAGTCGTGGTTGGCGAAGTCGAGTATGGATTTTTCGAGTTGCTCGGGTGGCATTTGGCCGTGGCCTGTGACGACTCGGGCGTCGGGCACAAGGCGACGGATGGTGTTTTCGACATCGCGTAGTTGCTCGATGCGATTGCAGATGAAGAATACTTGGCCGTTGCGACTGAGCTCAAAGTTGATGGCTTCGGCTATGGTGTCGTCGTTGAATGACGAGACTGATGTGACGATAGGTTGGCGGTTGGCGGGCGGGGTGTTGAGCGAACTGAGGTCGCGGGCACCCATGAGCGAGAATTGGAGCGTGCGCGGGATGGGTGTCGCCGACATTGTCAGTGTGTCGACATTGACTTTGAGTTGCTTGAGTCGCTCTTTGACGGCTACACCGAATTTCTGCTCTTCGTCGACTACGAGCAGACCTAAGTCTTTGAATTTCACTTCTTTGCCGATAATCTTGTGGGTGCCGATGAGAATGTCGATTTTGCCTTCGGCAAGGTCGGCGACTATCTTCTTGACATCTTTTGGCTTACGAGCGCGTGAGATGAAGTCGACTTTGACGGGTAGCTCTTTGAGGCGTTCGGAGAAGGTGCGATAGTGCTGGAGTGCGAGCACGGTGGTCGGCACGAGCACGGCTGTCTGCTTACCGTCGACCGCTGCTTTGAATGCTGCTCGGATGGCAATTTCGGTTTTTCCAAAGCCGACGTCGCCACATATCAAGCGGTCCATCGGTCGGCTTGACTCCATGTCGGCCTTGACGGCTTGAGTGGCACGGAGCTGGTCGGGCGTGTCTTCGTAAATGAAGCTGGCTTCGAGTTCGTGCTGGAGGTAGGAGTCGGGAGCAAAGGCGTGGCCTTTCTCTTCGCGGCGTGCGGCGTAGAGCTTGATGAGGTCGCGAGCGATGTCCTTCATCTTGGTCTTGGTGCGCTCTTTGATGCGAGCCCAAGCGCCTGTGCCGAGTTTGTTGACCTTCGGTGGTACGCCCTCTTTAGCGCGATATTTTGATAGTTTGTGGAGCGAGTGGATAGATACGAAAATGATGTCGTCGTTGAGGTATGTGAGTTTGATCATCTCCTGCACGTTTCCGTTGACATCGGTGCGTACAAGTCCGGAGAATACGCCTACGCCGTGGTCGATATGGACTATGTAGTCGCCGACCTCAATCTGATTCAATTCCTTGAGGCTCAACGCCAATTTGCCTGAGCGAGCGCGGTCGCTCTTGAGGTTGTACTTGTGGAATCGGTCGAAAATCTGGTGGTCGGTGAAGAAGCATGCCTTGATGTCGTGGTCGACGAATCCTTGGTGGAGCGTGCGCTCGACGGCAGTGAAAGCGATGTCGTCGCCACGGTCGTCGAAGATGTGTTTGAGGCGATCGGTCTGGTGGGGCGAATCGCTGAGGATATAGAGACCGTAGCCGTCGCTGATGTGACGCGAGAAGCTATCGGATATGAGGTCGAAATTCTTGTGATAGAGGGCTTGCGGCGAGCAGTTGAAATTGAGCTCGGCATCTGCTTGCAATGCTGTCACGCCATCGACCGCAGCGCCATACTCGACAATCTTGAATTGCATCAGTCGCTCGCAGAAGGCCTCGCCATCGACCACATGGTCCATGGCATTGCGGTCGCCCTCGTTGGCTATGATGGTTGCCGACGAGATGGTCGAAGAGGTGATGGCTTTGATGCGCGACATGAGCCAACCGACCGACTGACAGATGATGATGGTCTTCTCGTCAATGAAGTCGAGAAACGAGACCATGTCGGTCTTGGCCTCGTGTTGCATGGCAGAGATGATGCTGATGCTGTCGTGGCGTTGCTCGGAGAGCTGAGTTTCGACATTAAATGAGCGTATGGAGTCTATCTCGTCGTCGAAGAAGTCGATGCGAAACGGCAATTCGTTGGCGTAGGAATAGACGTCGAGGATAGAGCCGCGCTTGGCATATTGGCCGGGCTCGTAGACATAATCGGTCTGGCAGAAGCCTTGGTCGCGCAGGCGTTGAAGCAGCGCCGACATCGTCGTCTTGTCGGAGATGCTCACCTCGATGGTGGACTCGTCGAGTCGCTCGCGGCATGGCACTTTCTCAGCTAAAGCTTCGGGGCATGTCACCACCCAGCCGGTCTGCTTATTGCCCCAAGAGTTGAACACCTCAGTACGCAAAATCTGCGACGGAGCATCTATTTGGCCATACTTGATGTCGCGCTTGTAGCCGCTGGGCAGAATCTTCACCCTCTCGTCGCCGTGAATCTGGCAGATGTCGTGGTAGACATAGCCGGCGGTGTCGAAATCGTCGGCAATAATCAGAAACGGCTGTTTGGTCTTTTTGAGCGATGCAAAAAGCAATGCGGGAGCCGAGCCTTCGAGTCCGTTAAGGCGTATGCGACGAGTCTTACGCTCGGCAAAGAGTGCAGACAAAGCCTTGATGCGGGCCGGGGTGGCGAATATTTCTGATAAAGCCTTGATATCCATCTGAGAAACTGTCGGTTGAAGGGTGAAAAGATATGGGACGATTGTATAGAGTGGTCTTCCGTCTATTTTCTACCGAAATCGGCGGGGATTTCGCCCCAAATTTCGGTCTCCCATTTTATGATACGATTGTTCCAAGTGTGAGTCTGCAACCATAGGTCGGCACGTCGGATCAGCTCGATGACTTTGGCGTTGCGAGCAGTCGGGGCAAGTGTGGTATTGGCACGACGATTGCGCACCCATGCCATGGCAGTGCGAGAGTCGGAATAGATGGTGCGAGCGATGCCTTGCTTATGAGTCAGAGCCAGGGCATGCACCAACGCCAGGTATTCACCGATATTGTTGGTCGCATCGTCAAACGGACCGATGCGGAAAATCTTCTCGCCTGTAGCCACGTCGACACCTTGATACTCCATGCGACCGGGATTGCCCAGACATGAAGCGTCGACAGCCATGGCCGTAAGATCTATTTCCGGAAAAGCACTATAGTCTACGATGCGAGGCTTTTCGCGCTCGGCGAGGGAGACAAGGATGTCGAGATTTTCGTCCGACTGATTGCGATAGGCTGCGATAGCCTCATCTTGGTAGCGAAAACTCTTGTATTTCGCGCCGGGATAATTAGCCACCTGCTCTTGGGCTTCTTCCCAAGAGTCGTAGACGCCCGGCTCGACACCTACCCACACCACATAATATTTTCCGCCTTTTGCCATACGATATATTCTAAAGAGCTTTTAATAATATTCCGGTGAAAACTGACTATAAAGCAATTTATAGAGGTTTCCCATAATCAATTTATAGAAGCCACATTCATACACACGAAATCATCGGTCATCATCAGAGACCGATGCTAATCTACTGCGAAATTACCACAAATCCGCCACATCACCAAATCTCTACGCCTTAAATAATCATTATTTATCAGGACTTTCGGGTTGAAAAACCAACCTAAATTTGAGTAACTTTTAAGGTTAATGGTTTGAATTGATGTCAATGTCTTGATTTTCATTGGATTAGCACAAATTTTTGGGAGATATTTCACATTTTCCATGCCAAAATAGGGGTGTTTTTCACATTTTCGCATATATTTTGGGCTGAATTTTCACATAATCATATATGTTTTAAGGTGGAATTTCACATTTTCGCATATGTTTTGCCCCTGAGTTTTCACATTTTTCGCCATCTACGGGCGGTATTAGACTGTCGCTTCGTAATCTTATAGATAACAAAGGCCCAAAAGGTCCGACAAACATAAAAGGCGCCTCCTCATTAAATCTTCTACATTGGAAGTCATTCTATTTGTTGAGGGGAATCTTTCGGGTTGAGGTCGGCAGATGCAGAGAGGAGGAAAGAAAAAGACACTTGCCGGAGGGCAAGTGTCTTGGTGATTATTTCTCGCGCATGAATATTGCGATCGGGGTGCCGTTGAAATTCCAGCGTTCGCGGATTTTGTTTTCAAGGAAACGGCGATATGGCTCTTTCACCCACTGAGGGAGGTTGCAGAAGCAGACAAATGTCGGTATGACTGACTCCTTGAGCATAGTGACATATTTGATTTTGACAAACTTGCCCTTGTTGGATGGTGGAGGAGTCTGAGCGATGATGTCGAGCATGTAGGTGTTGAGCTGCGAAGTCGGGATGACTGTTGTGCGGTGCTTGTAGACCTCCACTGCAGTCTCGAGCACCTTGTAGATGCGCTGCTTGGTCAATGCTGAGCCGAAGATGATAGGGAAGTCGGTGAATGGAGCGAAACGGTCGCGGATAGCGGCTTCCATGCGCTTTTGTGCTTCGAGGCTCTTGTCTTCGGCGATGTCCCACTTGTTGACACACACGACGAGTCCCTTGCGGTTTTTCTGAATGAGTTGGAAGATGTTGGCATCTTGCGACTCGATGCCGCGTGTGGCGTCGATCATGAGGATGCAGACATCGCAGTTTTCGATGGCACGGATCGAACGGATGACAGAGTAGTACTCGATGTCTTCGTTGACCTTCTGCTTCTTGCGGATGCCGGCTGTGTCGACGAGATAGAAGTCGAAGCCGAATTTGTTGTAGCGATGGTAGATTGAGTCGCGAGTAGTGCCGGCGATGTCGGTGACGATGTGTCGTTCTTCGCCGATGAATGCGTTGATGAGCGATGATTTGCCGGCGTTAGGACGGCCCACGATTGCGAAACGTGGCACGCTCACTTCGGTGGTCTCTTCTTCATCTTTTTCAGGGCAGATTTTGACCACTTCGTCGAGGAGGTCGCCGGTGCCTGAGCCGTTGGCAGCTGAGATGTCGAATGGGTCGCCGAGACCGAGGCTGTAGAACTCGGAGATGTTGAAGCGACTGTCGCCGATGTCGGTCTTGTTGGCTACCAAGATGATAGGCTTTTTAGAGCGACGGAGGATAGAAGCGACATGGTCGTCGAGGTCGGTCACGCCGTTGGAAGCGTCGACTACGAAGAGGATGAGGTCGGCCTCTTCGATAGCGATGTTGACCTGCTTATTGATTTCTTCTTCAAATATGTCGTCAGAGTTGACTACCCAGCCGCCTGTGTCGACGATAGAAAATTCGTTGCCACACCATTCCACTTTGCCGTATTGGCGGTCGCGTGTAGTGCCGGCTGTAGGGTCGACGATGGCTTGGCGAGTCTGTGTCAGACGATTGAAAAGTGTGGATTTGCCGACGTTGGGGCGTCCCACTATTGCTATAAGTCTACTCATTGTCTTATACGATTGTTAATGTGTTGTCAATTAGGGGTTTACTCTATGTATCCGAATGCACGGAGCTTGTTTTCGCGATTGCGCCAGTCATCTTCGACTTTGACAAAGATTTCGAGGAATACGCGCTTGTCGAAGAAGCGTTCGATCTCCTTGCGAGCTTCGGTGCCGACTTGCTTGATTTTCTCGCCTCGGCGGCCGATGATGATGCCTTTCTGGGTGTCGCGTTCGACGTAGATGACAGCCATGATGTGGATGGTCTCTTCCTTCTCGTCAAATTTCTCTACGAGCACCTCGGCGCTGTAGGGGATTTCCTTGTCGTAGTTGAGCAGGATTTTCTCGCGGATAATCTCGGTGACGAAAAATCTTGCCGGCTTGTCGGTCAATGCATCTTTGCCGAAGAATGGCGGGCTGACCGGAAGCAATTCGAGGATACGCTTCTTGAGGTTGTCGACATTGAAGTGCTCCTTGGCCGATGTCGGGAAGACTTCTGCTTTAGGCAGGATTTCTTTCCATCGGTCGATGATTTGGATAAGGTCGGCGTTGCCTTTGAGGAGGTCGATTTTGTTGATGATAAGAATCACAGGCACCTTCTCTTTGGCTACGCGATTGAGGAAGTCGAGATTTTTTGTCGGGTCTTCGACAACGTCCGTAACATAGAGCAGCACATCGGCATCTGTCAGAGCTCCTTGCGAGAAGTCGAGCATCGACTCTTGGAGCTTGTACTTTGGCTTCAGCACCCCCGGAGTGTCGGAGTAGACAATCTGGTAGTCGGGCGTGTTGACGATGCCCATGATGCGATGGCGTGTGGTCTGAGCCTTCGATGTGATGATGGAGATGCGTTCGCCGACGAGGTCGTTCATCAGAGTCGATTTGCCGACGTTAGGGTTGCCGACGATGTTGACAAAGCCTGCTTTGTGGTGTTCGTCGACGATGTCGAGCTTGGCATTAATCACTTCGTTGACCTCTTCGGCAGAGCGTCCTTGCTCGGCGAAGCTTATAGAGTCGGCGATGTTGTCGATAGTTTCCATATTTGTTTTGTGTCAAATGGTTGATGATGGAGTAGTGTTATGTATGCACAAAAGGGGAAGCGTCGGCTTGATGCCTTCGTTGCCCCTTTGTGTGTATTTTTGTCGGAATATTAGATTGCCCACACCAGATACATGGCTCCCCAAGTGAATCCGGCGCCGAATGCTGTAAGCATAATCTTGTCGCCCTTCTTGAGCTTGTCCTTGTATTGGTCAAGACACAATGGGATAGACGCAGCGCTTGTATTGCCATGATTTTGGATATTGACGAGCACTTTCTCTTCGTCAATTTTTGTGCGAGATGCGACAGCCTCGATGATACGAAGGTTGGCTTGATGAGGCACGAGCCAATCGATGTCTTCGATTGTGAGGTCGTTGCGTTTCATTACCGAAAGAGTAGACGAGAGCATGTTGCTTACTGCGTGACGATAGACAGCACGACCCTCTTGGTAGATGTAGTGCTGACGAGCGTCGATTGTCTCATGCGATGCCGGACAAGCCGAGCCGCCTGCCTTGTAGACAAGGTTTGGCAAGCCTGAACCGTCGACATGAAACTCGCCGTCCATGATGCCGACATTCTCCTCTGTTGGCTCGATGAGCACTGCTGTGGCAGCGTCGCCGAAGAGTGGACATGTCGCACGGTCGGTGTAGTCGGTCATGCTCGACATTTTTTCTGTACAGACAACGAGCACCTTCTTGTACAATCCCGACATGACATAGGCACGTGCTGCTTGTGCAGCGACGATGAAGCCTGCGCATGCTGCTTGGATGTCGTAGCCATAGGCATTCTTGAGGCCACTCTCATGGATCATCACTGAGGCTGTCGATGGGAATCGATAGTCCGGGTTGGATGTCGCACAGATCAGCATTTCGATCTCTGATGCGTCGATACCGGTTTCAGCAAGCAACTTGTTGATCGCTTGGATACCCATGTAGCTTGAACCCTTGCTTGGATCTTTGAGGATGTGGCGCTCCTTGATGCCGACGCGAGTTGTAATCCACTCGTCGTTGGTATCGACCATCTTTGAGAGCATTTCGTTGTCTAGAATGTCCTCAGGTACGTATGAAGCTATTCCACTTATTTTTGCGTTAAGCATAGTTGTATTAAAAAAATTAAAGTGAAAGGTGCGCCTCTTCAAGTCTTGTCGTTAAAACTTGCAGAGCCGTACCCCCTCACTTTGCGAAACTGAATGCCTTCTCTACTAACCTCTAAGGCGTGGTAGCATTGGGAGGCGGCATTAACTCTGTTGTACGCTTATTAGATAGCAGCTTTTTCGATAGCCACTTTGCCACGGTAGTAGCCACATTCGCCACATACTTTGTGGTAGATGTGCCATGCACCACAGTTAGGGCAGATAGCCAATGTCGGAGCTACTGCTACATCGTGAGTTCTACGTTTCGCGGTACGGGTCTTCGATTGTTTTCTTTTAGGATGTGCCATTTTCTATTATTATTTTTTGTTGTTATTATCTATTATGTTTTTACTATCTTTTTTGTTCATTCCGGGGATTGTTATTCCTCGTCTTCTTCCTCATCCTCGTCGGTCGATGTGAGATGCGACATAAATCGTTCTGCCATCTCTGCGTTGCATTCGCCATCTTGGTGGATGTGGCGTATAGGAATAGTTAGCAGGATTGTGTCGAGTATCATTTGTGAGATATCGAGACTCATCTGCTCTTGTGGAAGGATAAGCACTTCGTCCGAGGAGTCGTCATATTCCATTCCATATTTCACTACAATGTGGTAGTCGGCTTCGACAATGTGTGTCATCGGCTCAAGACATCTGTCGCATGCAATCTCGATATCTCCGTCAATCTCAAATGCGAAGTCGTAGACTTCATTCTTGTGAGTTATCTCCAGATGGACATCTACATCCCCGCCTAACACATCGATGCTTTCCATCTGTCGGAAGAAATCTGTATCACACACAAAATCTTGCTCGAACTTCCCTTCTGGGAGAGCGGCAAGCTGCACATTATATTGTGAAAATTTTCCCAATTCCCAAATATATTAAAAAAAGTGCCACAAAGTTAGTTAGTTTACTGGAAATAACCAACATATTGAGGCACTTTTTTTATGTTTTGGCCCTATTTTCGTCCTTAAAGGGGATTTTTAGGCCGATTTTACGCTTATTTTACAATCACTTTGTGAGATTTGCCGTTGTAGCGAACAATGTATAGACCTGCTTGGAGATCACCATTAGCTACGCGCACACCTGAGAGATTGTAGATTTCAGCAGCTGCCGGTGCGACTACTGCGCCCTGGATGCCAAAGATAGGAGCTTCGTCCATTGCGATACCTTCTACAGATGCTTCGTTCAATTCGTTTGGAACAAATGAGATTGTGTTAGAGATCTCTGTCGAAGGAAGTCCCTTGAGTACACGCACATATACATACATCGTAGCCTTGAGCATAGCGTTAGAGAGACCCTTTACTTCGTATGATGTAGCCTCACCGATGTTGAGTTCGTCGCAACTGTTGATGTAGTATTTTGTACCTGATGAGTTTTCTCTCCAGATAGTCAATGCGTAGCCTGTAGCACCTTCCACTGGGTCCCATTCCACCTTGAAACCTGTGTTGCGACCATAGTCGTCTTTGAGCAATGTTGCTTCGTGGAGCAATGTTGTTTCGTGTGGAGTTTCCTTCACAACGTTGTAGTCGAAGCTACCCACGCCGTTTTCTGCATCGTAAGCGATACCGGTCAAGTAAGTAGTGTTCTTAGCCGATGCTACGTAAGATGCAAATGAGATGTCTCCTTCTGGATAGATGTAGTCGAGACCTGATTTTGCATTTGGCCATGCAGCACTATCACTTGTCTTACCATAGACTTTGTTGAATGGGTTGCCCGAGCCGTCTGATGCAAGGATGTGCACACCAGGTTTGTTCTTGTCAGAGTTTACCTGGTTGTAGATCCATTTCTGATTGTTGTAGTTGATGTGCCAGATCAATACGCCTTCGCCTGGGATATATGTGTCCCAACCTGTTTGACGACGAGCCTCAATGATGTAGTACTCGTTGGTGAGTGTAGTAGTGCCACGTTGGATATTTACACGATATGCTTTGCCACCTTGGTCGATAGTAGGAATTTCGTATCTGTTGCCATCTTCAAGTTCGTCATATTCGAGCCAATTGCATAACCACTTTTCATAAGCAGAGAACAATGGAGGACAATTAGAGTCGCCGCTGTATGAACCTTGGTCCATGATTGACCATTCAGCTGGAGTGATAGATTGCGAACCATAGTTCGGGTCGTACAAGTCTGGAAGACCGAGCACGTGGCCAAACTCGTGGCAGAATGTACCGATACCTGCCAACTCGCCATCCTTAGAGATGTAATGGTAGCTACCCTTGAGTTCTTGAGATGTTGCGTATGGGTTGACGTTTACGCCGTCCATTTCTTTCATCTTGCCAATCATGCCTTGAAGCACTGACTGGTGAGGCCATACTGTTGTAGTGTCAGAAGTGTCGGCCTGACCATAGCCGGCATAGATGAAGTAGACAGTGTCGACAATGCCGTCGCCGTCATAGTCGTAGTTTGCAAAGTTCACTTCGTCGTCTACAGCTTCGAGGGCGTATGTAAGTGCGCTGCCGAATGTACCATATTTGCCATCGCCTACATAGTAAGCACTTGTTTCAGGAAGAGAAACAACGCCGACAACGTCGAACGTAGGTGCAAACTTGTTGTCAGATGTAGCCATGTAGTAGTCCTTAGCCGAGCCTACTGCATTGTGCTCGTTGTAGCCGGGCTTGTTGAGCCAGTCAGTGAACGCAGCGACCGGATCGGCCATTGTAAACTTGGTATCTGCGTATTCCATGAGGATTACAAGGCTGTGAACGTCTGTGGTGTTTGTAGGGTAGGTGGTGCGACCATCACCTGTCAAAGCTGGCATGCGTTGTGGTGCTTCCTTAGCTGTAGCGATGCGAGAAGGCTTCATCTGACTTTCGTAGCGAAGCATCTCGATAGTAGAAGCGTCTGCGTTGAGTTTAACGCCATTGCGCATCATTGGCACCATGCGGCCTTCTGCGTTGCGCTCAAGAATAGTAGTCCTATCGACATCAGTCATATAGTTGAAAAACTCATCACCATTAAGACGGAATTCTACTGTCGTTCCATCAGGGTTTGTGTGGGTAAGCACGCCGGGATATGCAGGTGCTCCCATCATTGTTGCCGGAATAGCAAGCGCTAACGCCGGTAAAAAATGCTTTAATTTCATTATCGTTTAATTTATACTTAATTAGCGTATCAAGGTTTTATTGTACCTCCGAGGAGAATCGAACTCCTATCTAAAGTTTAGGAAACTTCTATTCTATCCGTTGAACTACAGAGGCATGACTTTTATTCCGAAATTCTATGGCCGCAACTTCTTGCAGACATATGCTTGGATTCGGACATAGTTTTTCAGTGTGCAAATTTATTGCAAATTATCCTAATTACCAAACCTAACCCTCTAATTTTCTGTAAAAAAACGTTAAGATACATTCATTTTTGCTGTATGTCAAATGATAAGGCCTCTTTTGCGAGTCCTTAAATGGTTTTTTGAAGAAACAAATTCTCCCTTATATAATATAGGTGTAAATACAATCCCTGCCGTATCGCAGTTTTTGAGATGGTAGTTCTGTATTTTTTGGGGCAAGACTGTCTCCACAATAGCCGTGTCCCCGTATCTCTATTGTGTCCACTATCTCTCACATCACCTCTCATCATCTTCTCTATTTGTCCTTCGCTTCTATCTCCTCTCTCTTCTCCATGATATTTCTCTAAACTATCTGTCATCGTTTGTCTCTTGATTTCATCTCTTACCTCTTACCTATTCTATCTATAGTATCTATCTCATCTGTCGAGATAGTTTATGTCGAGCGAAATGATCCGGGGTGGTGCTCTCAAGAATTCTTTTGCTGCTCTCAAAAACTCTTCCATCGCTTCAAGAAAAATCTTTGTTTCTCTCGGAAATTCCCTAAGTTCGCTTAAAAAATCTTCATGGTGCTCAAAATAAGTGCTGATATGCTTAAAAAATCGCAAAGAGTCGCAAAAAACTTGGGAGGTGGAAAAAGCCGTAAAAAGTGCAAAAACCGTCAAAAATGCGAGAGTCTGAAAAATATGTTCAAAAAACATGTTTTACAGCATATTTTTTATTCTGCTGATTTACAGACGATTAACTTGAAAACGTCAAAAAACCGCAAAATTTTTTGAAATTTTTTCGTCAAAATATTTGGTCATGTCAAAAAGTCGTCGTAACTTTGCACTCGCAAAACGGAAACGGGGGCAAGCGAGCCACACTGCAGACCGTTAAGCGAAACGAAAAACAAGTACATTGAAATACTTACAATAGACCAAGCAAGTAGTACGAGACGAGTAAAAAACAAGTCTCCGTCAAACTTAAAAACAGGTTTTAT